>JANYDT010000012.1 GCA_025359845.1 Acidimicrobiia bacterium
CGCCCGCTCGGCGAGCTTGCCATGGCCGATCTCACGGCGCTTCGGCGATCCCACCCGACCCACTTCACCGTTGGCCCAAGGCGGCATGTTGTAGTGGTGCATGAAGTATTTCTTGGTCTGCGGGTCGAGGGTGTCGAGCAGCTGGTTCATCTTGGGCATGCCCAACGTCGTGGCGTTCAGAACCTGGGTCTCGCCCCGTTGGAACAGAGCAGAACCGTGGACGGTCCCCAGAACGCCGACTTCAGCCGAAAGGGCCCGAAGATCGCGGGTTCCTCGTCCGTCCATACGGATGCCCTTCTCGACCACGCGCTTACGGACCAACTTCTTGCTCAAAGATCGGACCGCTTCTTTGATTTCTTTTTCGCGACCGGCGAACTTGCCGGGCTTGGCTTCGGTCCCGGCCAACGCCGTCAGGGCGGCTGCGGTGGCGACATCGGTGGCCTCGTTGCGATCAGCCTTGACCGCGATTTGCATGGCCTTATCGAGCGCCTTCGTGGCGTTCTTCTCGACCGCCGCGAACACGTCGTCGCCGTAGTCGACGACGGGTGTGTAGGCGAGGGGCTCACGGGCCCCGGCGATCTTTACCAGCTCCTGCTGGAGCGAGATCGACTCGCGGATCCACTGTTTGGCCGCGCTGAGCCCGTCGGCGATGACTTCCTCTGTGACCTTCGGCGCGCCGGCCTCGTAGTAGCCCCAGGCCCCCTCGGTGCCGCCGGCTTCAACCATCATAATGGCAATGTCTCCGGCGTGCTCCCCGTCGGTGACCTCACGCCCGGCTACCACCAGCTCGAACGTGGAGGCCGCGCCTTCGGCGTAGGTGGGATGGGCGACCCAATCCCCCTCGGTTGAATACGCGATGCGAACGGCGCCGATCGGGCCGTCGAAAGGTATTCCGGACAACATCAACGAGGCCGAAGCGGCGTTGATCGACAGAACGTCATGAGGATTGGCCTGGTCGGCGCCGAGGATCGTGAGAACCACTTGGGTCTCGTTGCGAAACCCGTCTGGGAACGCCGGTCGCAAGGGACGGTCGGTGAGGCGACACGTCAAAATTGCGTTGTCGGTCGGTCGACCTTCACGACGAAAGAACGAGCCTGGGATCTTTCCTGCGGCGTATGACCGCTCTTCGACGTCGATCGTCAGCGGGAAGAAATCGATCCCTTCACGGACACCCTTGGCCGCGTTAGCCGTGGCCAAGACCATTGAGTTGCCGATGGACGCGACTACCGCGCCTTGGGATTGTTGCGCCAGTTTTCCGGTGGAAAACGTAAGCGTCTTCGTCGTCCCTGCGATAGGTGACGACACGGTGGATTCAGACATAGAGCTCCTTTTGGAGCAGCGCCTCGGTCTTCTTCTGTCGACCAGTTCCCAGTCGAGGGCCACCGGGAGTCGGATCAAAACTGATCCGCGCCCCGGGAGTCTTCGACTGGCAGCTGACCGCTTTCCGGGCGCCGCATGGTTTTTGGTTGTACTTGTGGGGAGTGAGTCGTTTGCTGAGAAAGCAAACGGGCGGCCCGGAGGCCGCCCAGAAGGTCGCTAGCGACGCAACCCGTGCTCTGCAATAATCGTTCGGTAGCGCTCGACGTTGAGGCTGCGCACGTAGTCGAGCATTCGCCGACGCCGCCCGACCATCATGAGCAGACCGCGGCGGGTGTGGTGGTCACCCTTGTGCAACTTGAGGTGATCGTTCAAGTGGTTGATTCGCTCGGTGAGGATAGCGATCTGCACCTCCGGAGAGCCGGTGTCGGCTTCATGGGTGCGGTGCTTGGCGATCGTGGCGGTCTTATCGGGCATGCTTCTCGCTCGTGGTTGCTTCCGGGGGATTTGTTCGACGCGGGCGATCCCGGAGAACCCGAAAATACTACCAGCTCAGCCGGCGCGCTCGTACGTGGGGGTGGTCGCCAGAACCGCTCGGGCCTGTTCTACATCACGGCCCATTTGCGCGACCAAGTCAGCAACGCTTTCGAACCGCTCTTCGCCGCGTAAGCGGGCCACGAACCGAACCCTTGCCGCCTCCCCGTACAAATCACCACTCCAGTCCAGCAGACAGGCCTCGAGTAGTGATTTTGCCTGAGCTTCGTAAAACGTCGGGCGACGCCCGAGGCTCACCGCCGCGGGGTATGAAGTGCCGTCGGCACGCTCGTACCAAGCCGCGTAGATGCCGTCACCCGGAAGGCAGATTTCGGCCGGTACGCTCACGTTCGCCGTCGGGAAGCCGAGTTCGCGGCCCCGCTTGTCGCCATGTTCAACGGTGCCGCGGACTTCGTGGTGTCGGCCCAACAAGTCGTTCGCGGCGGCCAAATCACCAGCTCGCAGGAGCGCCCGAACCGCAGTCGATGAAACCTTCATCTCTCGTGTTGCCGAGCCTCGGGAGACGCCGGACCCAGCGGGGTCGACAACGTCGCCTTGGCCCACCAGACCCAGTCCCACCACCTCGAACAGGCCCATGTCTCGAAGCAACGAGACGTTTCCTCGTCGACCCTTCCCGAAGTGAAAGTCTTCACCCACCACGACCGCAACTGCCGAAATTCGCTCTACCAGGATTTCGTGGACGAACTGCTCCGCCGCCTCCGCCGCCCGTTCGGCGTCGAAAGGGACAACAAGGGTGGCGTCGACCCCGGTAGACGCCAATAATTCGAGCTTCTGAGCAAGATCGGTGAGCAATAGCGGGGCCGACTGCGGTCGCACGATCTCCGCAGGATGGCGGTCAAATGTCACCACGACCGACGCGCAGCCGCGATCAGCCGCTCGCCTCCGTACTTCGCCGATCACGGCGCGATGCCCGAGGTGTACCCCGTCGTAGGCACCGATCGTCGCCACACACGGCCGCCCGAACGGTTGACCGTCGGAATCAGCGCGAAGGACCTGCACGCGGATCACGTTAGTGGTCGCGCGCACCGTGGCGTTAAGGTGCGCTAACTCAACACCTTGACGCTGGCTCCGTACTTGTTGAACGCAACTCGGGCGGATCGCGCCGACGTTGAGGCTGACACCGACACTTCGGTCACGATCAGATCGGCCGTCGAGACCTGGATGCGACCGCGGACGGGAACTCCCCGGGCCACGCCGGTGTACTCCCATGCGCCCTTGACCGCCGCAACCTGCAATTCATTCACCCGCCGGGCCACGCCCTGGAGACCAGCCTTAAGCAGGGCCGCATCCGCCGGTCGTCCGTTCGAAGGAATGGCGAGCGCTCCCACGCGGACGGTGACTCCGTTAGCCCGGCTGTCGAGCTGGATCGATCCGGTTCCGTAGCGCCGGACCGTGGGTTGCGCGGGAAGCTGCAGGGCAAAACGCGAGGGTTCCGTGAAACGGATGCCGCCTGGCACCATTTGCACGGTAGCCGGCGAGACTTCGAACGACACCGCATTCGCCGATCGCGTCGGGCGTCCAAGTCGGGTGTTTTCGGTCGACGTCTTTTTGACATCGACAGTTCCCGCCCCGGGCCAGGCGTTGAAGCCCGCCACCTGCTCTGTAATCACCGCAACGATCGCGGCTGCAGGGTCAGCTAGCGGATCGGCCTCAATGCCATCCGCGACCTTGGCCGCGCTGGCCGCGACAGCAATCGACCCAGGCGCAGGACCAAACGCGCCGTTCAAGTACAGAACCACGCTGGCCACGGCCACGATCGCGGCCGTGGACATCAGCCAAAGAGCTTGGCGCCCCCGGGTGACTGGCTGCAGCTCGACCGGGCTGGCCCATTCCGGTACTCCCCACGCTGCGCTTGGCCCGGATCGCGCCATCCCGCAGTATCGGCATCGCCCGTCCACCGGAGTCAACCGGGCCGAACAGAAAGCACACTTTGCCATAGGTGAAACTTCGGCGGATCTGACGATTACCTTGAGTTGTTAAAGGCGGATTCACCGGCTTTACCAAGAATTGCTTATCCTCTGGAGCTTCAGCGCGCCGGTAAGACGACCAGGGGGCAAGCCTTTCCGCTGTCTAGGATTTCGTAGACGGCCAGCAGATCATTTTGGTGATTGAGCAGACCGACGATGCCGGGGCGACACTCCGGCCCGAGCAAATCAGGGTCCAAGGCTCGGCCGACGGCGACGCGCTCGGCCAGCGCGTCGTCGACAACAACGCTTGGGTAATCCCGTAGCGCAGACGCAGCCGAGAGCAGCGTCGTCTCGCGATTCGCAGCCTCGGCGGCGATGGCCCCGTCGGCGAGAAACGAGCCAATTCGAGTTCGCCGAAGATTGCGGAGGTGGGCCCCACCGCCCAGAGCGGCGCCGAGATCGGCGGCCAGAGATCTGATGTACGTACCCGACCCACACTCGACCTCGATCGAGAGCACGCCCTGCTCCGCCCAACCCAAGACGCCAAACCGATCGACCCGCACCGGTCGCGGCGGCCGTTCGACCTCGATCCCCTGTCGCGCCAATGCGTGCAACCGCTGTCCTCCGATCTGAACCGCCGACACCATGGGAGGAATCTGAAAGATGTCGCCCAGAAAACCGACCGAGGCGCGACGAGCGTCCTCAATCGTCACGTCGTCCATGGCGAATCGACCCGTGACCTCTCCCCCCCCATCGAGGGTAGAAGTCGTCACCCCCAGGACCACTTCGCCCGTGTACGCCTTTGGCAGAGCCGTCAAAAACGTCAACAATTTCGTCACCCTCCCGAACCCCACGAGAAGGACGCCGGTGGCGTCGGGGTCAAGGGTGCCGGAGTGACCGCTACGGCGTTGACCGATCGCGCCCCGGAGTCGGGCGACCACATCGTGCGACGTCCAGCCGGCGGCCTTGTCGACGACCAACAGACCGTCGACTCCGGAATCCTTCGTCTTGCCCACCGCCACTACCTGGCGACGGCGGTGTCAGTTTGAGCTCTGGTAAGCCCCGAAGCAGAGGTCATTCAGTGGTAGCTACAGAGGAAGTTTCGGCCTCGGACTGAATGTCACGATCGGGTTCAGGCGACCTCAGCATCGTTTTGATTATCGACTCGATCTTGTCGCCTTCAATGATGGCTGGGTCGGCTTCGAAGCTCAGTAGCGGCGTTCGCTTCAACCGCAGCTCGCGACCCACCGCGCCCTGGAGCTTGATGCGGTGATCGACCAACGCCGCAGCCGCTCCCTCAATGCCGCGGCTGCCGGTGAGAGCGGAGAAATAGACAGTGGCGTGTCGAAAGTCCGGGTCGGCGTCGATGCCGGTGATCGTCACAAGCGTGAGGCGATCATCATCAATGACTTCGAGTTCCTCTGCCAGTACCTCGCGTAAGGCCTGGTTGACGCGCGCCACCCGGGGATAGCGACGCGCGCCGTGCGAGTCGGGAGTTCGCGACGAACGCGACTTGGCGGATCGCTGCTTGGTCATAGCGTTCAAGGGTAGCCGGACGGTTCAAGGCTCGACCGATGATTGCCGTTGATCGCCAACGACTGACGATCACACGCGGGCGATTTCGCGCTCCTCGAAGGTTTCGATGATGTCGCCACTCTTCAAATCCTTGTAGTCGGTCAGACCTACGCCACATTCGAACCCGGTGTTCACGTCTCGAACGTCGTCTTTGAATCGTCGCAGTGACGCGATAGCTCCCTTCCAGATGACAACGCCATCGCGCAGGAACCGTACCTTCGAGTTTCGGGTGATCGTACCGCTGCGGACATAGCAGCCCGCGATGGCTCCGACCTTGGGCACCTGGAATACATCGCGGACCTCGGCTTCACCCGTGACCACTTCTTCGTACTCCGGTTTGAGCATGCCGACCATGGCCGCTTGCAGGTCTTCGAGAACCTTGTAAATGATCTCGTAGGCCCGGATTTCAACCTTGTTGCCCTCCGCCAAGGCGCGTGCTTCGCGGTTGGGACGGACGTTGAAACCGATGATCGAACTGCCCGTCGTGATGGCGAGCTGCACGTCGTTCTCGGTAACGCCGCCAACGGCTCGGTGAACGAACGCCACTTTGACCTCAGGACGCTCGAGCTTCTTGATGCTCTCGGTCAACGCTTCAAGGGAGCCTTGGACGTCGGCCTTCAGAATCAGGTTGATGGTGGCCTGCTCCCCCTTCTGTATCTGCTCGAAGATGTCTTCGAGCTTTACCCCACCGTGCACGGCCGAAGCCGAGCCAGCCATATTGGCGAAGCGTTGGCGCTGCTCTCGGGCCTCGCCGACGGTCTTGGCCGTCTTGAGGTTCGGTGCCACCCGAAGTTCGTCGCCCGCGCCCGGCACGATCGACAGGCCCAGCACCTGCACAGGGGTGGACGGTCCGGCCTCTTTCAGCTGGTTACCACGGTCGTCGATAAGCGCACGAACCGTACCCCAGGCCGGTCCGGCGACCATGGGATCGCCGATGCGCAACGTGCCTCGCTCGACAAGGACCGTAGCCACTGGGCCACGACCGACGTCAAGATTGGCTTCGAGAACCGTGCCGCGGGCTGGACCATCGGGATTGGCGGTCAGTTCTTCGACATCGGCCACGAGGAGGAGCTGTTCAAGGAGGTCATCGATGCCCAGGTTTTGCAACGCCGACATCTGAATCATGGCGACGTCGCCGCCCCACTCCTCAGGTACCAATTCGTACTCGGTGAGTTGCTGCATGACCCGGTTCGGATCAGAATCGACAATGTCGATCTTGTTGATGGCAACCACGATCGGCACATCGGCGGCCTTTGCGTGGTTCAACGCTTCGATGGTCTGGGGCATAACACCGTCATTGGCCGCGACTACAAGCACGACAATGTCGGTTGCATCGGCGCCTCGAGCGCGCATGGCGGTAAAGGCCTCGTGCCCGGGGGTGTCTATGAACGTTATGGCGCGACCCGACTTTTCGACCTGGTACGCCCCTATATGTTGCGTGATGCCGCCGGCTTCTCCCGCGATGACGTTGGTCGATCGGATGCGGTCGAGCAACAAGGTCTTACCGTGATCGACATGGCCCATGATCGTGATGATCGGCGGTCGGGTGACCTGGAACTCATCGTCTTCGTCGTCGTCAGCAAAGAGTTGAGCCAACTCGGCCTCTTGCTCTTGACCGGCGTCAACCAAGAGCAGTTGGCCGCGAATGTCGAGCACGAAGAGCTCGATCATCTCGTCGGTCAAGGCCTGTGTCGCGGTGACCATTTCGCCCTGACCAAACAGGAACCGTACGACATCGGCCGCGCTGCGATTGAACTTGGGACCGAGTTCTTGGGCTGAACTGCCGCGTTCGACGATGACTTCGTGATCGGGAATGGGGGCGCTGGAGCGGTTGTAGTTGGTGACTGCCGTGGGCTCCAGCTCTTCGAACTGACGACGACGCTTCTTTCTCGACGTTCGCTGGGGTTGCCGACGCGCGTTGCCGCCACCGGGTCCGCCGCTGCGACCGCCCGCGGGACCACCCGGTCCTCCCGCTCCGGGACCGCCACGGGGAACGCCCGCTCCAGGCACCGACTGGCGAGGGAAGTTGCCGCCGCCCGGACGCGTGGGCGTGTAACCAGGGCGGTTGGCTGCTCCCGCGCCGGGTCCAGCGGGACCGGCCGGACGGCCGGGGCCCGTGCCAGGACCACGTCCACCGGCTCCGCCACCGGGTCGCTGGCCTGGCGCACCACCGGGTCGTGCCCCTGGCGCGCCGAACGTACGGCCGGGGCCGGGCGGAGGGGGAATCGGCCGACCGCTCAAACTGCGCGGGCTGCCACCCGGCGGCGGCGGGATCGGTCGACCGGTCGGCGAAAGGAGGGGGCCGGTGCGCGGCGGGGGCGGCGCCATCGGCGGTCGAGGACCAGGAACCACAGCTTCTGGCGGCGCCGTACTTTGGCGAGCAACCGGTGGAACAGCCATCGGCGGCGCCAGTGGGCGGGGCGGCGCCGGCCGGCTCGAGATGATCCTTCCGCCCTCTTGGCGGTGAGCCGGAGGCAGGCTCGTCCTCGGGACCACCTCCGCCCCGAGGAGAGGAGCCCCGAGGGGAGGAGCCCCAACGACCGGAGCCGCAACGGGTGATGTCATCGGAGATTCGATAGCCGCAGCGGCGGCCTCCTGCCTATCCGTCACCGCGACGACACGCGGGCCGATCTCGTCGCCAGTGATGGCAACAGCAGGGCGATCTTCAGGAGGAGCTGCGGTGGTCGGCGATATCGGAGCGACCGCTGTCGGAGGAGTCACTGCGGGAGGAGTCGCTGCAGGAAGGGTCGCAGCGGGAGTTGCTGAGGCTATCGATGCGGCGACGCCAATGCCAGCTTCGGAGGAAACCGTCAACGGCTTCGGCGTTGACGGCTCGACAGGGGCGACGGCGACTGGTGTCGACACTTCGGGACGCGTAGCCTCGATCGGTGGCGCCACCGCGACAGCCACCTCGACCACAGGTACATCTGAGGTGGACTCGGCCACTTTTTTGACGCCGCGCTTGGGCTTCTCTTCGTCGGGCGGCTGCTCGGCGCGAATCAAGCCCTCGCGTTCCGCTTTGCGCCGGACGCGATCGGCTTGAGGGTCCTCGATGCTCGAGGAGTGGCTCTTGACGCCGATACCGAGCGCGACGCAGAGATCGAGGGCTTCTTTGTTCGTGAGGCCGAGCTCTTTGGCGAGTTCGTGCACACGGATTTTCTTCATAGCCAAGAGAGGCTCTACCCCTTCGGTGGCACTTTGCGGTGCCCTTATGTTGCCCGGAACGGCCCGGCGGGCCGACCCTCTATCGTGTCACGTTCGACGGGCCCCTCGTGCAGGCCGGGTGAACGTTGTCGTTCGAATTCACATTTGAGTACTTCCAGCGTCTCAGCGCTGGGGGTTACGGAGAGGGCCCTCAGAAAGGCCCTGCGCCGCCCGGCCTGGTCTAAGCAGGCCCCAAACGTGGCCCGACACAGCCATGCACCGCGACCCGGACCGGGTCCCATCGCCATTTCATGACGTAGGTCACGTCGGACTCGAACCAGCGTCGCCACTTCGGCGACTCGACGACACCCGATGCAGGTGCGCCAGGGTCCGGGCCCGACCGGGCGCACGCGCAGCTGACGCGCTACGAGGCCCCCTCGCCAGAAATATCTGGGTTGACCGCGCCTTCCTCGGAAGTTGCTACCGGCTCCTCGCCGGCTTCCCATTGCTCGGCGGAAACCGCCTGTCCGCCGTCAGCAGGCTGCCAAACCATTTCGCCGCTGGACGGGTCATTGATCCACTCGCCCTCGGCCCACTCCTCGCCTTCCGGCGGCGTAGTACTACCCGCCTCTTCGTCAGCCAGCTGCGTCTCGCCCTTTATGTCGATACGCCACCCGCAGAGACGCGCCGCGAGGCGGGCGTTCTGCCCTTCTCGGCCGATGGCCAGGCTCAGTTGACTATCCGGCACAATGACCACCGCTGTACCTGAGGCTTCATCTATGCGAACCTCCTTGACCTTGGCCGGCCCGAGCGCTTCGCGCACGAACTCCGCAGCATCGGTTGAGAACGGGACAATATCGATTTTTTCGCCACGCAGTTCGTTCACGACCATGCGCACCCGTGCTCCTCTCGCGCCAATACACGCGCCCGACGCGTCGACGTTCGAATCGTTCGACCATACCGCCACTTTCGTGCGATGGCCAGGCTCTCGGGCCATAGCCTTGATCTCGACGACCCCATCGGCAATCTCCGGCACCTCGAGTTCGAAGAGGCGTTTGATCAACCCCGGATGAGTCCGACTAACCACGATTTGAGGACCTTTGGGGCTCTTGCGGACTTCGACGATATAGGCCTTCAGGCGACCGCCGTGCTCGTAGCGCTCGTGGGGGACTTGTTCAGCTTGAGGGAGGAGCGCCTCGACCTTGCCGAGGTCGAGGAGTGTGTATCGGTGATCTTGCTGCTGGATGATTCCGGTGACTATGTCGCCCTCACGGCCGGCGTATTCATCGTATTTAGCCTCCCGTTCATACTCACGGATACGCTGCATGATAACCTGCTTAGCCGTCTGTGCGGCAATACGTCCGAAGTCTTTCGGGGTGTCGTCCCACTCCCGCGTGACATTTCCGTCTTCATCTAGTTCTTGAGCGAAAACATTGACGTCACCGGAGTCGGGGTCGATCGCGACCACCGCCTCCTCAGCCGAACTCGGCATACGCTTATAGGCCGTCACCAACGCATTGGCCAAGGCTTCGAGGAGGGCCTCTCGGGGCACGCCTTTGTCGCGCTCGATCACCTCTAGGGCCTCCATGAACTCAGCGTTCAGCTTCATCGCATCGCTCCTTGTCGCGCTGCCGCAGCGCTTGGTGCGCAGCGACCGTAGGCGTGGTGGACCGCTTGGGCGGACCTTTGGGTTTGGGGGCCGGACCCCAGACGAACACGGTGTTGGCCCGTTCGATAGCGGAGTAATCCACGCGGACGCCAGCGACCACTACGCCGCTGTCGTCGACCGACTCGAGGCTGCCTTCTAGGCGTCGCGGCTGAGCGCCGGCGGCCAGCTTCACCTTGATCAGCTGACCAATTTGGCGGCGAAAATGCTCGGGCGTACGCAACGGACGTTCCAACCCCGGGCTAGAAACCTCGAGCGTGTATGCACCCTCGATGACATCATGTTCGTCGAGGATTTCAGAAACTTGGCGCGACGCGATGCTCACTTGCTCGAGATCAATACGGGACCCGACCGAGAAATCCGCCCCGTCGGACAACAAATCGACCAGCACGGTGATTGTCGTGGGGGTCGATGCACTCCCGGCATACACTACGTCAACGACCTCGAACCCGGCCGTAGCCAGGGGACAGGTGAGGAGTTCGAGAAGGTGATCGTGCAGATTCATGGTCTGGGCATCGTTTGACATCGTTGGCGAGAAGCCCTTCGAAGACAAACGGCGTGGGCGAGAGCGCCCACGCCAGCCTCGACGAGCTCCGGTGTGAAGCGATCATGGTAGCCGCCAAACCGGTCGCCGCGACGCCGAATGGCGGTAGCGAGGTTTCGAAGTCAGCAAAGTCGCACTACAACGGACTCAGGAAGACCTAAGACTTCGCTTCGTCGGGCCTGTCCTTCGACCGCATCCGCTCGATCCGCACCGATGCCTCGTTCGCGTCATCACCCCGTGCGTCAAGCAGGGCGGCACGGTCAGCCGCCGCTTCCGCGGCCGCGCCCTGGTCGGCCTTCGCGAGAGCCGCGTCGATACCGTCCGATGCGACGAGCTTGGCCCAAGTAACCAAGGCCGAAACCATTTCCGCCTCAGGGACGACCTTGACGATTTGCCCCCGAACAAAGAGGTGACCCCGCTTTCGACCTGCGGCAATGCCCACGTCGGCCGAACTCGCTTCGCCTGGTCCATTCACGACGCAACCCATCACCGCCACTTGGATGGGCACATTCAGTTCTCGCAAGGCCTCTTGCGCCGCGGTGGCTACCGCAATGACGTCGATCTCGGCCCGCCCACAGCTTGGGCAGGCAATGAGATCGAGCGACTTTCGCTCTCGCAAACCCAGCGACTCGAGCAGTTGGCGCCCGGCGCGGGCTTCTTCGACCGGATCAGCGGTGAGCGAGTAGCGGATCGTGTCGCCGATGCCCTCGGCCAACAACACCGCAATACCAGCTGTCGACTTGATCAGCCCTCCGGGCAGCGGCCCGGCTTCGGTCACACCGAGATGGAGCGGATAGTCGGTCACATCGGCTAAGAGACGATACGACTCGATCATCAACGCCGGGTTGGAAGCCTTTACCGAGATCTTGATGAGATCGAATCCGACCTCCTCGAAGTATCCGATCTCGCGCTTGGCCGACTCGACCAGGCCGAGCGGGGTCTGGCCGTAGCGGGCTTCGATGTCGGGGTCGAGGCTGCCCCCATTGACCCCGATGCGGATGGGAACGCCGCGGTCGCGCGCTTCCATGGCGACCGCTTTGATCCGTTCGGGCTTTCGAATGTTGCCCGGATTGAGACGTAGGCACTGCACGCCGGCTTCAAGCGCGGCGAGGGCCAACTGATAATGAAAGTGGATATCGGCCACGATCGGCACGGGAGAACGAGGAACGATATGGGCCAGCGCCTCGGCCGCCTCAGGTTCGTTGCACGTGCACCGAACGATGTCGCATCCGTTGGCGGCCAGCGAATAGATCTGCGCGAGGGTCGCCTCGACGTCCGCGGTTTTCGTGGTCGTCATGGACTGCACCGAAATGGGAGCGTCACCTCCGACCGATACCGCGCCCACCTCGATCTTGCGGGTCTGGCGCCTCGGATAGGTCGTGAGCTGAGTCATTTGTTACCTCCAGGAACGGCGACAGGGACGGGCGATGGCCGGTCGATCGATACCGGCGGCTGTTTGATGTCGAGGTACAGGGAGGAGACCCCAACCGTCAACAAGATCGCCACAACCGCCCAGGTCAGCGGTACCAACTTCATAATATCGGCACGATAACGGCGTTTGCGAGAGCGAAGCCGTTCATACATCGCCAGCACCGCGTGGCCGCCGTCGAGGGGAAGCAGCGGCAACATGTTCAATAGGCCAATCGAAACGTTCAGTCCGGCGAGGAGCTCAAGAAATGGGCGTGCGCCATTCTTAAAAGCCTGGGCTCCGATATCGACAGCACCTTTAGGCGAAATGAACCGGTACGGATCGCCGACTCCGCCGACGGCACAAACGGTTGCCACGGGTTGGTTGGAAGCGTTGCTCAGAGTCGAGGAGTATCGATGAAGGTGACTGAGCGAAAAGAAGCCCTTTATGCCTTCGAAAGTGGCTCCGGCATAGGCACCCACGGCCCGCACGGCCACGGTCGGCCCGGTGCGATAGGTGCGAAGGCCCGGTTGAATGCCGACGTAGGGACGGCTCGAACCGCACTGGGCGTACGTCTGGGGTTGAACGGGAAGAGTGAGCGTGCGGCCGGCTCGTCGAACCTCGAACGGCGTCAGCCGACCCTTCGACGCGGCGATCTGCAACCGCACGTCATCCCACGTCGCCGTGGCCACCCCTCCTATGGCCTCGATCTTGTCGCCCGGCCGCAAACCGGCCAACTGGGCCGGAGTGGGTGGGGCATTCTTGGCGTGGGGAAGGGCCTCGACAGTGGTCGAAACATCCTGAACTCCCAACCCGCAGAGAACGATCAAGAACAAACCGAGCGCCAACATCAAGTGAACGAACGATCCCGCGCACACCATGGCCAGCCTTCGCGGAAACGTAGCCGCCCGATAGGTGCGGGCCTCGTCTTCGGGAGGCACCTCTTCGAGGTTGTGCATTCCGATGACTCGGACAAAACCTCCAAGGGGTAAAATCTTGATTCCGTATTCGGTCTCACCTCGACGAAACGACCACAGCCGGGGGCCAAACCCTATGAAAAACTGCGTGACTTTCATGCCGGCCGCCTTGGCCGCGACAAAGTGACCGGCTTCGTGCAGCAAAATCATCGTGGCCAACGCAAGGCCAAAAACCACGCCGCCAAGGCCGCGCCAATTGAAGAGCAGCAGTAGCAGCGCACCAACCACAAGAAGCGCTCTCAGCAACCCCTTGGCCGACAAGGGCCGATCGTCGCCGGCGGTGCCCAGACGCGCCCACATCGATCCTGGTACCGGGGCGGCTGGCCGAGGTGGGTCGAGTGCTTTCATTGGCCCCAGCCTGGCACGCCCGAATCGCTATGCAGACGCACCTCTTCGTTCTATTTCGATACCGGCAATTTCTCGGGCGCGCCGATCAGCCTCGATTACATCACCAACCGACCTCGCAGGGGCCCCGTCGTAGGAGCCGAGAGTCTCTTCGATCACCGGCGCAATGCTGCCCCACGCGATCCGACCCGCGAGAAAAGCCGCCACGGCCACCTCGTTGGCGGCGTTGAGCCAGGCCGGCGCCGTCTGTCCTGATCGCCCTGCCCGGTAGGCCAGGGCGAGGCACGGAAACGCCTCGATATCGGGTGCTTCGAAGTTCAGTTCGCGTAGCGCCTTCCAATCGATTGCTCCGTAGGCAACCGAACCCCGCCCCGGAAAATTCAAGGCGTAAGCAATGGGAAGGCGCATATCGGGCAAGGACAATTGGGCGATCGTGGCCCCGTCGGAAAACGTGACCATCGAGTGCACGACCGATTGGGGGTGAACGACCACCTCGATACGGTCAAAGCCCACGTCGAACAACTCATTGGCCTCGATCACCTCGAGACCCTTATTCATAAGCGTCGACGAATCGACAGTAATCTTCGGGCCCATTTTCCAAGTCGGGTGAGCGAGCGCTTCCTCGACGGTCACATTGGCCATAGCTCGTAGCGCGTGAGCCCCGCCCCCGGCTTTCGCGGCCCGCTCCCGAAAGGGTCCGCCACTCGCCGTCAACACGAGGTGATCGACCCGATCGGGCTGACCATGCCCAAGGGCATCGCGGTGGGACGCCAGGCACTGGTGAATTGCGCAATGCTCGGAGTCGACGGGCACGATCTCGGCTCCGAAGGTTCGCCGCACCGACCGGACCACCGGCCCCGCCGTGATCAGGGACTCCTTGTTGGCTAGTGCGAGCCGCTTCCCGGCCAGGAGCGCAGCCAGGGTCACCGGCAGTCCGGCGAAGCCCACGACACCATTCACGCAGATATCGGCCTCGCCGCACACATCGGCCAGCGATCGGGCCCCGCCGACCAGATCTGTTCCCGGCGGCAGTAGATCGCGAATGGCAGTGGCCGCACCGGGCCCGCTCATGGCCACGATCCTGGGCCGGAATTCCCAGGCTTGTTTCGCCACGAGTTCGACGTTGGCGTGCCCCCCAAGGGCCACCAGCTCGAATCGAGGGTCTTGGCGCAACACCTCGAGCGTTTGCGTGCCAATAGATCCGGTACAGCCAAGAAGACTGACCGAGGTCATCAGGCCGACACTCGGAGGGCGACGCTAAACGTCTTTGTCACGGTCGGCCAAATTTGCAAATCACGCTCATTGGATACCGATAATCCGGATCAGGAAGTAGGTGGCTGGGATGGCAAAGAGCATTCCGTCAATGCGGTCAAGCACTCCTCCGTGACCAGGGAGAAAATTGCTCACGTCTTTCACTCCCAAGTCTCGCTTTATCAAGGACTCGCAAAGATCGCCGAGTGGCGCGGCGACGCCAACCACGACCCCCAACAGCCACCCCTCCCGCCCGTTCCAGGGCCCCACGCCGCGAATTCCAAAAAGCAGACCGCAAAAAACCACGGTCGCCAAGAACCCTCCGATGGTGCCCTCCCAGGTCTTGTTGGGGCTGATCTCCGGCGCGAGTTTGGTGCGCCCGAATGTCCGACCCACTGCGTACCCGAAAATGTCAGATGCCACCGTTGCAAGGATCGGCGCAAAGAACACCCACCGACCGTTGGGCTCACGTAAGAGTGCGGCCGCGAATGCACCAAGCAGACCGACATATAACACGACGAACCAGGTCACGGCGATGTTCACGGCGGGACGATCCCGGGTCACGCCAAACAAGTACCAGAGCATGGCCACCAGCACAGTAACGCCCAGCACCAACGCCAGGCCGTCGGTGCCCTTCCAATAAGTCGCGCCGACCAGACCGGCAATCGCCGCCAGCCCGACCGGAATGGCGGGTTGGAAGGCCCGTTGCCGTAAGGCCGTGAACAGTTCAAATCCGGCCGCCAAAAGGGCCACCAACACAAGAACCACGCCTCCCCTGCTCTTACCGACCACGAGCAGGAGCGCCGCTGCCGCGAGTAGCACCACTCCGGTCGCAATGGCGGTCGGGAGGTCGCGACCGGCGCCCGTAGGCCCAGGCTGAGGAGCCGTTCGGCGCGGACCTCCGGGGCGCCCCGGGGCACCACCGGGGCGCGACCCGGAGGGTGGCGCCGGCGGCTCGCCGGCGCGTGGCTTGGCGACACGCTTGGGGCGCGGCGACTTAACCTCGGCCATGTCCTGGTCATCGAAAGTAAAGGCGGCGGCCTTGGCTTCCCGATCGGGATTCAACGCGCCCATCTTCGGATCACCTGACTCGGTATTGGCGGCGCCTAACGCGGCGTTGACGTCGGCATCGTCCCAATCACGGGGCTGATCCCGCCATCGCGGCGCGCTCCCAGCGAAAGCCGTCCACGATGACGTGTCATCGCCATCACCTGCGTCGACCTCTCGGGCTGCGCTCGGTGCCCCTTTTGAGGCCGCGGAAACCCAATCTTCGTCCTCCCAATCGGCGTCGTCGCCCCACATCGCTCCCTGTGGCCTATCGGCGTCTGGCGTGTCGGCCGCGGGCGCTCCGCCAATTCGTACGTCCTGCGAACGGATTTCTCGCCCAACCGTCGGCGGATCGTCGGGCCGAATCGGAGCGGGTGCGCCCCTTCCCGGGCGAGACCGAGGACGGGTCTCGTCGGCGCCGAGGATCCGGACGCCCTCGAGGGGCTGGCGATCCCTCGAATCGTGCACGGCAGGGCCACGGTCGGCAGGGCCACGGTCGGCAGGATCACGGTCGGCAGGGTCACGGTCGGTGGAGTCTTGGTCGGTGGAGTCGTCAGTCATGATCAGACCTCCAGGAGTTCCTGCTCCTTGTGAGCAAGGTGTTTGTCGATTTCGGCGATGTACTCGTGCGTGAGCTTTTCGAGTTCCTTTTCGGCCCGTTCTAGTTCGTCTTTGGTCACGTTGCCATCCTTTTCCTCGGCTTCGAGCTGTTGACGGGCATGTCGACGGACGTTGCGTATCGCAACGCGGCCGTCCTCGGCCTGGCCTTTGACCACCTTGACAAGGTCCTTACGGCGATCTTGCGTGAGCATTGGAAACATCAAACGGATGACCTGTCCGTCGTTGCTTGGGGTGATGCCGAGATCGGACGCAGTAATGGCCTTCTCGATCGCTTTGATGCTGGACTTATCGTAGGGCTGAATGACCAGCAACCGAGCTTCGGGCACGCTGAATCCGGCCAACTGCTGGAGTGGAGATTCCGAACCGTAGTAGTCGACCTTGAGTTTCTCCACAAACGCCGGTGTGGCGCGCCCAGTCCGGATGCTCGAGAATTCAACTTGCGCGTGGCTCAAAGCTCGGTCCATCTTCTCCATCGCGTCGGCGAGGACGTCCTCAGTCATGAGACCAGCGTACCGATTGGCGGATCGCCGAGCAGGACAGCGCGAATATTACCCTTCTGCATCATGTTGAATACGACGATCGGCAGGTTGTTGTCCATACAGAAGCTGATCGCAGTGAGATCCATGACTCGCAGGTTCTTCGACAGGACCTCCGCGTAGCCCACCTGTTCGTAGCGTTTGGCCTGCGGATTTGTGCGTGGGTCAGCGTCGTACACGCCGTCTGTGGTGTGCGTGCCCTTCAAGATAGCCTCGGCTTCGATCTCTGCGGCCCGCAGCGCCGCCGTCGTGTCGGTGGTGAAATAAGGGTTGCCGTTCCCGCAGGCGAAGATTACGACTCGGCCCTTTTCCAAATGACGCATGGCTCGCCGCCGAATATACGGCTCAGCAATCTGACTCATCTGGATGGCCGTCTGCGTCCGGGTGGGCTGGCCTTGTCGTTCTAGGGCGTCCTGCAACGCCAGGGCGTTGATTACGGTACCAAGCATTCCCATGTAGTCGCTCGTGGTGCGGTCGATCCCCTCCGCCGCCGCTCCGGTTTGCCCTCGCCAGATGTTGCCGCCCCCGACAACGATCGCCAACTGGACCTTCAGCTCGGATTGAACATCAATGATCTCAGACGCAATCCTGGCCACGATGTCGCCGTCGATGGGGGCGCCCAAAGGGTCGGCAAAGGCTTCTCCTGACAGTTTCAACACCACCCGAGACCAGCGCGGCTTGGGCCCACTCGGCGACGGACGAAAGGCAGTGGTTGCACCTGCGTCTTTTGTGTCAAGGGTTAGCGCGCTCGGGGCGTCGGGCATTGCGGAGCTCCTCGTCTTATTGGTCGAGGGCCGGAACGCGTTGCTACGCGAACCGACCCGGCGTTTCGGCCGGGCCGGGACTCTAGCGGACGACTGTCAGGGCGCAGACACCCTTCGCACAATACGGTCAGTGGCCGATTTCGACCTGCGCGAAGCGGTTGATCTTCGCCGCTCCCAATACGCTGGTGACGGTCTGCTTGTTGTCTTTGGCGAACTCTTGCTCGACCAGGCAGCGGTCCTTGAAGAATCCGTTGAGGCGCCCTTCGACGATCTTGGCGATCGCCGCTTCGGGCTTGCCCTCGTTGCGGGTTATGCCTTCGAGGGTGGCGCGTTCCTCGGTAATAACGTCGGCAGCCACCTCTTCACGGGTGAGGTACTGGGGACGGGCGAAAGCGATGTGCAAGGCGATGTCGTGCGCCAGTTCCATCGAGCCGCCTTGGATTTCGACCATCGTCGCATTGACGCCACGGTCGCTTTGCACGTGCAGATACGTGTCGACCACCGCTCCCACGGGCGGCTCGAACCGGATGACTCTTCCCAGCTCGATGTTCTCTTTCAGAGAGATCTTGAGCGAATCGATCGCTTCTTGATGATCGAGAAGGCCGGTTTCACCCTTCGCAGCCACCGAGTCGGCGAGCGCCTGGACAAGGGCCACAAACTCAGGTGACTTGGCCACGAAGTCGGTTTCGGACTTCACCTGGACAATTGCCGCCGTCGGGCCGCTTCGTCCTACGGCTACTGCGCCCTGACTGTTGTCGCGATCGGACCGCTTAGCCATATTGGCCAAGCCCGTCTCCCGCAGAAGTTTGATGGCCGCCGAGAAATCTCCGTTGGTTGCCTCCAGCGCCTTCTTAGCCTCCATCATTCCGACGCCCGCCTCTTGGCGGAGCCGCTGAATATCTTTTGCACTTATTGCCATATTCCTATCCTTCAGTCTCGTCCGACTTCTCGGGTCGTGGCCTTACGGCACGGCTCTCGACATGGGCGCGCCTCATGCGAGGCCTCGGCGTCCGATTACGGAGCTGCGTTAGTTACTTCGGGTTCTTCATTCAATCGCCGCTCGTCGGCGTTTTGAATTGAACCGACCGTTAATTGGCCTCAGGCGTAGGTGTCTCAGCGCTCTCGACCGAAGCATCGACGGAGGGCGCCTCAGCCCTCTCGAGCGGTGCATCGCCGGAAGCGCCATCGTCGATCCCGTCGTCGGACTTGGCGGCGGCAACTGCCGCAACTCGGCGCTCGCGCTCGGCCTGGGCCATTGCGGCCTGGCGACGAGCCTCGTTCTGCTGGTCGGACCGCCTGGCTTCGGCTTCCGGATCGAATGGCGGCTCCGCCACGACTCCACCGGCGCGCACTCCACGGCGAGCGGCGATGAAACGACCCTCCTGCACCGCATCGGCGACCACTCGGCACAACAGATTGCCGGATCGGATCGCGTCGTCGTTACCGGGAATGACGAATTGAATGGAGTCGGGGTCGCAGTTGGTGTCGACGACGGCCACCACGGGCATACCGAGCTTGTTCGCTTCGGTGACGGCGATGTGCTCCTTCTTCGTGTCGATCACGAAGATGGCTTCAGGAAGGCGATTCATGCCACGGATACCGCCGAGATTGCGCTGAAGCTTCTCTAGTTCGCGCCCGAGGATAAGGGCTTCTTTCTTCGGCATTGCTTCGAAGTCTCCGGCCACCTTCATGCGTTCGTACTCGACCATCTTCTTGACCCGCTGATGGATCGTCTGGAAGTTGGTCAACATTCCACCCAACCAGCGCTCATTTATGTAGGGCATGCCACAAGAGGTTGCGTAGTTCGAAACGGGATCTTGGCTCTGCTTCTTGGTGCCGACGAAAAGGATCGTACCGCCCTCGGCTACGAGGTCGCGAATGAAGGAATACGCCGACTCGATGCGAGTGAGCGTCTGTTGGAGGTCGATGATGTAGATGCCGTTGCGCTCCCCGAAGATGAATCGCTTCATCTTCGGATTCCAGCGCCGGGTCTGGTGCCCGAAATGGACACCTGCCTCAAGCAGCTGACGCATGGTCACCACGGGGCGCTCGTCTTGGACGGCGCGCGTTTGCGTATCGGTCATGAAAGGATCTCCCGAAGTCGGTTTGTTACAACAAGGTGACGCTGAAAGGTCGAGCATCGAACGAGAGTGTTCGATGACCGCGGGGACCAGTCAGCGCGCCCCGACGGACGTCGAAGCACGGCCATAGTAGCCGACCCCCGCTCACGTTGAGGACCCGCGCTCATATTGCCGATCCCCGACCTTTCACCAGCCGCACCTTCACCGTACCAGCCGAAAGAAGGGTCATGGGGTCGAAGTAACTATCGCCGTGGCGGGCCCCCCAATGCACCGAAGATCGGGCCGTGCCGACCGTGTCCCCAAGGTGAACGACAGTGCCGGCCGACACCGAGATCGTCGCGAGAAAACCGTATGTCGTGCGCACGCCGTCGGAGTGCGAGACAACGACGAACAAATCCCCCCCGACCGGCCCGGCAAAGGTCACCGCGCCGTCAGCCGCGGAGGCGACAGCCGTGCCCGGAACGGTGCCGATCTCCACGCCTCGATTGCCCGCGCCGTATGGACCCACCGGGGCCCGAAATGGATCGATGATCGGCCCCCGAACTGGGAGTCGGTACAAGACCGGCGGGGACGCGACGGGACCGGCCGTCGGTCCAAAAGACGCCGGTGCAAGTGATCGCGCGGGCGATGCGCTAAAAATCAGTGTCAGAACCGCCGCCAACGCCAAAAGTACGACTCGTCGCAAAGTCGAATAGGTAACCGACGAATAGATATCGGCCATGGTGAACCTCCCGAACGAACAATCGATGAGGGCCGAAGCCGATGGGGGCGCTACCCGAGTGAATCTATTCTAGTGCCGTGACCACAATTCTACGTCTCGTCCCACGCTGGCTTTCGCCTGGCAGCGAAGCTGCCCGACGAGGCGTGGGTTTGTGGTTGAGGCACTAGCCGTTGACCGACTGCAGACGAGCTCGGAGTTGCAAGACGGCACGAGTATGAATCTGGCACACCCTGCTCTCGGTCACCCCGAGCACGTCGCCGATCTCGGCCAGGGTCAAACCCTCGTAGTAATAGAGAGTCAACACGACTTTTTCGCGTTCGGGCATGCGGTTGATCGCGCTGGCCAGGAGTTGACGGACCTCTTCGACCTCATAGAGGCCCATTGGACCCTCCGTTCGGTCGGGGATACTCTCGGCCAAGGAGGTAGCTTCGGCACGATCACCACTTCGCGGAAAGATCTCGTCAAGGGCCACCACACCTACGAAACTCAGCTGCGTGTAAATGTTTTGCAGATCGTGCTCGCTCATGCCGAGCGCTTTGGCCATTTCGACATCGGTAGGACTGCGCCCCAGCTTTGCCTCGAGTGACGCGAATGCCGACTCGACGGTCTTCGCCTTGGTTCGAACTGACCGGGGCACCCAATCAATCGATCGCAACTCATCAATGATAGCGCCGCGAATACGGCGGATGGCATAGCTCTCGAATTTGATGCCGCGTTCGGTGTCGAACTTGTCGATCGCGTCGATCAGCCCGAAGATGCCGTAGCTGACCAGATCGGACTGTTCGACCGACTGCGGTAGCCCGACCGCCACGCGGGTCGCTACGTATTTTACCAGTGCGGAATAATGCAGTATCAACCGATCGCGAGCTTCAAGAGACCCCGAAGTCTTGTACTTTCGCCACAGCTCGCTGAGCGCGCTGTACTCGTCGGGATTCGTGGTCACAATGGATCTCTCGGATGGAATGTATCGGTAAGTGGAAAATAGGTCGGAGCAGGAGGCTCGACCCTATCCCCCGGCGAGCCCAGAACCGAGGATTCTAGTGCCTGACGACACGCCTGGTTGATGACTAGGTGGCTGGTGTCAAACGCGATCGCAGCGTCTCGGCGGCCAAAATCACCGCTCCCGGCGTCCTCCGCCTAGCCGTTTGGGCAGGACAAAGCGCGTTGTTGTGCGTCCTGCGAGCTTCAATTTGACTCGCCGATCCACAACGAGCCGTTTGACACCAGTCACCTAGTGCCCAACCACAATCCTACGCCTCCTCCCACGCCGTGTTTCGCCTGGCAGCGCAGCTGCCGGACGAGGCGTGGGTTTGTGGTTGGGCACTAAGCGCGAGGGTGCGTCGCTTCGTACACCGAGCGCAGGCGATCCTTGCTGACATGCGTATAGACCTGCGTCGTCACCAGGCTGGCGTGCCCAAGAAGTTCTTGAACGACCCGGAGATCGGCCCCTCCGTCGAGGAGATGGGTGGCGAAGCTGTGACGCAAGGCATGAGGATGGGTCGGGGCCGAGTCGGTCGCGGCGGCCCGCCGGTCGATGATTCGCCGCACGTCTCGCGGGCTCATGGGGTAGCCCCGGCGGTTCGAGAACAAAGGTTGCTGAGCGGGTCCCCTCCGGCCATGGCCCAGCCGGTCATAGCCCAGCCGGTCCTCCCCCGACGGGTCATCGCTTGGCACCGCAGGGCCACAGACTGTCGACGCGCTGGCGGCCTTCGAAAATACCGCTCGTCCGACACCGATCCAAGCCCGCAAGGCCAAAAGGCATGGTTCTGAGATTGGCACTCGCCGTTGTTTGGAGCCCTTGCCCCAAACTGTCACCAAACCGCGAGTCAGGTCGACGTCACTTGGGCCCAAACCGCACAACTCCCCGACCCGAAGTCCGCTCCCGTATAACAACTCGAGAACTACCCCATCGCGCTGGGCCTCGGCCTGGTGGCCTCGCCAGAGGCCGGCGGCCGAGGGCGATGTCGGGTAGCTCGGCGGCTCAAGAAATACGGCCATCTCGGCCACCGGCAGGACTCTTGGTAGCCGACTTTCGCCTTTGGGCGCTGACAGTCGCAACGTGGGGTCGGTGGCAACGACTCCTCGTCGCTGGAGAAAACCAAAGTAGCGGCGCAGCGCCGCCACTTTGCGGGCGATAGTGCGACGAGCCATTGAGCGGGTGGTGAGAAAAGCCAGATAGCGCCGAAGGTGGAGCCGAGTGAGGCCGGCCGGATCGGCGACCGCGCCGCGTTCGGCCCAGGCCAAGAGCGCCGTGACATCTCGACGATAGGCAGCTACGGTGTTGGGTGATTCGGCCGTGAGCGACGATACAAAGCAAGCAAGAAACCACGGCGCGTCGCCGTCCATATGCTGCACCGTAGCCTGAAACGGGGTCAGTACGCGCCCGACCTTCTGAGATTCAGTCCGGGGAGCCAGTCGCGTCGGGTCGATCCCGTTCAAAGGAGCCGGGCGATGCGCTGCCAGCGGCCGTCGATTCGTTGGACCCAGCCCACTGATTCCAGCCGCGCCAAGCTCAGTACGACGCGGCTCATCGGCTGGCGGGAGCGGGTACAGGCTGAGTCAAGGGTGCATGGGTCCCATCCGAGCGCTACCAGCACGAGGGCGTCGTCGACGGAGGGCTCGGGACGGGGATCTGCCGCCGATTTCGGCTCGGGAGTCTGACCGAGGGCCAACAACACGTCATTGATGTCGCGACACAGGGTCGCTTCACCGTCCGCGAGCAGGGCGTTCGTACCCTCGCCGGCCGGGTTGTCGAGAGCACCCGGGCAAGCGAGGACGCGCCGACCCAGTTCGCGTGCGGCTCGGGCCGTGTGCAGCGACCCACCTCGGCGATGCGACTCGACCACCAGCGTGAGGCGGCCGAGCCCGGCGATCACCCGATTGCGCTTCGGAAAGAGGTGTGCGCCGGGGGCCATACCTAGCGGTGAGGTCGACAGCATGAGTCCTCGACCCGTGACCTGCGCCCAAAGCTTTTCGTGACGGCGCGGATAACAAACATCGAGACCGCTCGCCACGACCCCGATAGGACCTGAGGACCGCTCGCTGCGTTTCTCCAACGCGCCCTCGTGGGCGGCGCCGTCGATACCCAACGCCAACCCCGAAACGATGGCGTAACCGCGATACGCCAACTCCTCCCCGAATCGACGCGCCACGGCCAGGCCAACGCGTGTCGCCGATCTCGTTCCGACTATGGCCACGCCGGGTCGCTCCAATAAGGCAAGGTCACCGCGGGCAAAGAGCACAGGCGAGGTGAATTCGTCCCCTCGAAGTCGCTCCGGGTAATTCGAGGCGCCCCGCACGAGCACCGTCACATCGGCTCGCGCGTAGCGGCGTTTGAGCGCAAGGATGTCGACAGTATCGAGTTCGCGACGCCAACGCTCGATGCGTTCGACCGTCACCGCCGGCAAAATCGCGGCCTTGTCTTCGCTTATGTGCGGAATCGGCGACCCCTCCCGAAGGGCCCGCACCAGCTCTGTAACCGGCCATTCACGACAGATTTGAATCAAATAGGCCAGCCCCATCGAAGGCAACGTTGTCAACGCCAGAGCCACATCACTGACCGGGTTACTCGCGGTGTCGTCGATCAGTTCGCTCGATCGGGCGGCCCGAGTCGACGCCCCGGGGCCTGGGTCGCTCCCCCCTTTCATAGCTCTTCCTCGAAGCTCGAGGGACGGCGTAACTCAATCGCCAACCCCACTGCTGCTTCGCCGAGGGCGTGGTCGATTGGCTCACCCCATAGGTCAGCGATCGTGCGCGCCACCCGCCGGATACGACTTAAGCCCCGAGCAGTCAAGGAACCACGGCGCAGATGCCAAGTCACCAACTGTCGTGCGGCGCAGTCCAACGATGCGAATTCTGACAACGCTGGCCCTTCGAGGCCGGCGTTGCACGCCACCCCGCGATTGAGGGCCAGGTTACGGGCCATGGCGACCCGTTCGGCCACCGCCCAGGACCCCTCCGCGGCATCACCCTCGACGAGTTCGTTGACGTCGGGTCGCGTCACGTCGACCCGAAGATCGAATCGGTCGAGCAATGGCCCCGACAGACGACGACGATAGCGATCGCGAAGGCTCGGACTGCACCGGCATTGCGGCAGCTCACCGTCAATTTGCCCTAAGACACCGGTGGGGCCGGGCCCCGCCGTCGCCCAGCCACAGGGGCAGGGGTTGGTGGCCGCGACCAGGAGAAAGCGGGCCGGAAAGGTCACCGTCGCACGAGCGCGGGCCACGCGGACGACTCCCTCTTCGAGGGGCTGGCGCAGGGCGTCGAGAACATGGGGAGCAAACTCCCCCAACTCGTCGAGAAACAACACCCCACGATGTGCACAGGAGAGTTCTCCTGGCCGCATGCTGGCCGTGCCTCCCCCGATCAACGAAACCGCTGAAGCACCATGATGCGGGGCCCGAAACGGTGGTGGGACATTCAACAACGAGGCGGCCGTCGGTAAACCCGCGGCCGATTGAATGCGCAAGACCTCAAGCGCGTCGTCTCTCGAGAGCACCGGAAGCAACCCTGGCAAACGCCGGGCGAGCATCGTCTTGCCTGCGCCCGGAGGCCCGGTGAACAAGATGTGGTGACCACCCGCGGCGGCGATCTCGGTGGCGAGTCTGGCCAGAGGCTGGCCCCGTACATCGGCCAGATCGGGGGCAGCAATGGCCGAGCACGCCGGAGGACCCTTCGGGGGGCTGGGCCACGGGAGCAATCCCCGTAGACAATCGGCCAGCTCGCGCAAGGATTCACCGACGCGGACGCAGTGGCGGCCCAACGCGGTCGCCTCCCAAAAACACGCTGGGCTCACGATGACTTCAGAAGTGGGGAGCGCGTCCACCAGAGCGAAGCACCCCGTGACACGGCGAACCGATCCGTCGAGGCCGAGTTCGCCAAGAAACGATCGACCTTCGACAGCTGCTTGGGGAACCTCGTCAGTCGCGACCAGCAACCCGATGGCAATGGCCAGGTCGAGGACGGAACCACCCTTACGGATACCGACAGGAGCGAGATTGACGGTTATGCGTTTTTGCGGCCATACCAGACTGCTCGACAGCAACGCCGCACGAACCCGATCACGGGCTTCGCGACACGCTTCATCGGGCAACCCGACCACCGCGAAGCCGGGAAGCCCAGGCGACACATGGACTTCAACGCTGACTTGACGGCCCTCGACACCGAATAACGTTGCCGACGAAATAGATGCAAACATGGCCCATACCTCCAACGATTGACAACCTTGTGGAGGAGGACACGCTGCGCTGACCTCGTACGATGCGCCCAGAGGCGCCGGCAGCAGTATGGCAGAAGGGTGAGACAGAACGCGACGGAGTCGTTCGGGCCATAATGTTCGGGCCATAATGAAGGCGTGGGATTCAATCCTTACCGTCCCCAACGTCGGCGCCGCTCCGACTATCTTCTGGTGGGAAGTGCTCTGTTGATTACCGTGGCCCTGTTAGCATGGGCCTTCCTCGGCTGACATGCCATCAGATCCCTTCCAGCTGTTCACCGCCGAAGAACTCGAAGTCACCCGAGTTCAGCCGTATCAAGCGTTGAAACGCTATCTATGCCCCGGTTGCAACCAAATGATCGAACCCGGGGTCGGCCACCTCGTCGTGTTGCCCAGACCAGCAGCCGATCTTCGTCGGCATTGGCATCGTCCGTGTTGGACGAACCGCGAACGACGACGCGCCAAGCACTAAAACGCGCCCTCCAGAACTTCGACCGACCCGGCCGGGTCGACCGCGGCCACGTCGAAACGAAGCTCAAGCCACTCTTCGGTGCCTGACTCGCGCCGAGCCGCCAGCCACGCCATGGCCAGGCCCCGCAAACGCCTTTGCTTGGCCTCCGTTACCGCTTCGAAACCGGTGCCGAACTGCGCCGATGACCGCGTCTTGACTTCGCAGAACACGCATTGTCGACCGAGCCGGGCAATCAAGTCGATTTCGCCCAAACGACCGTTGCGCCAATTTCGCCCGACGATCTCAAAACCCTTGGCGATGTACCAATTGGCGGCCGCTTCCTCGCCCAAGGCTCCGAGCTGTTGGCGGGCATGAACCATTTCTCTCCTTTCGCCCTGACTGGCGCAGCCTCACTCCCCGGGTCGGGCAAGTTCTTCCACGTTGACGTCTTTGAACGTGACGACCCGGACGTGGCGCACAAATCGGGCCGGCCGATACATGTCCCAGACCCACGCGTCGTGCAGTTCGAGTTCGAACCACGTGCGCGTGCCGTCGTTTCGGGGTTCGAGCTTCACCTCATTGGCGAGGTAAAACCGCCGTTCAGTTTCGACGACGTGAGTAAACATTCCGACGACATCTTTGTACTCCTTGTACAACTGGAGTTCGATCTCGCTCTCATAGCGTTCCAGGTCTTCAGTGCTCACACCGTTTTACCTGAACCTCACAGGAACGCCCCTCGCCAGGGTGGCCAGATGCGCACAACCGCCCGCCCGACCATAGCGTCACGGTTGATGGTCTGACAGAACATGGGATTGGACTGGGGCCGTTCGGCCGGGCAGGTCCAAAAGCGGCTGTCTTCGGAGTTGCCTCGGTTGTCACCCATCATCCAGTATCGCCCCACCGGTATCTTGACGGGACCGAAGTCAGACGTTATGACCGAGGGTTGGAGGTATGGCTCGATGAGCTGCTTGCCGTTGACGAGTATGTGGCCGTTTCGGCCTTCGAGGGTTTCTCCGGGCAGGCCAATCAGCCGCTTGATGAGATTTTTGTCTTTGTCGTGTTGGATACCGACCACTTCTAGCAAATTTCGCAGGGTCCGTACCGGCAGCGCAGGTTGCTTGCTATAAACCGTCGGATTGTCGAACACGATCACGTCGCCCCGGCGGGGATCGTGAAGTCGGTAAGAAAGTCGCGACACGACCACTCGGTCGTTCACTTTCAGGGTCGGGTCCATTGACTTCGAGGGGATATAAAACGCCAGCCCCAAGAAGGTGCGGATGACGAATGCCAAAACGATCGCCACGATGGCCAGACCGACGTACTCACGCACCGTCGCGAGGGGTGAGCGTCGGGCCCTATGGGGCCAACGCGACCTGCGGCTGACCGACAACTCGGCGTCGTCGGCTGACGGCTCGGACGCCGGGGCGTCGCCAGCTGGGCCCTCGAACGAGGCGTCGAGGGCGGGCGAAGGCCCTCTCTCGCTCAGCGGGGAACCCGCTTCTCCTTGATCTTGGCTGCCTTACCCTGCAAATCGCGCAGGTAATACAGCTTGGCGCGCCGGACGTCGCCACGAGCCACGATCTCGATTTGGGCGATGATCGGCGAATGCACCGGGAATGTTCGTTCGACCCCGACGCCGAAGCTCACCTTGCGCACTTTGAACGTTTCGCGGATTCCGTCACCTTGGCGGCCGATGACATAGCCCTGGAACACCTGGACCCGCTCTCGGTTGCCTTCGACGACGCGGACGTGCACCTTGACGGTGTCGCCGGGCCCGAACTCGGGGATGTCGGTGCGGAGGTTGGGACGATCGACGAGGTCGGTGGGGTTCATGGCGCGAGAATCTCCTGCGGAGGCAGACCGGGGGACTCTGAATGATAGTCGCTGCCGGACGGGTCGCGGCGCGCCAGGTCGGGGCGACGAAGCCGGGTCCTATCGATTGCCCGTTCGCGGCGCCAAGAGGCCACGCGACCGTGGTCTCCCGAACGTAGAACGGCCGGAACAGACCAGCCTCGAAACTCGGCCGGGCGGGTGTACTGCGGATACTCGAGCAGAACTTCCCCAGTTGATCCTGAGCTGAAGCTCTCCTCCACGGCGCTCTGGGCATTGCCTATGACACCCGGCACCAGTCGGGCCACAGCCTCGATTACGGCCATTGCCGCGACCTCACCGCCACCGAGCACAAAATCACCAAGAGACAACTCGCCATCCACGAGATGATCGTGAATACGTTGGTCGAATCCCTCATAGCGACCGCAGAGGAGCGAGAACCCGCGTAACGTTGCCAACGAACGGGCCACCGTCTGATCAAATCGTCGACCGCCCGGAGTTAATACGTAGAGGGGACGAACCGGAGCTACGGCCTCGACGGAGGCAAACACCGGGCCGGGGGCCAACACCATCCCCGCGCCCCCGCCGAACGGGGCATCGTCCACCGCTTTGTGAGCACCCGCGCCGTGGTCGCGCAGGTCGTGCACGCCGACGCTCAGCACACCGTGCACGGCGGCCTTGCCCAACAAGCTGGTCTGACGAAACTCGAGCAAAAGCGCAGGAAACAACGTGAAGACGTCGATCTTCACGCTTACACCAGCTCGAACAGGCCGTCCGGCGGATCAATCGTGATGAGCTTGGGCTCGATCGCCGTTACGAACACCATAGGCACAAGGTGTTGTCGTCCTGCGTCCGCTACGACGAGAAGATCGTGGGCCGGGTTTTCTTCAACCGCCACGACTTCGCCCCGCCGCAACCCGTCCGATTCGACCACCACGCTGCCAATGAGGTCGTGCACCCAGATCACGCCTTCCACCTCGATAGGTTCAGCCCGCAGTTCGAGCCCCCGGAGGCCTTCGGCGGCGGTGCGATCGGGCACTCCTTCGAAGTGCACTTTCCAACCGCTCGTCAAACGCGAACGGCTCACGACGATGAACGGGCCGCGGTCGGTTTCGAAGGTCGCTCCGACGGCCAACCGTTCTTCACGCTCGGAACTCAAATGCACAACGACATCCCCCCGCAAACCGTGGGCCCGCCCGATACGACCTACCGAGAGCAGCACCGGGCCCTCTGAATCGCGTCCGTCCAACTCGCGTTCATCCGAATTGCGTTCATCCGAATCGAGCCCGGCGAAATCAGCGGCCACTAGGTCACTGGCAGGGCCGTCAGTCGACAATATCGACGTAGATGTCGAGCTCGTCGAGGGCGCCGGCGGCCCGTACGACGGCCCGCACAGCCTGGGCCGTACGACCTTTGCGACCTATCACGCGGCCCATGTCGCCGGGTGCCACCGACAGCTCTAGCGACACCCGGTTTCGCGAGGTGCGAGCATTTATTTCGATCGAGTCGCGATCTTCGACCAGCTCTTCAGCCAAGTATTGCAAAGCGGCACGAGCTCTTCCGCCCGGCAACGCGTTCGGATCAGCATCCATGACCCGACGACTACTTGGCCCGACTGGCCTTGAAGGCGTCGGCCACGCCCGACAATTCGAACAACTTCGCCACGCGTTCTGTGGGCTGAGCGCCGTTCTTGAGCCAGCCGACGATCTTTTCGGTTTCGAACACAATCTTCGACGGGTCGCGGCGGGGCTCGTAGGTACCGAGTATCTCGATGAACCGACCATCACGGGCGGCCCGGGAGTCGGCGGCCACAAGACGGTAAGTCGGTTGCTTGGTCTTACCCATCCGCATAAGGCGGAGTTTCACGGCCACGATTCGATACATCTCCTGGTACTAGTCGCTCGACAAGTCGTCGAACGGGAACGGTAAAGACTAGCACCGCCGAGATGGGCCGAGCCTCAGCCGACTACCGTCCCTTTTTAGGTGTCGCTCGCCCCGACGCTTTGGGCTTGGGCTTGACGCCGGCCACGCCGGGACGGGGAAGGCCCGGCAACCCGGGAAGGGTCGGCAGCGACGCTCGTCGTGGGAGGCCCGCACCGGCGGGCAGTCCGAGGTCGGCGGGGTCAAGGTCGCCGGACTTGATGGCCTTGGCCATCTGGCGGGCCTGAGCGATACGGCCCTTTCCCAGCATGGGACCGAGGGAGCCCATCATCTTTTGCATCTCTTTGAACTGTTTGAGCAGGTGGTTGACCTCGTTCACGCCCACCCCCGACCCTTTCGCGATGCGCAATCGACGGCTGCCGTCGATAAGCGACGGATCGAGACGCTCTTTGCGGGTCATCGACAGGATCATCGCTTCCACCCGATCAAGTTCGCCGTCGTCAAGGTCGGCGTTTTTGAGTTCCTTGCCAAGGCCGGGAATCATCTTCGCCAATGCGCCCATGGAACCCATCTTGCGAACCGACCGCATTTGCTCCAAGAAGTCTTCAAGGCTGAACTTGCCGCTCGTGAGGGCAGCCGCCGCTTTCTCGGCCGCCTCAACTGTGAACTCCTGCTCAGCCCTCTCGATCAGAGTGAGCATGTCGCCCATGCCTAGAATCCGCGACGCCATCCGATCGGGGTGGAAGGGCTCGAAATCGGCCAGCTTCTCTCCCACCGAGGCAAAGGCGATAGGTCGTCCGACCACGTGTTTCACGCTCAGGGCGGCGCCACCGCGAGCGTCGCCATCGAGCTTCGTCAAGATCACCCCATCGAGCGCGAGGGCGGCGTGGAAAGCCTCGGCCGTCGTGACCGCGTCCTGTCCGGTCATCGCGTCGATCACCAGAAACGTGTAGTGGGGTTGCACGGCCTCACTGATGCGACGCACTTCGTCCATGAGTTCGACGTCGATCGACAAGCGGCCGGCGGTGTCGACGATCACGACGTCTTTGCCGAGTCGGCGCGCCTCTTCAAGCCCCGCGGCAGCCACCTTCACCGGATCGGTGGGCTCACTGAAAACCGTGACGCCCACCTGCTTGCCCAAAATCCGGAGCTGCTCTACCGCCGCCGGACGCGCCAAGTCGGCACCGACAAGCAGCGGGTTACGGCCCTGGCTCTTGAACCAGCGGGCCAACTTGGCCGAGTTGGTGGTTTTACCCGAACCTTGAAGCCCGGCCATGAGCACGACGGTCGGCGGTTTCGAGGCGTAGACAATCTTGAGGGTCTCGCCGCCGAGCGTGTCGACCAACTCGTCATGGACGATCTTGATGACCTGCTGCGCCGGGTTGAGTACCTTCGACAAGTCGGCGCCGATGCACTGCGCCCGAATCCGGTCGCGTAGCCCCCGCACCACGTCGAGGTTGACGTCGGCCTCCAAGAGGGCGACGCGAATCTCGCGCAGAACTTCGTCGACTTCCTTTTCGCCTAGGCGACCGCGCCCTTTGAGGCGAGTGAAGATGGTGTCGAAGCGATCGGACAGACTGTCAAACATCGACATGGAACGATAGGGGCCAATGGCTACCACTACGTACCAACCTCAACAAGTAACCCGACGCACCGTCCGACCAAGCCCGATCTTCTTCGGGATCGTCGCGCTCGCGGTCTTCGGCGGCGCGCTGGCGTACTACGCCGATCCGTCCGGATCAAAGGGCATGCGCCAAGCCGGGGTATTCATACTGGTGCTCGCCGGGTGGGTGGTATCGCTCTGCCTCCACGAGTTCGGCCATGCACTGGTGGCCTACCTCGGAGGCGACTACACCGTGGCCGACAAGGGGTACCTCACCCTCGATGTGCGCAAATACGCCGATCGAGGTCTGTCGCTCTTCTTGCCACTGATCTTTTTGGCCCTTGGCGGCATCGGGCTGCCCGGAGGCGCGGTATGGATCAACCAAGGGCTGATCCGAGATCGGCGCGTGCGCACCCTGGTGAGCCTGGCCGGACCAGCCGCCAACCTTCTGGTCGGCGTGGTGCTTCTCAGCCCGTTTTGGACCGGAATGCTCGACTACAACACCCATCCGACGCTGGCCGGCGGACTCGCCTTCCTCGGATATTTGCAGTTCTTTGCCGCCATCTTGAACTTGTTGCCGATTCCGGGGCTCGACGGGTTCGGCGCCATCGAAGCGTGGCTACCACGCCGAGTTCTCCAAGCCGTCGCTCCCGTTCGCCAATATTCCTTCCTCATCTTGTTCCTCGCTATCAATCGCGTCGACGGGGTCCATCGGTTCTTGACCGGTGGGGCGGCCCGGGCCCTCGACACCTTGCATGTCCGCCCGTCGATTCTGTGGGCCCTCGGCTATCAGTTGTTCAAATTCTGGAACCTGTGATTACGAGCGCGGCCGCCGGCCATCTACACCCCGACCGACGGCCACGAACCTGGGCAACGACTGCGATCCTTCGCGTCGGAGTGGACTTGTACTACTCTTCCAAAATCCGGTTGGTGACATGCATCACACGGCCGCAGAGCGCGACCACCCGATGCTCGAACCGAATCGGAGCCGGGCTTTCCGGCTCATCATCGGTCGTGTATCGACCGCTCAAATCCGCCGATCAAGGTCGGCCAAATCCTTAGGGGAATGCATGATCAAGAACTTCCGATTTGCCGCCGCGAGCACCGCGGCCGCAATGCTCGTAGCTTTCGGCGTCACGAGCAGCCAAGCCGCCACCAAAGCCAAGGCGGCCAAGACCGTAACGTGTGCGAAGGGCATCAAGATCGCCTTCATGGGCGCGCTCTCGGGCGACAACGGCCAACTCGGCCAGAACATGGTCGATGGCGCACAGATCGCGTTTGACGATTGGAACAAGGCCAACAAGAACTGCCAGATCGAATTCGCGAAAAAGGGCAGCTCAAGCTTCGACAGCCAAGGTGATCCGGCCCAGGCCAGCCCGCTCGCCGACAAACTACTCGGCGACAAGAAAATCGTCGCCCTCATCGGTCCTGGCTTCTCGGGTGAGACCAAGGCCACGATGCCGAAGTTCGAGGAAGCCGGACTGTCCATGATTACGCCTGGCGCCACTAACGCCAAGCTCGCGGAAAACGGCTGGAAACAGTTCCACCGCATTCTCGCCAACGATGACAAGCAAGGTCCAGGAATCGTCACGCTCATCAAAGGCAAGGGCGCCAAGGCCGTCGGCGTCATCGACGACGCCTCCGAATACGGTAAAGGCCTGGCTGACACCGTGCGTTCCGGGCTGGGCGCGCTCGACGTGGCCAACGACACCATAGACCCGAAGGGCTCCGATTTCTCGGCCGCCGTGAACAAGATGAAGGCCGCGAACGTCGACTTCATTTTCTACGGCGGCTATTACGCCGAAGCGGCCAAGATGGTCAAGCAGCTGCGCGACGCCGGCGTCAAGGCCACCTTCGTCGGAGGTGACGGCGTGCTCGACCAGAAGTTCATCGACAACGCCGGAGCCACCACGGCCGAAGGTTCGCTCATCACGGCAACCGGCGCTCCGGGTAACGTGAATCCTGCCTTCCAGGCCAAATTTAAGGCCAAGTACAGCAAAGATCCGACCCTTTACGCACCCGAGGCGTACGACTGTGCCCAGGTGTTCCTCGCTGCGATCAAGGCCGGAAAGCCTACTCGGGCCGCCATTTCCGCCTTCGTGAGCGCCTACGATGCCGACGGCATCACCAAGCACATCAAGTTCACGCCCCAAGGCGAAGTGGCCGGCGATACCGTCTTCTCGTACCAGGCCACCAGCGGAGTATTGAAGTATATCGGCATCGTCAAGTAGCTTCACCGGTCTGGTCGCAGACCTGAACCCAATCTGGGAGGGGTCGGAAGTGGTTCGCCATTTCCGACCCTTCTACGTAGCTGTCCGCGCCCGCCCCTTCAAGCACAGGTCGTGCATGAATTTCACCAACTTCATCAATACGTTCTGGGCGAACACGATCTCGGGACTTTCACTCGGAGCCATATACGCTCTCATAGCCCTTGGCTATACCTTGGTATATGGCGTTCTGCGGCTCATAAACTTTGCCAACTCCGAGGTCTTCATGCTCGGCACCTTCGGGTCCCTCGCCGCTTTGTGGATACTGGGTGTGCCGTCGGCTGGGGCCCCCAAAGCGGGAATCGCCCTGCTGGGAACGCTCGCTTTGATGTTGGTGCTGTCGATCTTGTTTAGTGGTGGGGCCGCAATTTTACTCGAATTGTTGGCTTACCGGCCCCTGCGCAGGCGCAATTCACCCCGGCTCGTATTTCTCATTTCTGCCATCGGTGCGTCGCTGGCCATTGCTGAGGCAGTAGGAGCGTTTGGCGCCCGGAAACGGGAGGAGTATCCGTTCGGTAGGGTCTGGAACACCCGAAAGAATCTGTTCAAGATCTCCGACTTTGATGTGCAGGTACGCCACGTCATGGTCATTGGCGGTGCCTTGATCATGATGTCGGGCCTGGCCCTCTTCGTGAACAAGACCCGCCTTGGTCGAGGCATGCGAGCAGTCGCCCAAGACGCCGAGACGGCACGCATTCTAGGCGTCAACGTAGACCATGTCATTTTGATCACGTTTGCCGTCGGTGGGGTCATGGCCGGCGGCGCGGCGTTTCTTTATGCGCTCTTTTTCGAAGCCACGCGCTATAACGCCGGCTTTCTGCTTGGCGTGAAGGCGTTCACCGCGGCCGTTCTCGGCGGCATCGGCAACATCACCGGCGCGCTGGTCGGCGGCCTCCTCCTAGGCCTCATCGAGAACTGGGGCGCCGGCCTATTCGGGGGCCAATGGAAAGACGTCATCGCCTTCGCGGTTCTCGTACTCGTTCTCATGGTGAGACCGACAGGCCTATTCGGCGAAACCCTCGGACGGTCTCGGGCGTGAACGCAACTCCGTCCGGCGACACAACCCCGAAAACTGTCAACAAGATCACCGAGCTACTCGGGGCCACCCGACGGCGCAAAGGCCTCGGAATTGGGGAAAAATGGAATGCTCTCCCTAAGCAGGCCCGCATTTGCATTGCGCTCGTGGCGGTCGCGCTTCTGTACCTTCTGCCCTGGATCAATCCGCCGATCATCCGAACCGAAGACACCGACTTTGCCAGCCTCCTCGCCGGTACGGTGGTCCCGTACGTACTGGTGGCTCTAGGACTGAATGTGGTGGTCGGGATGGCCGGACTGCTTGACCTCGGGTATGTCGGATTCTTCGCGGTCGGCGCCTACAGCGTCGGCGTGCTTACCTCGAAACACGCCAGCCTGCCCTGGTTCCTGGCGATGTTCATAGCTATCGCCATTTCGATGGTCTTCGGCGCAATTTTGGGCGCGCCCACCCTCCGCCTCCGGGGCGACTACCTGGCCATTGTTACGCTCGGCTTCGGCGAAATCATCCGACTCTCGGCTCAGAATTTTGGCTGGCTCGGCGCGTCAGAAGGGATTTCTTCCATCAAACGGCCGCCGTCGATAGGGCCGCTAAAGTTCACCGTGCTGGAGAACAAAGGCTACTGGGTCTTCGGGCTTTCATTGATTCTTCTCACCGTATTTCTGATTTCGCTTCTCGAGACAAGCAGAGTGGGACGGGCCTGGACGGCCATTCGCGAAGACGAAGACGCGGCCGAGCTGATGGGCGTTCCAACCTTCAAATTCAAGCTCTGGGCGTTCGCCATCGGAGCGGCCGTCGGGGGATTGGCCGGTGCCTTTTACGCCGGCAAGCTCAATACGATTTACCCAAGAGATTTCGAGGTCCAGAAATCGATTCTTTTTCTCGCTGCCGTCGTGCTTGGCGGGCTCGGCAACCGCTGGGGGGCGATTCTTGGAGGATTTCTTGTGGCCTATTTGCCAGAACGGTTTCGGTTCGTCAGCGACAAGCGCTACTTCTTCTTCGGTTTGGTCCTTATGATCATGATGATCTTTCGACCGCAGGGGCTTCTCCCTCGCCGCCTTGGCAGGGGCCGAGCCAAAGGAATCGACATTCGCAAACACCGCGCTGGTGAAGACGAAGACGATCTCGGTGTTGTGAGGAGTTCCGGCCGTGGCTGATCGCATTCTGGAAGTGGACGAGGTGACCATGCGCTTCGGAGGAGTCACGGCCATGGAAGACGTCACGTTCCACATTAACGAAGGTGAGATTCTTGGGCTCATCGGTCCCAACGGGGCCGGGAAGACCACCTGCTTTAACGTCATGACCGGTGTCTACAAGGCGACAACGGGCCGGGTTCGATTCGAAGGCCAAGCGCTCGGCAACCGCAAGCGCTTCGAGATCACTCGGCTCGGAATTGCTCGAACGTTTCAGAACATCCGACTGTTTCCCGAAATGAGCGCGCTCGACAACGTGATGGTGGGGGCCGACACCCACCATCGAACGAGTGTAGTTTCCGCGATGTTCCGCCTCCCGATTCATCGTCGGGAAGAGGCGGAGGGGCGAGAGCGGTCGATGCATTGGCTCGAGTTCATGGGCATCGCCGATCGGGCCCTTGATTTGGCTCGCAACTTGCCCTATGGCTATCAACGGCGGCTCGAGATCGCCCGAGCGCTGGCTACCAAACCCCGATTGCTTTGTCTTGACGAGCCGGCGGCCGGTTTCAATCCGGCTGAGAAGGAAGACTTGATGGGGCTGATTCGCCGGATCCGAGATCAGGGTTACACGATATTGCTGATCGAGCACGACATGAGCCTCGTGATGGGAGTAACTGATCGTATTGTGGTCTTGGAATTCGGTCGCAAGATTGCCGAGGGCTCCCCTTCTGAGATTCAGGCCGATCCGCGAGTAATCGAGGCCTACCTGGGCCGCCCCGACGAGGACGATCGAGATGACCCGGTGGAGGTCTGAGGTGCTGCTGGAGGTGAAAGATCTTCAAGTCTTCTACGGACGGATTCAGGCCATTCGGGGTATCTCGTTCTCGGTCGCCGAAGGGGAAATCGTTACGCTCATCGGGGCCAACGGTGCAGGAAAGACCACGACCATGAAGACGATGTCGGGCGTGCGTCCCGTTGCGGCAGGATCGGTGCGCTTCGACGGGAAAGACATCACCAAGATGGCCTCGCACAAACGGGTCGAACTCGGCATCGGACAAGCCCCCGAGGGTCGCGGCATTTTCCCCGGCATGACTGTTCGAGAGAATCTCGACATGGGGATGTACCTGCGCAAGGACCGCAAGAGCGGAGCCGCCGCTGCCGATCTGGAACGTGTACTTATCCTCTTTCCACGGCTGCGCGAACGTATAAATCAGGCCGGCGGATCGATGTCGGGCGGCGAGCAACAAATGCTCGCAATCGCCCGAGCCCTCATGGGTCGGCCTCGGTTACTGCTGCTCGACGAGCCCTCAATGGGTCTCGCCCCGATGCTCATCAACCAAATCTTTCGGATCATTTCCGAGATCAACGCCCAAGGCACAACCGTGCTGCTCGTCGAGCAAAACGCAGCCAAGGCGCTGAAGATTGCGACTCGCGCCTATGTGCTCGAATCCGGTGAGATCGTCAAGACCGGCAAGGGGAGCGACCTGCTCAACGATTCGGCGGTGCGCGACGCGTATCTTGGAGGCAAGTGACGTTGGGCCTCCCGCGGCCGTAGGCGCGCGAGAATGAAACGGTGAGCGTCCCCAAGGTCTTTATCGATGGTCACGCCGGCACTACTGGGCTGCGCATCCGTGAGTACCTGAGCGGGCGTGACGATCTGCATATGCTCGCCATTGGAGATGCGGATCGCAAGGATCCAGCGGCGCGTAGAGCCCAAATGAACGAAGCCGACCTGGTCATCCTCTGCCTGCCCGACGACGCTGCGGTACAAGCCGTCTCGATGATCGAGAACGACACGACGAAGGTCGTCGACGCCAGCACCGCGCATCGCATCCACCCAGACTGGGTATTCGGCCTACCCGAGCTGGACGACCAGCAAAGGGCGCGCATCGCCGGAGCGACGCGGGTGTCGAACCCCGGGTGTTACCCCCAAACCGTGATCCTCGCGCTGCGACCTCTTTTGGATGCTGGGCTGCTGCCCCGCTCATCCCCGATTACCGTGCACGCGCTCTCCGGTTACACCGGCGGTGGCAAGTCGCTGATCGATCGCTGGGAAGATCCCGACGCCAAACTGTTGTCGCTGGTCTACGAGGCCCCGTACGCCATGGATCGGGTGCACAAACATGTGGCCGAGATGCACGTCAACACGGGGCTCGAAGCGGCGCCAATGTTTGTGCCCGCGGTCGGGCCGTTCGCAACCGGAATGCGCGTCCAGATTCCTGTCCACGCCTCGATGTTCTCGCCTGGAACCACTGCTGAGCACGTGCAGGCCACGCTCGCCGCCCGCTACCGCGACGAGCCGTTCATTCGGGTGATGCCATTGCGCACCACGGCGTTGGGTGAGCGTGACCTCGACCCCTCGACGGTCGACGGAACCAACATGATCGAATTGCACGTACTGGCCAATCCGGCCGACCACATACTTCTCGTCGGGCTCCTCGACAACCTCGGCAAGGGCGCCGGCGGGTCGGCCGTGCAGAATCTCAACCTTATGTTGGGCCTCGACGAGAGCGCGGGCTTGCGGGTCTCGGCGTAGGACTGCGTTCCAGTTCGTAAAGTCGCACGACGTCTGGTTTCAGCCAAAGACCGGCGCCGGCGGCCACGAAATGACTGTTCAGTTGCCGTCGATACCAAGCGGCCGAGCGAAACCAGGCCTGGGTGTCGGATCGATTTTCGTCGAGCACGTCGGTGCGATCCCGGGCCGTCGGGACCTCCAGATACAAGACCGAGCGTGTCGCCGCGGCCAGATTCTCGATCGCTGCGCTACACCCCGGAGTGTCAAGATACTGCAACACCCCTTGGGCGACGACGAGGTCGAAGGGACGATTCGGTGACCACGCGGCTATGTCGCGCATTTGATGTCCGTAGGTGCTGCAGGCGTGTTCACTCACGTCGATGCCCTGGTACCGAATACCGGCCGGGAGAGCGTCACGCCAATACCCAGGCCCGGCCCCGACATCGAGAACCGAGCGGACCTTGATTCCCCACCAACCGCACAACCCGAGCACACCCTGTACCAATGCGGCGATATCGGCGGGCCGATGAACGGGCCGTGGCCCGTAGAAGCGGCGGTAGTAGGCCCGGTCAAACGACGCCATGGTCACCGGTCAAGCCCCTCGGAAAGCGGAGAGCCGCGGATGGAAAGCGTCGGAACATGAAATGGCCCCGGACCGCATTGGCAGTCCGGGGCCCCAGATCAATGGCCGAAGCCAGATTCTCAGATGCCGATGCGCTGCGCGAGCTGCTCGCGATGGAACGTCGGATCTCCGAACAGGAGCTCTGAACTCTTGGCCCGCTTGAAATACAGGTGGGCGTCGTGTTCCCAGGTAAAGCCGATACCACCATGGATTTGGATGTTCTCGGCCGCGGCGTGGAAATACGCTTCCGAGCAATAGGCCTTGGCCAGCGAAGCCACGACGGGTACTTCGTCGTTTTCTTCCGACGCGGCCCACATGGCGTAGTAGGCCGCTGACTTGGCCGACTCGGTCTCAAGCAGCATGTCCGCGCACTTGTGTTTGATCGCCTGGAACGAACCGATCGGGCGGCCGAATTGCACCCGGACTTTGGCGTACTCGACGCTCATGTCGAGACAACGCTGCGATCCACCCACTTGCTCGGCGGCCAAGGCGATGACGGCCTTGTCGAGCATCTTGGTCAGAATCGTCCAGCCCGCGCCCTCGGCCCCGACCAGCTTGCCCGGCGTGCCGGAGAAGGTGAGCTTGGCCTGCTTGCGGGTCTGGTCCATCGTCGAAAGCGCCGTGGCCGTCAGGCCCGCGGCACCCTTGTCGACGGCGTACAGCGACACACCTTTGGCGCCGCGAGCGGCGACCAAGATGAGGTCGGCGGTATGGCCGTCGAGCACGAACATCTTCTCGCCCGTGATCTTGCCATCAGCCGAAACCGAAGCGGTGATGCCGTCCTCGGTCCAACGCCCGTTGGCCTCCGTGAAGGCGACCGTGGCGATCGTCGAACCGCTGGCGATACCCGGCAGATACGCCTTCTTGGCCGCGTCGTCGTCGCTGGCCAGCAATGCGTTGGCGGCGAGGGCAACTGTCGAGAAGAACGGAGCGCAGATCAGCGACTTGCCCATCTCCTCCAGAACGACGCCCAGTTCCACGTATCCGTAGCCCGAGCCGCCGAACTCCTCCGGGATGGCGAGGCCTTGAAGACCCAGCTGCTCACCCATTTGCTTCCAAACCGCAGGGTCGTAGCCCTCGGTCGTTTCCATAAGGCGCCGCACTTCCGATACCGGCGACTTCTCGTCGAGAAAGCGGCGGACGGACTTGCGGAGCTCTTCCTGCTCCTCGGAGAAGGCAAAGTTCACTACACGGCTCCTTGAATCGGCAATATTGCGGGATGCGGTCGAGACCGGATGATGTTTTACTCGACCCACCGGTCAAGGCACACATCGGGCAGGTCAGACGCCTCGACTACGCGAGTTGGATGCCTCCGCTACGCGAGTTCGATTAGGTCGAGCATCTTTTCGTCGTAATGCAGAAGCTGACCTTCGGGCATCATCAAAACGCCCGTGGGCGCTAGCTGGGTGACGAACTCGGTGTCGTGGCTGACGAGCACGATGGTGCCGCCATAGTTTTGCAGCGCGGCCAAAACGGCCTCCCGCGACGGCGGATCGAGGTTGTTGGTGGGCTCGTCGAGCAGTAGCAGGTTGGCTTTACCGACGATGAGCCGAGCCAGGGACAACTTGGTCTTTTCCCCGCCCGACAGCGTCGCCGCGTCCTGATCGCCCACGTCACCCGACAACCCGAAATGCCCGAGCACGGCCCGTAGCTCGTGATCGGGTATGGGCCCCCGGGGCCCCGGCGCGGCCCGCTCCCGCATGTGCACCAATACGGTTTTTCCGTTGACGATGTCTTCGTGCTCTTGAGCATAAAAACCCAACGAGACGTTGGCGCCGAGCTTCACCGTGCCCGCATCGGGCGTATACACACCCGCCAGTGAACGAAGCAGGGTGGTCTTGCCGGCTCCGTTGAGGCCGAGCACCAAGAAGCGGTCGCCACGACCCACGGTGAAGGCCACTTCACCAAATACCTGCGTGTCGCCGAAGCTCTTTTCGAGTCCATCGACGGTCAGGGCGATATCGCCTGCTCGTTTCGGCTCAGGAAAGCGCACGTTGAGCTTGCGCCGCTTTACGACCATGACTTCTGGGCCGCGCTTCTTGTGCATCTGCTCGATGCGTTTCAACAGGTTCTTGCGCTTCTGCACATGAGTCTCGTTGGCGCCCCGAAACTTGTCCATGGTCTTTTCGAGACGAGTGACTTCCTTGTCGAAATTGCTCTTTTCGCGCGCCCGCAGCGCCTCGCGCTCTTCACGCTGCTTGAGAAATTGCGTGTACGTCCCCTTGTACTGCTCGATCTGCGCGAACTCCAACGCCAGTACACGGTCGATGGCCGAGTCCATCAGGTCGATGTCGTGGCTGACGACGAGCACGGTGGCGTCGGTGGCCTTGAGAAAATCCATGACCCACCTCTTGGCCTCGACGTCGAGGTGGTTGGTAGGTTCGTCGAGGATCAGCAGTTCGCCGCCGGCCAGCAGCAGCCGGGCCAACTCGAGACGGCGCCGCTGACCGCCCGAGAGCGTGCCGACTTCGCGCAAGAGCGCTTCTTCATCGAGTCCGACACCCGCGGCGATACGTTCGGCCTCCGACTCCACCTGATATCCGCCCAGACCCCGATACCGCTCCTCCAAGTTGGAGTACTTCCGCACGGCCTTGTCGAGTTCTTCTTCCGCTCCGGGCAGCCCGGCGGCCATGTCGATTCCCGCCTTCTCGATTCGCACATGCCAGTCTTCGAGCTGATGGGCCATCTCGGTCAGCGGACTGGCCGAGAGCAGATGGTCGTACGAGAGCAGGTCACGTTCCTCGGCCTTGGCCTGAACGTCTTGCTTGATCCAGCCGAACGTCTCGGGCAGCGTGACCGTGCCCCCCGCAGGATGCATCTCGCCCGCCAACGTACGTAGCAATGTCGTCTTGCCGACACCGTTCGGTCCGACGAGCGCGACCTTCTCTCGCGACCCCAAGCGAAAGGTCGCCCCTTCGAGCAGCACGCGGTGACCTAAGTCAATGCGCAAATCGGCGACGTCGAGCACAATAGGACAGGCTAGGGCCGTAGCATCGGGGTCCGTGACCAATTCGTCGGGTCGGGTCGACCCACTCCCCCAGGGTGCTGCGAAAGCGGTGGCCGTACGTGACATGTTTGACACGATCAGCCCGCGGTACGACCTGGTAAACCGGGTCATGACGTTTCGGATGGACGTGGGGTGGCGGCGGCGCAGCATTGCCCGCCTCGCCCTTCCTTCAGGGTCATTAGTGCTTGACCTGGCGTGCGGAACAGGCGATTTCTGTAGGGAGTTGGAGGCGAAAGGGATCCGGCCGATCGGCATCGATTTCAGTTTCGGAATGCTCGCGCACGCTCGTACCGACTCTCCCCTGGTCCAGGCCGACGCCTGCCGACTCCCCGTCGCATCGGCCTCGGTGGATGGCGTCACCTGTGGATTTGCCCTCCGAAACTTCGTTGACCTAGGCGATTTTTTCGATGAACTCAGTCGTGTCGTGAGGCCGGGCGGCCGCATTGCCCTCCTCGATGCAACCACGCCCCCCAACCCAATACTGCGGGCCGGCCACGCCGTGTACTTCACCAAGCTCGTGCCCAAAATCGGGGGTCTGCTCTCTGATCCGGCGGCTTATCGATATCTACCGAAGTCACTGGCCTATCTCCCGCCCCCCGAGAAGATGCTGGCGCGACTGGGCCAGGCCCAGTTCAGCGGGGTTCAACGGCACCTGTTGTCGGGCGGAATCGCCCAACTCTTCACCGCCACCCGAGCCGTATCGCCGGTCGGTGTCACCCCGGAGTCAACGCTGAGCAAGAAAGCCGTTCGATGATCGCGTCTACCCTCGAGTTTCCCGAACACCTGGCCAAGGAATTCGATGCCCTGGCCTTTGCCGGCGACGACGGAATCGTTTTCGCTCGCGAGGGGCTCACCTTCGCCGCTCGGGGGGAGGCGTTTCGTATATCGCTCGACCATGGAATCGCCGGCCTCGATGCTTCCAAGGTCGTGTCCGCGACGTTGTCGAAAATTGACCGAATCGGCCGCCACGACGACGTCATGGGTATCGGTCCCGTTGCGTTCGGGGCGCTGCCCTTCCTGCCCGACGCGCCGGGATGGATGACGGTTCCGCTGGTCACGGTCGTGAAGGCACACGACGGTCGGGTGTGGTGCACGTGGGTAAGTGATGACGCACGGACAGACTTTCCGGGACTGGTGTCGCCGCGGCGAGGCGGTTGGTCACCGTCGAATTTCTCCTTGCACGCCTGCACCCCCCACGCCCAATGGTGCTCATTGCTCGCGTCAGCCATTGACCGCATCCGCAACGGCGAACTCGAGAAGGTGGTTCTTGCTCGTGCCGTCGACGTGGTGGCCGACGAACCCATCGTCATTCCCGACGTGCTGGCGCGGATGCGGGCACTCTTTCCGAGCTGCACCGTCTTTCACATTGACGGTTTCGTGGGTGCTAGCCCCGAGCTTCTGGTGGGCCGCCTGGGTGACCGCGTCGCCGCCCACCCCCTCGCCGGAACGGTGGCCCGCAGCGGTGACCCCGAAAGTGACGAGCGCCTTTGCGCCGGCCTCCTCGCCAGCACCAAGGATCGATGGGAGCACGCGCTGACCGTCGACATCGTTGCCTCGGTGCTGCAACCTCTGTGTGAAGAACTCGACGTCCCGACCGCCCCGAGCATTGTCGCACTGCGAAACGTGTCGCACCTCGGCTCCTACCTTTCCGGGCGGCTCCGCCATCCACTCCCAACTGCCCTCGACCTGGTTGTGGCCCTGCACCCGACGCCGGCCGTGGGTGGTGTACCGACCGCCGTGGCCCTCGACGTGATGGCGGCCATAGAACCGCAGGGGCGGGGCCGCTACGCCGGTCCGGTGGGATGGACGGACGCCGCCGGAAACGGCGAATGGGTCGTCGGCCTGCGCTCGGCCGAGATCGACGGCAATCGGGCTCGGATGATGGCCGGCGGCGGGATCGTCGGAGATAGTGATCCCCGTGAGGAACTGGCCGAGACGCAGGTCAAACTCCAGGCCATGCTGGCCGCAATCGTGCGCCCCTGAACTACAGGACCTAAAGGGTTGGTGAGCAATCCCCGCTGCTCCGGCCCGTTGTGTCGGAACGGCGCCACCGGTTCAAGATGATGCGGCCGACTCTTTCAGCATTCTGAGAGCAGCCACCCGTACGGCCCGGTTGAGTTCGTCGTGGACGGCCACATTGGCCACTCGGTCGGTCCGCACCACCACTACCCCAGGCCCTGCGGACGCGGTTATGAGATCGGCGACGGATGTGACTTCTTTCACCACCAGCCCGGCTCCTCGGGCCACAGCCGCAACATCGACGGATTGGGGCGTCCCAAAGAGCCGCTCGAATGCGTCGCGCTCCACAAGTTGCGCTTGCGGAAGGAACTCGAAAATTCCGCCGCCATGATTGTCGACAACGACCAGACACAAAGGCGCGCCCGAGGTCGCTACCGAAACCAGACCGCTGAGGTCGTGCAGAAAGGCGAGGTCGCCAAGCAGCGCGACGGTAAGACCCGCGCCTCCCCGTCGTGCGAGGGCCACTCCCAACGCGGTCGATGTCACTCCGTCGATCCCGTTCGCCCCACGATTGGCGAGTACCCGAACACCGCGGCGCGGTGCCCCGAACCACTCCAAATCGCGAATCGGCATCGACGACGACACGAAGAGGTCGGACCCGTCCGGGAGCGCGGCGAGCAACGACCTGGCAATCGCCGGCTCCGATAGCGATGCTCCCGCACTCTGGCTCATGGTGGCGTCGATGGCGGATTGCGCACCGTCTTCGAGCTGCATCCATTGGGCCAGCCACGCCCCGGGAGCCGGTTCGCCAGGCCTAGGCATTCGATCGATCCGCACATCGGCCGTCCGATACGGATCACGGACATGCCCATGGGGATCGACGAGAACGTCGATCCCCCCCGAGCGAGCCAGCCATTGACCCAAAACTTTCGACGCCCACGGGGCTCCGGTTCTAATCACCATTTCCGGACGTAGCGCTTCGGCGACCTCGTCGATTCGCAGCAAGGCGTCGGCCGCGGCGACGACACCCGACGCGGGCCACCTGATCCCTGAGCACGGATCAGCCAGCACCGGCCAACCCACGGCTTTCGCGAACCCGAGCACGTCGTTGCCTACCGATCCTGCCCCGGCGACCACGATTCCTCGTGCTCCATCGAGTTCCGCCATTGGACTCGCCATCTGCACGGATCTCGACGCGCGATGCCATGGCCTTCCACCGGATCGCCCAGGAGGGAGGGCGCCCGTCTTTCCTACCAGTGGTTCCCGCAGGGCGATGTTCATATGGACCGGTCCGGGTCGGCCTATGGCCTCGATGACGCCGTGAGTCGCAATGGAGCGCCATGCCGATTTCGTGGCTTCATCAGGCGGACCCGGATCGCAGAACCACCGCACGGAACCGCCATACAGCCGATTCTGGTCAATGGTCTGGGCCGCGCCGATGTCGCGAAGATCGGGCGGCCGGTCGGCGGTCACGACGATCATCGAGACGCCGGCGAGATCGGCCTCGATCACGGCCGGGTGCAGTTGCGCCGCGGCCGTCCCGCTGGTCGTTACGACCAGCGCCGGGTGACCCGTTGCTTGGCCAATCCCTAACGCCGCGAACGCGGCCGAGCGTTCGTCGAGAATGACATGGACGGCAATCCGCGCCTCACCCAGGAGCGCAAGCGCTATTGGTGTCGACCGCGATCCGGGAGCGACAACGGCGTGGACAATCCCATTTCGGGCCCATTCGTCGACCAGTGTTGCGCAATAGGTTGCCTGCAGATCCTCTGGCCGCATGCCACGATCATGGCGTGCTTTGCTCCGATACACGAACCCCGATCGCTTCGAGCGGCCGGGTCGTGCTCATCCATGGCTTCACCCAGACGCGACGATCGTGGTCGTTCGTAGCCGAGGCGCTTTTTGGCGCCGGCTTCGAAGTAGTGGCCGTGGATGCTCCCGGCCATGGCGGTTCCCGAAACTCGCGGGTCGATCTTTGGGGGGCTGCTCAGGAACTCATCGAAGCGGCGGGGCCAGCCACATACGTCGGCTACTCGATGGGCGCCCGGATGGCTCTCCACGCCGCGCTGGCCGCGCCATCAAGCGTCCAGCGGCTGGTGCTGTTGAGTGCCACCGCGGGGATCGACGAGGCTTCTGAGCGCTCGGAACGAAGGGCCAGCGATGAGGAATTGGCCCGAGCCCTCGAACGCGACGGCTTGGAAGCCTTCCTCGGACGATGGATGAAAAATCCCCTGTTTTCGATGCTCACCTCCGAGGCAGCCGCGATCTCCGACCGACTCGACAACTCGGTCGACGGTCTGGCCAGCAGTTTGCGACTATGCGGCACAGGCTCCCAAGACCCGCCCCTATGGAACCGCCTTGGCGAACTCACAATGCCGACGCTCGTGGTCGCCGGGGCTCTCGACGTCAAATTCACAGCGCTGGCCAGGCGGCTCGCGGCCGCTGTCGGCCCAGCCGCGGCGCTGCGCCTGATGGCCGATGCCGGTCACGCCGCGCACCTCGAAAAGCCCGCCGAGTTCGTCGCTGTCTTACTTCAGTTCTTAATCGGCAACCCGTCTCCGTGATAAGAGACTTTCGGGTCCCAAATCAAGTAGCCAGAAATCGCCGCGTCACGAGCGGCTTGGATCTGTTGTCGCAACTCTTTGGCCCCGTAGTCGCGACCGAGCGAAAAGTCCTGAAGCCACGGCACGACCTTGGCCCCTGTACCTTTCACCTGCTTCTGAAAATCTTGTAGAGAGCGCTGGACGATGTCATACGGCTGCGCGTTAGGATCGGCCACGTTGTACCAACCTTTCGACCAATGCGATGGGTAGACCATAGGCGCTATGTAGTCCACCGTTTGGGCCATTGCCTTTACGGGTTGCGCTATCTGTTCGGGGTTCTTGGCGGCGATCCCAAACACTGAGACTCCGATTCGAGTCTTCGTATTTCGAAGGGCCAGGGCGGCCTCATCGAGAAATGCAATGATTTCATCTTCAACCGGACCTTTCGCACCCGGAAACCGCAAGCTTGCGAGGTGTCCCTCTGGGCGACGGATGTAGTCGAAAAGAATGTCATCCACTCCGGCATCGGCGGCCTCACGGGTAATGGCCAGATTGTAGTCACGAACGTTGCGATTGGCCGGGTTCGTGAACACCACCTTGCCATAGGTGCTTTTGTAAGGCGCCCCGTCAGGGCCCTGCACCACCGCGTCACGACCGGCTCCACCGAGCTTCCATTCGACAGTCGCCAAGAGAGGATCGCGGAATACGACGATCCGACCCACTACCCGCAGGCCACGTTTGTGTAATTCCGCCACCGCATCGGTGAGCTTGTAGAGATTTTGGGAGGCTCCAATTTGGTTGACCAACCGAATATTGGATTTGTGTCCAACCCGGCCGCCTTCGTCTTTGAGATCGAGCTGAACGGCGTTGATCTTTTTCTCTTCGGCCAATTTCAAGACCGGGTTACGCAACGACGCCGTGGCCCACGCAATCGACGACACATGAACGGCACGAATGTCAGGGAGCGTGACATTGACTCGCGTAGTCGCCGTATTCTTATTACCGGCGGCGTCGGTGGCAATGACGACAAGATTGCCAATGGGCGGGGTCTGAAAAGTCGTCTCGAATCGACCGCCAACGACTGTTGTCGCCTGACCCCCAACCGACACGACGGACCCCGGCTCTACAGCACCCGAAACGACCACCGGTTGATCGGGTCGATACGCCGCCGATGGCGCCACTTCGAGCGTCGGTTTGGTGGTGTCAAAGGAGAACCGACGCGTGATTGAGGCCGGCCCCCTCCATAACAGACGAGACCCGGCTTGCACCCGCAAGCGGTGGACGCCCTCGGTCAAACCCGACTTTTGGGGCTTCCACAACAGCACATCGCCCTCCATCACCACGGGAAGCGCTCGGCCGTCGAGCGTGACCCTAGCTTTTCGCAGCGCGGAGATCGGCTTTCCGGTTATGCGAACCGTCAACGACGCCATTCGGTCGACCCCGAGCGCAACGTCGGGGGCGAGCCCTTCCACCTTCAACGACGTGTGCCCAAGCAGGGCCGGCGCGAGTGCGATAAGGGTAACGAGCCCGAGACCGGCCACGATAAGCAGGCGGACGAACTGCGGGGTGTCGCGGGGCTTGCGATAGCCGGTGTGGACCAGGGCCCCCCGGGGCGCCGAATGGCTGCGGGCAAGGCGACGAAGCACATCGTCCGGATGCACGGATTTCGCCAAGCGATTCATAATCTGTTCATTCTCCCAGCTCGCAGCTTCACCGGGACAAACCAAAGCTGAGAAGGGCCCCAAACAC
>JANYDT010000015.1 GCA_025359845.1 Acidimicrobiia bacterium
ACACAGTACGCGTCGCCCCGGCGGAAGTGGAGTCCAGAAACACGACGGGTGAACCGATGCTCGAACCGGTCAACGTGTACGACGCAGCCACCGCGACCGGGTCGGCCGAGGTCGAGATGCTCAGGGTCTTCGAGCCCGAAGTGGGAGCATTCGTCACACCGGTGACGACGAGCTTGATCGCGTCGTTGGCGTTGACGAGTTGGAGTGGGCTGAGTTTGACCACGTTTCCGCCTGTCACTGCGACCAATCCGGCTGGCGCGCAGGCGTTACCCGCAGGAGCGCCCGAGGTGGTGTCCGTGATCGTGTATTTGCAGGGATCGCCCGGAAAAACTGTGCCGCTGGGAGCGGAAAGCGTGATGAACGGATCGAACGTAACGCCAAGCCACGGCGGCAGATCGTTCAAGCCCTGAGATGCGACGAGGTTGACGGTATAGGTTGCGTTCGTCGCCGCTGCTAGCCCGCTGCTCATCAAGACGTTTTGACCAGTGACCGACGTGGGCGCCACCAAGGTGTACGGGATCGTCACCGCCATCGAGTCGTCAGACGTGAAAAGGTCGAGTGTGCGAGCCCCTGCGGTCGATGGGTTGTCGATGTTGTACGCCGCGGCCAGAATGGACTGGCCTGGTGCCGCACCCACACAGGAGGTGAACGTTACCGTCCTACCCCCGTTCGAGACAACCGGCAGCGCCCCCGAGGAGACACAGGTCGTCGACGGTGCGGTCGTCAAGTTCACGAAGTAGTACTGATCAACTCGAGACGAGAAAACCGTCCCGGCCGGAGCGTCAACGGTTACCGTCGACGTGTTGGCGGTCAGGCCCGACGTGGCAACGAACTGAAAGTAGTAGGCGGTATTCGTGGCCGTCGCCGAGTACGAGTCCAGGGTGAGGATAGGCGAACCCACACTCCCACCCACCGCATAGACCGGCGTACTGGAGCCGACCGAAAGCAACCCGCCGATCAGCAACGCAACAGTGAAAACGGCCAACCCCACCGATCGAACGCGAGGCTTCGCTCGAGTCCGCACGGTCAACCCGGGCCCCCCTTCGCCGGGGGCAGGCATCGGCCCCACCCCACGTCTAGCCCCCGTGACTCGGTACCCCGCGTGGCCGTCGTAACCAAAATTGCGCTCGGTCTTTGCCATACCTGCACAGTGAAGGACGGCAGGGATTCGCGTTAGATCACTATTATCTTTCTCAACGGGGTATTTCTTACGACGGCGACGGGGTACAAATACCCCACAGCCAACCTCGGTCATCATCCGGCTTCAATCCCGGCTGCGCCGCCACGGGGCGACCAACGTAACGACAGTCCCCCGCCCCGGAGTCGAATTGATGGTGGCGGATCCGTTGACTTCACCCATCCGCCGTATCACCGACTCATTGAGTCCGAATCCCACGCGAGGAGCGGCCGAGTCGAAGCCCCGTCCGTCGTCGCGCACCACCACCCGGATCGTCGCTTCGCTCACCTCTGCGTCGACGACGGCCGAGTCGGTGTCTGCGTGTTTGTAGATATTCATCAGTGCTTCGCGGGCGGCGTCACGCAGTGCTTCCACCGAGGGCCCGCCGGGGATGACGTCGAGGTTGCGATGACTAAATGTTACCGCCAGTCCGAGAAATTCGCACTCCTCGCACAAGTCGCTCAGGGCCGACTCGAGGGTCGCCACCGGCTCATCTACTGCCGGGTTCATCACCCCCTCGAGACGACGGATTTCGAACTCGATACGCCGCTGCAATAGTTCGGGCGATACCGTCCATCCGCCCGCCACCGTTTCCAGCACCTGCAGGACAGAATCATGGATCTCTCGCCGCTGGCGCTCGCGTTCGCCGGCCGCGGCGATGACGGCGGCCTGGCGACTGGTCAGTTCACGGGTCGTATCAAGCTGCTGGGCTTGCGACCGTAGTCGACGGGCGAAACGAGCACCGAGGGCCACAAAAGTGGTCTGGGTGAGAGCCTCGTTGACCCGCTGACCGGCGACTCGCAGCTCGCCCCCACCGCCACCGGTCGTCGCCTGATACACGACCAGCCATTGTGCGAGCGCCGCGGTTAGCATTGGCGTTGATGGGAGCTCCAGCGGCAACCACGCGCACACAACGGTCGAGAACAACAGCGACCAGTTCGACCCGGGAGGCAAACCGCGAACGCCCCAGCTCGTTACCTCCGTTACCAGTGCCGCGCTCACGGCCGCGGCATCGGACCAGCCAATCCATGGGTCATCAACGGTTCGCCGAGCAATGGCCCGCGTCGCGGCCCACACATTTTGGGCCGCCAGACCGGCAACGCCCGCACCCAACACTCGGGGGTGGCGCACCACCCGACGCAGCGACCACGCCGAGCCGGCCACCTCGGCCATCATGACCATGCGTCCGGTAGCGACGGCGGCGACCATCGTCTGCTCGAGGCGCGCCAGAGCGGTCGCCCCAGCGTCATAACGGCGAGGGACCTTCGCCCTGGTAAGCAGGGTTCGATCTCGTTTCACGACGCTTCGGCCAATGCCAACGTCATTCGCACTCGGCTTCCTTCGTCGCTTCGTTCCCAGGCAAGGGTCCCACCATTGAGGCGCAGTTGCACCTCGACGTCGGCCAGCGCGTTGGTGGCGGCGTTGTCACGGATGTAATCGCGCACCACGACGCTCATCAGTTGATCGTCGGCCGTCGCTCGCACCACGACACGACCGGTGGGTGCCAGTCGCACCGCCCGACCCAACGCCGCCGTAGTGGCGGCGACGAGTGCGTCATATCCAGAATGGCGGTGCGGCAGGTCGTTGAAATCCACCAATAGTTCGATACGAGGCCCAACCGCCGCCGCCTCGTCGACCACACGCACAAGCCGGGTTTCGACATCGTCGATGGCGGCGCCCGACTCGAGGCCATCGGGCGGAACAACTCGGCCATCGCTGAGGAACCGTCGCAGTCGCCCCGCCTCGCGGCGAGCCAACCGCTGAGCGGTCCCTGGCTCGGTGACCAAGGTGCGCTGCAGTGACCGCAAGACGCCGAGCGCCCCGTGGTGCACCTCGGCGTGGATGCGTGACCGTTCATCGGCTTGGGCCTCCAGTCGGGCGTTACGAACTGTCTCGTCCCGCAGTTTCTCGATCTCCGTGGCCGAGCGCCGCAACTGCCCCGCGATAACCACGCCAATGGCGTACGAGCCAAAGTATTGGCCCACCACGAGGAAGGCGCGCGAGTCGAATCGTCGAGACCGTACCGCCGTCGCGGCCACGAACGCACCGCTCATGAGTGCGGTGGCCGCCAGTCCTTGACGTATATTGCGCGCGCCACCGGCCACCCCTATCGCGCTGAACAACGTCAGCGGCTCCATCCAGTTGGTGGGATTGAATTGGTCGGCGACACTCACAGTCGTGCTCGACACGGCCACGGCGATGGCCCCGAAAACTGTGTCCAGGGCCGCCACCTGGGCGCTGTCATAGGCCCGGGCCCCCCATAGCCGCTTGGCCAACCAGACCGACTCGATGCCCGCGGCCACGAAAAGAGCCCGGGCTAAGGTCAGACGGCGGTAGCGTTCACGATCAAAGGTGAGGCTGATCAGCCCCCCGACCAAATGCAAAGCCCGCGCTCCCAGAAACAGCTCAGCGAGGGACGCTTCCGCCTGCGCCGATGCGTCGAAGGCGCGATCGTCGTCGTGTCGTCGAGGCGGCGGCGAAGAGCGATCGACCATCCAGCGAGCGTGACACACCAGGTCACGTTCTGCCACCGGCCGTTCGGTCCCTTCGCGACGGGGTAAATCGGCCCCTCTCGGCTCGCGCGCACGTGGGCCCGCGCCGCCGTCTATGTTTGCACAGTGGACGCAACGGCTTCGGTAGGCGTGACTCGTATTGCCATCGTCGATGACCATCCGGTGTTCCGTGAAGGTCTTGGCCACATGGTCGACGAGGCCATCGACTTCGCCCTGACGTTGACGGCGGCGTCGGTCGAGGACTACACCGCGAGATCGGCCGCAGCATCCGGTCCCGGAGCGGAAATCGTCATACTCGATCTTGGTCTGCCCGGCCGGTCGGGAGCCGAGGCCGTCGACCACATGTGTCAACTCGGGCTTAGAGTTCTGGTGGTCTCGGCGGACGGACAACAGGACGCGGTAGTCGACGCCATCGGCGCCGGCGCGGCCGGTTATCTCACCAAGGCCGCCGACCCCTACGAAATAGTGGTCGCCTTACGCGAGATCGCCCGTGGCGGTACCTACGTTTCGCCCACGCTCGCGTCATTTCTGGTCCGGGCCCAACGCAAAGACGCGCCCGACGCGCCATGGGCGCTCACCCCCCGAGAACGCGAGGTCTTGGCCCACGTGGCCGAAGGATCGACCGACGCGGAGATCGCGAGGTCGCTTTTTATTTCGGTGTCGACGGTGCGCGGTCACCTCGATCGCGTCCGTAACAAGACCGGCTCGCGCCGCCGAGCTCAGCTCGCGTTACTCGGCGTCGCCCCGAGGCCCCGACCATAACCAGCGGGTAGCCGAGCGTCCGGGGCCGCCTGCTTTATTTGGCGGGTCTCGAAGGACGGTTGGGACCGACGTCACTGTGGACAATGGTGAACTCACCTTGGGCTCCGGCGGCCTGGGGAGCGGCCAGAACGCGACCAGGCCCGGCCACGCTGACATGGCCGTGCACCTCGTCGCCCGGCCCGGCCACGCCCCACAGGTCAGCCGGACCAGAGATCACAACTTCGTGACCGACCCGGTGGTTGAGCAGCTCCGCGCGGGCGTCAACTTTCTCGGCCCGCTGAAGCAAGACAGTTACGTCGTCCCATCCCTCCTGATTCGCGGTAGGGCACCGTGCCGTGATGCGGGCCTCTATGCGGCTTAAGTTATCAATGACTCGCACACGCGGATCCTACGCCTCACCGGCCAGAAGCTCCACCAGAGCTTGCACGATCGGCTGGCCGGTTCGCGACACGTAATAGCTGAAGGCGGGCATGGGGTTAACTTCGAAGCACACGTACGTGCCGCCGGACGAGCGCCGTAGGTCGATGCCGCAAAGCGGAAGTTGCAGTGTCGAGGCCAACGTTCGGCACCGAGCCGTCATGTCAGCGTCCAACTCGACGGCGCGGTGGATGACTTCGTCGCCATCGCGCGCGGCATATCGATAGTCGATGGCGGTGCTGATCATCTCGGTAGCGAAGACCTGCTCTCCAACGACGTGAACTCTTACGTCGACCCCTTCGACGAACGCTTGAAACTGGGTAGGAAGAGACCGCACCCGACCCACATTCGCAAGGTAGTCATCATCCAATTCACGAACTATCGAGCGAATACCGCTGGTCGATTTGAAGATTACTCGGCCGTGCTGGCGATGAAAGGCGCGCACGGCCTCCGGATCGTTTGTCACGAGGGTCTCTGGTACCGAAAACCCCGCCTGACCGATGAGTTGAGATTGATACGGCTTGGACGAATTCGACCGCATCGAGATCGGCCGGTTGACGACGAGCGTGTCGACTTGATCGAGCCACTCGGTAAATGCCGTGGTGAACGCCCGCGACTGTGTCGTGCTGGCGATGCCCAGAGGGCGGGCATACACCCCAATCACATCATCGAGTGCAAACATCTCGCCCGAGACGCGTGCGCTAGAGGTCACCGCCATCGGTCCGACCTTGAGCCATAAGTCGTCGCAATCGAGCGCGCACTGGTCGATGAAGCGATGCTCGATCCCGAACTCGCTGGCGAAGTCTACGGCCATCCGGATGCAAATGTCTTCTCCACTACCGAAAAACACGATCATGACGCCACTAGCGCGGTTGTTGCACTCGCACGATCACATAACAGCATAGCGACGGCGTCGGCAACCTCGCCCCGCAACGGTGGGAACGGATCGACTGCGATCAGTTCGCGCTCTGACGAGGCGTCGAAATCAATGCCAATCGTGTCGCAGCCGGCTAGGCGGCCGAGTTCGACACAACGGTCGCGTTCTTCCGGTGAAGCCGCTCCGAACGCTCGAGCGCCGACCACGACCACCGTCGATGTGGACCGGGACGCCAAGTTCGTCAAGCGTCGCGCGCCGGTCGTCACGCAGGATTCGAGAGTTCTGATGCCGCACCGATGGGCCAACATTGCCCAACGGGTGCTTGACCACAGACCCAACGGGCCGTGCCCGTCGACGCCGTTCGTAACCTTGCCTGCGAAACCCTGCAAAAAGCTCACGAACAGCGCCTGCAGCTCTGTCTCGGCGTAAGCGCGTTCGCGTTCGGAGGAACGAGCAAAGCCCATCGGAGGGAGCGAACGAACGCGGTTGAGCACGGCGCCCACTTCGTTCGTTCGTATGGTCTGCCCAGACCGCAACTGAACGGTTGTGCAGGCCACTGCGTCTTTGATCCGATGCGACCACGTGGCACTGGCCAACTCGAACGCGTCAACCATCATGACGGCTCCTGCGCCAAGTCGTTTCGTTACCGACGCCGCGACCTCGCCGGCGTCGCAGGTCGGGCTGGCTGCGGCCCCGGCGAGAATCAGGACGGGTGTCATCTCTAGACGGAAGGAGGCGAGTCGAACTCTCGCTTAGCCCTCGGGTCACCTTCGGCCATTCGCTTCTCCAAATCGGACCCCGACGCCGCGTACGTCGGACCACCGTAGAGGTCCGGTCGCAAGGAGCCATCAATGAAAGGAACAGCCGATCCCCCGCCTGCACCAAGCAATTGATGCAACATACCTACCGCTTGGTCGAGGGCCGCGAGGGCACTGGCCGTTGGATCGCCTGAGACGCCCGAGACGCCCAATCCGCCAGGCAATCCTGGCAGGTCGCCACCGTTTTCGAAGTCCTTGCCTTCTCCGAATTCCTTGCCTTCCTTGAACTCCTTGAACTCCTTATGGTCCTTTATACCCTCCTTGAACTCCTTATGGTCCTTTACACCCTCCTTGAACTCCTTGCCCTCCTTGAACTCCTTGAACTCTTTGTGCTCCTTGAACTCCTTGTGCTCCTTTATGCCCTCTTTGACACCTTCCTTGAATTCTTTGATTCCTTCCTTAATTTCCTTAAACTGCTTTCCCGCCATAGGACCATGGTGCTTAACCACCCCGCGCCGAACGGTCACCCCAACGGTCATCGACGCAGAGGACGCGGGAACATTGAGAATCGAGACGCCGGTGCTTGTTCCCGTGTAGGACTTCGTATTCGGCATCGTAGTGTCTGAAACCGTGCCGACGTTCTTGGAGCCAGGGAACGGATCACCGTTGTCGCCGCGATTGACCCGCAGTTCAAGGTTGCGTAGGCCGTCGGCCTGCACAAGCCCGACCTTGTAATGATTCTCGTCGGTGTTCGTGGGTTTACTGTCGTCGATATGCCACAACAACAAGCCATCACCGGGCAGTTGCGCGTCGAAGCCAGTGAGCTGCCGATTCTCCAAGAGGAAGTACTCCGGACCGCTCTTTCCGTCTTTCCAAAGCCGGAACATCTGGCGCGATGATTTGATATCGTTTACCGTGACGTTGCCGTTCTGGGTGATATTACTCACTGTCGCCCAGCCCTGATTGGCTTTGCACCACGCCGACGGATGAGCTGGCGTATCGCCATGTGCATTCCAAGATCCGGCGGCCATCAGGCACCAGTTGCCGATTCCTTCGGACGAGTCGTCGGTATCGTAAAGGTCAGGAAAGCCGAAGAGAAGATGGCCGAGTTCGTGAGCGCAGACGCCAATGCGAGCGTCTTCAGGAATAGTCAAGTAGCCGAAAACTTTTGTGCTGTCGGTGCTTCGCGCCGCGGCCAAGGTCCACTTGTGCGACCAAAGGTCATTGCTGTCACCCGTCTCTTCCCCTCCACTCCCGGCATGAACCACAATGAACGCATCGACGAAACCGTTACCATCATTGTCGAACGGTCCGAAGTTGACGGTCGGGTCCGCCGCGTCAAGCGCATGGCCGGCGAGATCACGGGCTCGCGACGTGCCCGATGGCTTACCGATGCCAAAGTTACCGTTGGCGTACCACGCGTTCGGCTGGGGCATTCTAAATGGGCCGACAACATCGCCGGTGATATCGACCAGTCCCCCCGTGACTTCCTTGTAGTACTCCTTGACGCTGCCCGTCGGAATGACACCGGTGGAGAAGAACAAGTCTTTGAAGTGCTGTTGCGTGGCCGCCATGTGCTTGTCGCTGAAGTCCACCAGCACGACGATCACGCGAACCGATCCCCGCAACGGCGCCCGTTCGGCGCTGCCCCTGCGCATGACCAGGTCAGATGTGCCGAACGGATATTCGTCGGCCGGAATGATCATGCCGTCGTTGAAGCCCAGGGCGCGGGGCTCTTTAGCGAGGGTTAGCGCCTGGAGCAGTGGACTCTTGGTACGACCCTTCAACTTTGCCAATTCGCCGTCCAACCTGTCCTTGAGTTCGGGGCTCGGAGCGACGAAGCAAGGGGTCATGGCCTGTTGCACGCGCCATGGCACCACACGCTTATCACGTCCATTGGGGTCGGGCGAATCATTCGATGAATCAAGAGAATCTGTGTACATCCGGCATCACCTTTCAGTAGGGAACGATTGAACTCCCAGGAACACAGATGTCCATTCCGGCGCCCTGATACATGATTCTGGGGCCGGGCTCAGCTTGCGTTACTCGGCGTAGCCCGCGATTTGATGTCGGCGACTACTCCGACGGGCGGAACCGGTAGCCCATTCCCGCTTCCGTGAGAAAGTACCGGGGCCGCGTCGGATCCGGTTCGAGCTTCTGACGGACGTGGGCCATGTGTACTCGTAGATAGTTCGTTTCGTTCTCGTACTGCGGACCCCACACCCTCTGGAGGAGCTGGCGCTGGGTCACGAGCCGGCCGGCGTTGCGCACAAGCGTCGACACGAGGCCCCACTCGATCGGCGTCAACCGCACTTCCGCCCCGTCCACCTCCGCTCGCGTCGCCACGAGGTCGACGCTGAAATGGGCCGTCCGCACGATTGCCTCTTCGGCCATGGGCTGGTTGCGCCGCAGTGACGCTCGCACTCGCGCGAGCAGCTCGTCCATGCCGAAGGGTTTCGTCACGTAGTCGTCGGCGCCGGCGTCGAGGGCCGCAACCTTGTCGGACTCCGCCTCGCGTACCGAGAGGATCACGATGGCCACATTCGACCAGCCCCGAAGACCGCGTACGACGGAGACGCCGTCTATTCCTGGCAGTCCAAGGTCGAGCAGCACAAGGTCGGGGTGGTTGCTGGCCGCCAGCCGAAGCGCTTCCTCGCCCGACTCGGCGAGGTCGACGTCATAGCCTCGAGCCCGAAGGTTCACGGAGAGGGCACGTCGAATCGGGGCCTCGTCGTCGACCACCAGAATTCGGGTCACGATCGCGCCGCGTCGGCCACGACGCCAAGATCGACGACCATGGTGCAACCGTTCCCGGGCGTATCTTCGATCGTCAGGATCGCGCCCATCGCCTCGAGGAAACCCTTCGACACCGCCAGTCCGAGCCCGACCCCTGAGCCGCGATCATCAAGGCGCTGGAAGGGTTCAAAGACCATCGAGCGCTGAGCCTGGGGAATGCCGGGCCCCCGGTCGCAGACCATCACGTGAACGCGGTCACCGACTTGGCCGGCCGCGATCCGCACCTGGCTGTCGGTCGGCGAGCACGCCACGGCGTTGGCCACTAGGTTGGCGATCGTGCGTTCCAACAGCACAGGATCGGCGTTGACGAGGGGAAGTCCGGGGGCCAGGTCGACGATCACCCGATCGGGCAGCGCGCTCATGCTTCCGAGCGCACTGCCGATAACTTCTTCGACGGCCGTGGGCCTGATCCTGGCCACAAGGGCTCCGGCTTGGAGACGGCTCATGTCGAGCAAGTTACCGACCAATCGGTTCAGCCGATCAGTCTCCTCGTCGATGGTCGTCAGAAAGTCCTGACGGTCCGGCAACGACCATCCAATGTCGTTTTGCAGCAGACTCGTGACCGAAGCCTTTATCGATGCCAGCGGACTGCGCAGATCATGGGAGACCGCCCGCAAGAACCCCGTCCGCAAAGCGTCGGTCTCGGCCAGGGCCCGAGCCGCGCTGGCGCGGTCCTGCAGTCGCCGAGTCTCGAGCGCCACGGCCAACTGATCGGCGAACACACGCAGCACTCGGCGTTCGTCACCGTCGAGCGCGTGACCGGTGACCGCCAGGCGGGCCGTACCATCTTGATCGAGCGGGAACGAAACGCCGGTGGATGACGTGACCGCAGAGTGCTCACCCGATTGGGCAATGACGATCCAGTCGCCTCCGATTTTCTCCAGCACCGCCGCCGATTCCAATCCATAGGTCGCTCGGATCTGGGCCACGAGACTTTCGAGGGGGGCGGTCTCGCCCACGAGCGTCGCGGTGGTTCGAGCGAGGGCTTCGCCTTCGGCCCGCGCCCGGACCGCCTCGTGCGAACGCTGCGCGGCGCGGTTCACCAGCGAACTCACCGTGGCGGTGACAGCCACGAACACGAACAGCGCCACTAAGTTCTGAGGGTCCGACACGGTGAACGTGTGGACGGGAGGAACGAAGTACCAGTTAGTGATCAAGAAGGCGGCAATCGCGGTGATCAGACCCACCACGGTGCCGCCGATGGCTGCGATCATGACGCAGAGGGCCAGAAATACCAGCAACGTGGTAGAGAGGCTGGATTGTGTCTCGAACGCCAGTTCCAACGCGGTCATCGAGGGAAGCAACACCAACGCCGCGCCAAGAGCGAAGGCCCGACGGCGACCCGAGACGCTCCTGGCTCGCCGGTTTCGCGGTGGGTTCGGAGTCTTTTCGAGCGAGCCGCTCGAAATGACGTGGACGTCGAGATCGCCCGCCCCTCGCAAGACGTGGTCGACGACCGAGCCGCGCAGCAGATGTTGCGATTGCGAACCTCGGCTGGCGCCGAGCACGATCTGCGTGGCTTTCTCCGAGCGGGCGAACGACAACAACGAACTGGGGATTTCGCCGCCCACCACTTCGTGATACGAGCCCTCAAGTTCGCCGATGAGCTTGCGTTGCGCCTCGAGGTGCGGGCCGGCCACGGCCGAAAGGCCGTCGTTGGCGATGACCCGCACGCCCAGGAGGTCGCCGTGCGTCCGCCCGGCAAGGCGCGCCGCCCGGCGAATGACGACGTCGCCGCCCGACGCGCCGGTCACCGCAACGACGATCCGCTCCCTCGTCTCCCACGCCTCGGTGATGCCCTGAGCGACCAGGTAGTCGTGCAGCGAGTCCTCGACCCGATCGGCCACCCAGAGCAATGCCAGCTCTCTGAGCGCCCCGAGGTTGCCGGGGCGGAAGTAGTTGCCCAGCGCGGCATCGATACGTTCCGCGGGATAGACGTTGCCGTGCGCCATTCGCCGCCGAAGAGCTTCGGGCGACATGTCGACGAGTTCGATCTGGTCGGCTCGGCGCACGACAGCATCGGGAACGGTCTCGCGCTGTTGCACGCCGGTGATGCGCAACGTCACGTCGTTGAGCGATTCAAGGTGCTGAATATTCAGCGTGCTGATGACATTGATGCCCGCGTCTAGAAGCTCCTCGACGTCTTGCCAGCGCTTTTCGTTCTTGCTGCCGGGCGCATTGGTATGGGCCAGCTCGTCGACCAGGGCCACCCCCGGCGCACGGGCCAGGACCGCGTCCAGATCCATTTCCTCAAAGGTCGTACCCCGGTATGACCACTCCTTGCGAGGCAGGATTTCAAGGCTCTGGAGCTGGGCGATCGTGCCCGCCCGGCCGTGGGTTTCGACATAGGCGACGACAACGTCGGTTCCGCGTTCCTCGCGCCGCTCGGCTTCGTTCAGCATGGCGTAGGTCTTGCCCACGCCGGGAGCGGCGCCGAGGTAGATACGCAGGGTGCCGCGCGGCCGCCCCGGGATTGTCGGCGCTGCAGTTCGCGGGTCCTTGGTCACGGACTCGGCCGGCGACATGTTGCGATCAGACCTTGGCTGCGTCGAGATCGAGGTTCACGAGCAGGACGTTCACGACGGGATCACCCAGAATGCCCAACGGGCGTCCGGATGTGTGGCGGGCGATGGCCGTCTGGACAATGGCCAACGCCACACCCCGAGCGTTCGCCACGCGAGGCGCTTGCAGGCGGGCGTTGGCCAGCGAGATGTCGGGGTCGAGGCCAGAACCCGACGCGGTTACCGCGTCGACGGGCACGAGGACGTCACCCGAGAGCCGATTCTCGGACCGATAGGCGCCCACCCGCTGCTTCACGGCGTCGAGCAGGAGCGGGCTCGAAGGGCCCAAATTCGACCCACTACTGGCAGACCCGTCATAACCGGCTCCTGCGGCCGACGGCCGGGGGTGCAGATACTTCGGCGCAGTGAACGGCTGGCCGATCAAACTCGAGCCCACCACGACGCCGTGGCGGCGGATGAGCGACCCGTCGGCCTTGTGCCCAAAGGCGACCTTGGCCACGCCGGTGACGGCAAGCGGATAGGCGACTCCCGTGAGGACGCTGAGCAACACAAGAACGATCAGCGCCGGACGGAGCTGACGGATGAGACCTTGCAAAGGTGCGCTCACGATCACTTCACTCCGAGGTTCGAGATCACTAAGTCTATGAGCTTTATGCCGATGAAGGGAGCCACAAGGCCGCCGGCGCCGTAGATGAGGAGGTTGCGGCGCAGGATTGCCCCGGCGCCCTCGGCCACGAACTTGACGCCGCGTAGAGCCAACGGAACCAGGGCCACGATGATCAGGGCATTGAAGATCACCGCGCTCGCGATGGCTGACCGAGGGCTGGCCAGCTTCATGACGTTGAGTCGGTCGAGGCCCGGGAGCACACCGCTGAACATGGCCGGAATGATGGCGAAGTACTTGGCCACGTCATTGGCGATCGAGAAGGTCGTGAGCGCGCCGCGGGTGATCAACAACTGCTTGCCAATCTCGACGATCTCGATCAGTTTCGTGGGGTCGGAGTCGAGGTCAACCATGTTGCCCGCCTCCTTGGCCGCCTGCGTGCCGGTATTCATGGCCACGCCGACGTCGGCCTGAGCGAGCGCCGGCGCGTCGTTGGTGCCGTCACCGGTCATGGCCACCAGGTTGCCGCCCGCCTGCTCTCGCTTGATGAGCGCCATCTTGTCTTCGGGGGTGGCTTCGGCCAGAAAGTCGTCGACGCCGGCCTCCTTAGCGACCGCGGCCGCCGTCAGCGGGTTGTCGCCCGTGATCATGACCGTGCGGATGCCCATCTTTCGCAGTTGGTCGAATCTCTCGGTCATGCCCGGCTTCACGGTGTCTTTCAGCCGGATCACACCGAGCACTTCCGGGCTTTTGCCCTCGCGCCATGTCACAACGGTGAGTGGCGTGGCGCCATCGTGGGCGACGCTATCCACAATTTCGGCGAGCTCGCCGGGTACGCCACCGCCGGCCTCGACCACCATGCGGCGCACCGAATCTGCCGCTCCCTTGCGCACTTTGCGTCCGTCGGCGAAGTCCATTCCGCTCATACGCGTCTGGGCCGTGAACGCGACGAGCACGGCGTCGCGTGAATCCGGCACCGAAAGCCCGTATTCATTCACGGCCAGCACCACGATGGAACGACCCTCGGGGGTCTCGTCGGCGACACTTGAGAGGAGCGCCGCTTCCGCCAAGTCCCGCGCCTCGACGCCGTGCACCGGAAGGAATTCGGCCGCTTGACGCGACCCGAACGTAATGGTGCCGGTCTTGTCGAGCAGAAGGGTCGACACATCTCCCGCGGCCTCGACGGCTCGCCCTGACATGGCCAGCACGTTGCGTTGCACCAGGCGGTCCATACCCGCGATACCGATTGCGCTCAACAGCCCACCGATCGTCGTCGGGATCAGACACACCAGCAAGGCGACCAGCACCACCACCTTCTGCTCGGCGTGTGAATAGATGGCCAGTGGTTGCAGGGTGACCACGGCCAACAGAAAGATGATGGTGAGCCCCGACAGCAGGATCGAGAGCGCGATCTCGTTCGGCGTCTTCTGTCGGTCGGCGCCCTCGACGAGCGCGATCATCCGATCCAGAAACGTCTCGCCGGGTTTGGCGGTAATGCGTACGACGATGCCGTCGCTCAGCACGCGGGTCCCGCCCGTGACGGCCGAACGGTCGCCGCCCGATTCGCGCACCACCGGAGCCGACTCGCCGGTGATCGCCGACTCGTCGACAGTCGCGATGCCCTCCACGACATCGCCATCGCCAGGAATGACCTCACCCGGACGGACCACGCAGAGATCGCCGATGGTGAGACTTCCGGAAGCCACTTCGCGCTCTGCGCCATCGGCGTCCCGCACGCGGGCCATGGTTTCGGCCCGGGTCTTGCGCAAGGAAGCGGCTTGCGCTTTGCCCCGCCCTTCCGCCATCGCTTCGGCGAAGTTGGCGAAGAGCACCGTGACCCACAGCCATCCGGCCACCAGTCCGGTGAAGACATTCTGCGAGGTGCCTGCGGAGGCGAAGTCGCGGATGAACAAGATGGTCGACAACACCGATCCGACCTCGACCACGAACATGACAGGGTTGCGGGCCATGACCTTCGGATGGAGCTTTCGGCAACTGTCGATGACGGCGCCGCGCACGATGGCGGGGTCGAACAGCGATGTCTCCTTCTTCTTCGCGGCGGACGGCGAACTCATCGGAACCTTCTCTTTAGGGGCCATTGTCGTGTTCATTTGACGAAATGCTCGAGGATCGGACCGAGGGCCATGGCGGGAAAGAAGGTGAGACCGGCGATGATGACGATCACGCCGGCGAGCATGCCGGCGAAGAGGCCGTTGTCGGTCGGGAACGTGCCGACGGTGACAGGGACGCGACGCTTGCGCACGAGCGAGCCGCCAATAGCCAGAGCCGGGATGATCAGGAAGAACCGCCCGATGAGCATGGCCACGCCCTGGGTCACCTCATACCATCTCGTCGCGGCGTTCATGGAGGCGAATGCCGACCCGTTGTTGTTGGCCGCGGAGCCGTAGTTGTAGAGCACCTCGGACAGGCCATGGGGCCCTGGTTGCAACGATCGCACCGGCGATTTCAACAGGACGGCGGCCGCCGCGAAACCCAGTAGCGCTAAGGGCACGGCCAGGATGTAGAGCACGACGAGCTTCATCTCCGCAGCCTGAATCTTCTTGCCCAGATACTCCGGCGTGCGCCCGACCATGAGCCCGGCGATGAACACGGCCAGCAGGGCATTGGTGAGCGCCCCCATGAGACCCACCCCGACGCCGCCGGGCGACACCTCGCCCAGCAGCATGTGCAGCATCGGCACGCTCCCCCCCAGTGGGGTGAAGCTGTCGTGCATGCAGTCCACTGATCCGTTGGAGGTGCCCGTGGTGGCGGCCGCCCATTGTGCACAACTCGCGGTGCTGAAACGGAGTTCCTTGCCCTCCGCGTTTCCTCCGGCCTGAAGCGCACTTACGGACTGATCAACGCCGAGCGCCGTAAGGCGCCGGTTGCCTCCGGTCTCCGCGAACGACGTGAAGAACGTCGTGGCGATCCAGATGGCCATCATCACTATCAGCAGGACCGTCCCCTGTTTGCGTTGGCCGACCATCGCTCCGTAGGTGAAGCAGAGAGCGATGGGCAGCAGCACGATCAAATACAGCTCCAGGAAGTTCGACAGCGGGTTCGGGTTCTCGAACGGGTGCGCGGAGTTGGCGTTGTAGAACCCGCCGCCATTCGATCCCAACTGTTTGATGGCCTCCTGGCTGGCCACCGGGCCGCCGGGGATCTGCTGCTCGACCACCGATCGGCTGTTGACTTGCACTGTCGCGTCGACGGTCGCGGCCTTCGTGTACCCGTGGAGGTTCTGCACCACACCGGTCGCCGAGAGGGCGATCGCGACCACGAACGACAGCGGCAACAAGACCCTTGTCGTGTTGCGAACGACGTCGACCCAGAAATTGCCCAGCGTCCGGCCGTTGCGTCTCGTGATACCCCTGATGATGGCCACGGCGATGGCCAAACCGGCGGCGCATGACACGAAGTTCTGCACCGCGAGCACGAGGAGTTGGGTGATGTGCGCCATTGCGCCCTCGCCGCTGTACCACTGCCAGTTGGTGTTCGTCACGAAACTTACGGCGACGTTGAAGGCGCCCCAGGGGCCTACCGAGGCGACCTTGGTCGGGTTGAGGGGCAGATGACCCTGGAGGCGCTGAACCCCGTACACGGCCAGAAACGAGATTAGGCTGAACGCGAGCAACGACAGCGCATAGACATTCCATCGCTGTTCGTTGGATGAGTCGATACCCCCAATTCGGTAGATGGCCCGCTCTATGGGTGCGAACACTCGGTCACCTGGGGCGCCGCGACCCGTCTTGTCCTGGTCGTTGACTCTTGCGATGTAACGGCCCAAGGCGGGCGCCGTAAGGGCGAGCGCAAGAAGCAGGAGGGCGAATTGGAGGAAGCCCTGAGGCGACATCAGAACCGCTCCGGATATATGAGCACGAAGACGAGGTACCCGGTCAGGGCGACGGCCAGCAGCAAGGCGATCACGTTGTCCATCACGCCACCTCGGTCGCGGACCCCGCGATGGGCTCATCGGGTCCGATCACCCGGTCACACACGTGCACGTAGCCGGCGCAGAGGGCGAAGAACGCGAGGGTCACGACGACCACCAGAACATCAGTCATGAGTCCGTTATAGGGCGGCCCCCCACCAGTAGCAAGCGCCTTGACGAATCCTTAACAGCTGGAGCCCCGATCTTGACACAAACGTCGCTGAACTGATACCGGGCCTTCGATACTCCGGCTAGCGGGTCACGCCGGGTCCGATCGTGTCGGTCCCTAGTGGGTTTCCTGTCAGTCGTCGCTGTGTTGCGGAAGCCACCACGGACCGCGATCTTTGGGAGGTGGTGCGTAGCAGTGGGCGTGGTCGAGCCAGCGGTTCCGATTCCACACCCACCGACTCCACCACCCCCGATACCACCATTGCCGACAGCTCGGTTCCGGAGGGATCGTCGAGGTCGTGGGCACGGGGGTGGTTGTCGTGGTCGGCTTCGTGATTGTCGTAGTCGTGGGCTTGGTGGTGGTCGTCGTGCTTGTGGTCGTGCCCGTCGGTTTCGTCGTTGATGTCGAGTCCGTGGTCGTGGAGGTGGTCGTCGTGGAAGACGTGGTGCTCGTGGTCGTGGAAGACGTGGTGCTCGTGGTCGTTGAAGGCGTTGTCGACGTCGTGCTCGACGGCGTGGTGTCGGGATCGTTCGGGTCGCCCGAACCGCCGGGGTCACGGATCACGCTGTTCGCGAGACCGTCGTCGTCGCCCGCCGCACCGTCGCGGAAATGCAGGACGTACCCCTGGTTGAACGTGGTGCCGCTGTTGAAGTTCGTCCGCTGCGCGCCGAGACCGCTTGCCGAGTCGAAGACCCACTTGTACCAGCTCGGCGCAGCACCGACCGTCGGCGGGCCGTAGCGCCAGTAGCTCGGCGAGGCCGTGCCGGGCGTGACGACGGTCACGTCGACCGCCGCACCCGCGCTGAGCCCCGAGATCGTGAACTGGACAAGGCCGTTCGGTAAGGCGAACCCTGCGGGATGGGTCGTCGGTGACGGGTCATCCACCATCGCGACTCCGCTGAACGTCCCAGCACTCGTGCCGAGCTCGAGGCGGTCGCCGTTGTCGGTCGGGATTTCGACGACATTCGCCGCACTCGAGCTGCCCGGACGCAGTGCTTCCTCAACGACGTCGGGGACCCCATCGCCATCGGTATCGGTGAGCGTCGCGGCGGTCGCACACGTGCTGAACGAGGACGTCCGTCCGTCGGCCGCCGTGTAGGTCACCGTGAAGCCCAGAAGATCGGGACGTCCGAGGATTGTCATGATCCGCACGGCCTGCCCGGTGATCGGCGATTTGATCTGGAGCGGTACGCGCCCTTCGGGATCGGCACAGCTCGTGTTTCCGAACGCCTCAAGGGTGCCGGCACCGGTCAATGGGAGTCCGTCGACCACGAGCCACGTACGCGTCGAGGTACCCGTGAGGGTGCGCGCTGCGGCTCGGACCCCCGGCGGGCTGTTGCCGCCGACGATCCCGTTGAGCGGTGTGCCGGTACCCGAAACCGCGTTGGAAGTCAGCGTCGCGATCGTGTTGAGCCCGTCGATCCGCATGCCCGCTGTTCCTGAGTTCGTGACCACGTTGTTGCGCACGTCGACCTTGCCACCAGCCACCCGGATGCCTTCGCCATTGCCGAGCGCCGTGCTCGATCCGAGTGCTGGGCCGACCCGATTCCCCACGACCTTGCCACTGGCGTCGTCGATGGCTATACCAGCGCCTGTATTGCCCGACACAAGGTTCCCCGGCCCGATCACCGTCCGAGCGGAGGTTCGATGCGACCACCGTTGTTGACGCCACGGGCATCGATCCCGGAGCCGTTCGGCACCGCAGCCGAGCCCGTGAGGTCGGTGCCGACCTTGTTGTTCGTGATCACCGTGTTCGTCGCACCGCCCCAGATTGCGATACCGGCCTCGGTCGTCGCGGCGACGGTGTTGTCGGCGATCTTGACCGCGTCGGGATGTTCGGGGCCTGACGAATCGAGGACAATCCCGCGCAGGTTCGACATGGCCTGGGACCCGTCGTCGCCGAGCCCGATGCGATTGCCGACCACCGACGTCGCCGGGCCCGTCTTCCCTCGAACACCTATTGCCTCGAACTCCGATCCCACGATGACGTTGTCCGGTCCGATGGTCGAATCCGGCGAGTTCTGGACCGTGATTCCGTCTGCGTGCGGGAATCGTACCGCCCCGCTCACGTCGATGCCGATCCGATTCCCCGTGACGATCGTCTTCGTCGAGTTCTCGACGCGAACCGCGCCAAGAGAGGCGGAGCCGCCGATCTGGTTACCCTCCGCGCCCGCGCCACCAACCGTCGTCTGATCGGTGTTCTTGAGGTACACGTCGCCGCTCGAACCGACACGAGTCCCCCCCAGCCCATCGAAGCCAAGCCTGTTACCGGTGATTCGATGCAGCGTACCACCGTCTACTGAGATTCCGTCGGAGATGATGTTGTCGGCGACGCTCACCCCGTCGGCCCCTGTGATCAGCACACGGGTGAGAGCACCGAGAGTGCGCTGGTCGGCGAGAAGACCGATCGTGTTCCCGGTGATCGCCGCATGTCCGCCGGTGATTGCTCCCGACGCATCGGCGCGTCCATTCACGACGACGGAGGAGCCGTTCAATACGTTCGAGCTGATACCGACGCCCGGTGCCCCGAAGACTCGTACCGTGCCTAACGTAGGCGCTCCGAGCAAGGCCGTTCCGGCGGCGTTCGTCCCGATCCGGTTGGTGGTCACGGAGGAGTTCGCCGGCCCCGCTCCAAAGATATACACGCCCGACTCCGTCGCCGCTATGACGTTGCCTTTCACCGTCGCCTTCGCCACGACAGCGCCCGAGAAGACATGGACGCCATTGGTCGGGGGTGTGCCGAGGACGGCATTGCCGGTCGCGTCGATGCCGATACGATTCCCCTGTACAGTGCAATCCGGCGCCTCCTGGCAGACGACACCTTCCTGGGTCGCCGCGATGATATTTGTGCTCGCCGCCTCGGCACCGCCGACGATTGCCCCCGCGACCTTCTCGATATAGACGCCCTGCAGAACCGGTCGCGATAGGAGCCCGGTCGCGTCGGTGCCGATGCGGTTCCCCAAGATCTTTGCGTTAGCAGCACGCACGGCGATACCGGCTGTGAAGCCTCCGAGGGCTAGTCCTTTGACGGTGTTGTCGGGGCCTTTGAGGTCGATGCCGACGAGATTCGAACCGGTGACCTCGACCCACCCACCCGTCTGCGTGGTCGCGTCGATCGTCACTCCGGTCGCCGAGACTGCCGGCAGAGCCGTCGCGCCGACGACGATGGTGGGCACCGCGTTCCCGGCCTTCGCGATGGCGAATGTGATCGTGCCGCCGCCCTTCGAATTCGCGGTCTCGATGGCGGCCCGCAGGGTGCATTCCGGCTTCGCGGCTGAACCGACCGTGAAGCCGGTGTCGCAGCCGACGGAGGCATTGGTCGCGCTGTGGTCGCCTTCGGAGTTCACGATCAGCGGAAGGTCCACGCTCCCAGGCGCAGTCGAGATCGAGACCCAATTGCTGTATTGGACGAGCAACGGCGGTTGCTCCTCCGGAAAGTTCGAAAACGTTGGATGGATCACGTTCGGGTTGTTGTCGATCACGGGGAAGCACGACGACGTTTCGCAAACAGCCCCAGCACCGAGTTCGACGAGGAGCTGACCCGGTTTCGTGAGAAGCGGATTCGGCACGGTGCGGAAAAGACAACAACCGCCGTTGTGGATCGAGGCGTTCTTGTCCAAAATCAGTTGCAAATCACAGTGGAGCGCAAAGTCCGAGAGCGTAGAAGTAATCGCATCGGAACATGTTCCGGTATCATTCGGCCGCCCGGACTGCGCTATCGACAATCCCAGGGGACTGACACCATCGCCCTGCCATACCCCGTCGTCCGTACGCCACCACACGCGGTGCACAGTCCAAGTCGGCGTCCACCGAGAAGTCACCGTCTGGTCCAGGGCTGGCAGGCGGACTCCGGAGATCGAGTCAGTGGCCCGCCAAATGCTGGTTGACTGTGGCCCTCGGCCGATCCCGATCGTGAATGACTTGATCGTCCTACCGAAGATATCGACGGTCGAACCGCTGAGCCCCAGGGTCGACACGACGGTCACCGGCAGGCCGCCGGGCAGGTAGTCGTACTCCGAGACTGCTGCGTTACCGGCAAGAAGAGCGGGAGACAGAACAGCCCTGTCGGGAACCTTGAAAAACCCTTGCAACGCGCAATTGTCCTTGTCACGTGCGAGCTCGGCAACGCTCGGGTCGGCCAGAGAGCGGACGGTTCCCGGGACCAGAACGGGTTCGGCCTTGGTGTTCGGGATGGAAGTGCAGGTCGGGAAGGGTGTCGACACGTCAACGAGTGCGTTCGCCAACGGCCCGCCGCCCACGATAGGGCCGCCTTAGCAGCGGAGTGTCGACACGTCAACGAGTGCGTTCGCCAACGGCCCCCGGTCGACGGACGGCAGGATCAGTGCGAGCAGCAGCGCGGCGCCGAGCGAGCGCACCAGTTTTCTACTGCTCAGCCGTGGCGCGGCCGCGGGCGTTTCACTCATTCGACTTCTTCGGTCAAACTGGCGGCCCAACAAGAATCAGCTCCTCGCGTCACGTGCCCGACGCCTCGCATTTGTGGTCGGAAAAATCGCGGATCCCGTTACGCGAAGTCTGAGGCAAGCCACCTAATAAGAAGATCACGAGCAGGTCCGGGGAACCAGCATGCATATACCTATCGGATCGCATCCACCGCAGGCGACACCGAGCTGCTTCCCAAGGGCGACCTGCGAAGCGTCTCTTACCGAGATGACCATCGCCGGGGTGCCGAGCGAGGCCTACAATTCATCAGTGTTGACGCTGTGATCGTGGGTCGGGCTCGCCGATTTCTCCTTAGCCGTCCATCTGTCTGAAAGGTACTCCGTGACATCTCGTCGCACCCGAATAAACCTCATACTGGCCACCGTCGGTGTCGTCGCGCTGGCCACGCTTGGTGGCACCCAGTCTGCGTTCAGCCAGGACGGGGTTCCCGAGATCGGAACACCCACCAGTTCGGCACCGGCGGGAGCGGCTAATGCAGTGGTCGTCATGGGCGGAACCAGACTCAGGCGATCAAGAGCCTGTGCGTCGGATCTGTACGAACTCGACGAGGCCCGCGGGCGATGCACCCACGGACCCGACCTCGCCAACGATTTCGCCCGTGACATTGGTTCACCTCCAATTCAGATCACCGGCCAGCCTTGGCCATGCTTCGGCACCGGAAGCGACGGGAGCCGCGTCCAGGCCATCTATGTCCGCCAGACGGGAACTACCGACAATCTTGCCGCCAATCGCGCCCGGTTCGAATCCATTGCCCAAAAAATCGAAGCGGTTTACAACCAGTCTGCGGCCAAAACGGGCGGAAGTCGATTCGTGCGATTCGTGACCACCAATGGATCGGCCGGCTGCGGCTTCTCCATCAGCACCGCCACCGTGACTGCCACGGCGATGGGCGACTTTGGCACCTTGACCAACGAACTGTCAAGCGCAGGTTTCAACAGCTCCAGTCGTCACTACCTCGTTTGGCTTGACGGCGGGACCGCATATTGCGGTATCGGTAATCTCTATGGTGACGATTCTTCTGGCCAATCCAATTTGAATGCAACCCAAACCCTGTTCGCAAGCGTCACTAGCCAGTGTTGGGACTACGCCGAGCCCCACGAAATAATGCACAACCTCGGCGGGGTCCAAAATTCAGCTCCCCATTCGACGGGCGGCTATCATTGCAACGACCAACACGATTACATGTGTTATTCCGATGGCGGACCGAGAGCCACCCAGACCATCGCATGCCCGAGCGCCAGCCCGTGGTCGTTCGATTGCAACGGTGACGACTACTTCAGCACCGCGCCGCCGGCCGGTTCGTACCTGGCCACGCATTGGAACACTGCGACCAGCCCCTACCTGGTGGCCGGAACAGCGCCCATTTCAACGACTTCGACGTCTATTGCGGCCACGACCACAAGCACTCGGGCGACGACGAGCCCGACGACGCAACCCGCAACCACGCAACCCGCAACCACGCAACCGGCGACGACCCAACCCGCGACCACGCAACCGGCGACGACGCAACCCGCAACCACCACTACTCGGGCGACGACCACCTCCACTCAGGCAACCACCACCACCACTCGAGCAACGACGACCACCACGACACCGCCCCCAACCACGATAAGGCCAAGGTGCCGATTCCGCTTCTGCGGAAGCGTCAGCGCGGGTCTTTCCGACTAGTGCTCGGGCCGCTCCGAAAGTAGTAAGCCGTAAGGGCCGCCCCAACGGGCAGCCCTTAGTAGTTGTCAGAAGCTCGCCCATGTTTCCATGAAACGTTCCAGATCCAGCAACGACAGGGGCTTTGCGAACAGAAATCCCTGGGCCAGGTCGCACCGCAATTTTACCAGTTCAGCCAGTTGGCCTCGGTCTCCACCCCTTCCGCGGTCGCCCGCATGCCGAGCGAATGAGCGAGCCCGATGACGGCTCGCACGATCTCGCCGTCGCTCGTGGCGTCGCACAGGCCGTCCACAAATGACCGATCGACTTTGAGCGAATCAATCGGAAACCGAGAGAGGTAATTGAGGCTGGAGTAGCCCGTCCCGAAGTGGTCGACGGCAATCGATAGACCAAGTTCTCGCAGCTGGCGCAAAACGGTGGCGGAGAGGGTGACGTCACTCATCGATGCCGATTCAGTCACTTCGAGGGTAAGGCGGCGCGGATCGAACCTCGTCGCCGAAAGGATCGACGAAACCCGCTCGCACAGTCGATCGTCGTGCAGCTGACGGGCGGATATATTCACGCTCAATGCCATCCCCTCGATGCCGACGATGTCACGGCAAGCGGCGTGCAGAACCCACTCTCCAAGCGCTACGATCAAACCCGTCTCTTCGGCAATCGGAATGAACGTGTCCGGACCCAAGAGACCGCGCGTCGGGTGATTCCAACGAACCAGCGCTTCGACGGCGGCCAATTGGCGATCGCCGGTCGAAACTATGAGTTGATAAGGGACAGCGAGTTGTATTCCCGACACTGCTTCACGCAGTTCCGCCTCAATTACCATTCGGTGCACCGCGCGAGACCGCATAGAATCTTGAAAGCACTCGATTCCACCCGCCCGTGCTCCTCCGCCCGGTACATCGCCGTGTCGGCATCTCGTACCAGCGACTCAGGCGTCGATCTCGAATTGGATAGGGCCAAGCCAATGCTCGCAGTGCAGGTGTAAGGCTGGGGTTCTCCGAGTTCGAAAGGCGGGCGCAGGGCCTCGGCCAGCCGCTCGGCGATCGCCTCGGCCG
>JANYDT010000091.1 GCA_025359845.1 Acidimicrobiia bacterium
CCCCCCCGCCAGCGCCAGTGCGGTGAGCGAGGGAAGGTGCGGGTTAGAGCGAGAATCCGGGGGAGTAGACGTGGACGACGTTCGATTCAGGACCGGCGACAAATTTGACGATGGCCTGCGCCGATATTCCGAGGTCGGAGCGATAACCCCAGTAAGTCGCACCACCGGGGCGCATGGGCAGGACGGCGCGGAACTGGCTGTAGCCCATGTAGTCCTCTCCGGTCATGGGCACGGAGGCGACGTTCTCGTAGCGGATCACCGTGTGGGTGCGCTCGCTCCAGATGGCGATGCTGATCCGGGGGGCCGTCGGGTTGTGGACGTAGCCGGTAACGGTAAATGTCCCATCTGGGGCTACCGGGGCGATCCAGGCGGCGATGCAGGGGGCGGCGTCGTTGGTGCAAGGGGTCTGAGCGGGTTGGACGACCCAACCTCCACCGGCACGGGCTGAGGAGGCCAGTGGCCCCACTACGGCGGCGAGGGCGGAGAGGCTGACGAGGGTCCTGCGGATGCGGTTAGCGGTGCGTGTTTTCATGTCAGGTAGTGCGAACCGAGTCGCCGACCTTGCAGGACTTTGGAAGAAACTTAAGGAAAGAAATCGGGTAATGCTCGGGAATGCGCGCCCGGGGCCCGAACCCGTGCCAGAATCCTCTCCTGTCATGACCGCGTACAAAGTCGTGGTCGACGGATCGAACGTTGCAACCGAAGGTCGCTCGCTCCCATCACTGGGACAGCTCGATGAGGCAGTGCGGGCCTTCATCGATGAGCACCCTCAAGCCGACGTCCTGGTCATCGTCGATACCACATTCGCCCATAGAATCTCCGCCCCCGAGCAGCCTCTGTTCGAGGCCGCCTACGCGGCGGGAGAAATCATTTGTCCCCCCGCAGGCACGATTGGCCGGGGTGACTCGTTCATCTTGAAGGTGGCCGATAAGCTCGGCGCCACAATCTTCTCGAACGACTCGTTCCAGGAGTTTCACGGCACCTACAACTGGCTGTTCGAGAAGGGGCGCCTTGTCGGCGGCAAGCCCGTGCCCGGGCTCGGCTGGGTCTTCATGGACCGCACGCCGGTGCGCGGTCCCAAGAGCCGAGAGGCCGTACGAGACGCCAAGCGAACGCAGGCCCGGTTCGGTTCGCGTGAGGCCAGCCTGCCGATGCCGGTTCCCAAGGCACCACCGCCCTTCGTGATCTCCAAGTCGAGTGGTGAGGCTACCCAAGCGGCCATTGCGGCGGCGCTGGCCGAGCCTGACGTGACGCTTTCGATAGGGGAGCCCCGCAAGGGCAAAAAGAAGAAAGGCCGTGATAAGCGCAACGACCGCGACGGAGCCCCTCGCGTCGAGCGTACCGAAGCCGAAAAGGAGCAGCGACGAGCCGAGAAGGAGGCTCGCCATGACGCTGAACGGGCCGCACGCGCCGACCGAGAGGGGGCAGCGGAAGGCGAAGAAGCCAACGGCCGGCGCAAGCGTCGCCGAAAGAAGGGCGCCGGCGGCGAGGGGTCAATCGAACCGACGAATGAATCGTTGGTCTTCATCACTTTCATCGCCGAGCACACCATTGGCTCGGAAATCGCCGGAGTCGTCGACAGCTATTCGTCGCACGGCTTCTATGTGCTGGCCGCTGGAGCGCGCTGTTACGTGCCGTTGTTAGGGCTGGCCGAGACCATGCCGCGTTCGGCCAAAGAAGTCGTCCAGCGCGGCGAAGAGCATCAATGGATCGTGCGCAGCTTCGACCCGCCCCGGCGAGGGATTGAGCTGGCCCTTGTCGGCACGCCCGGGGCGCTGGCCAAGGGGGCCGAAGAAGAGGTGGCCGCGGCCGCTATCTCTGCGGTGGTCGATCCGACCGATACGGGGTCCGCAGCTCCGTCTAAGGCCAAGGGCAGTCGAAGTCGCAGCGCCGGCACCAAGGCCACGGCGCCGAGGAGTCCCGTCCGTGACGTTGCGGTAGCCCCCGAACGCGAGCTGGCGGCCGTAGCCCCGATCGCCCTGGCCCCGGCTGTGACACCGCGCCGATCCAGCCGGGCCCAGCCCGCAGGGCAAGAATTGCCGACGAAAAAGACCTTCGCTCGCAAGGCCACGTCATCGATCAAGCCCGGGGTCGCGGCTGCCAAGGCCCGCGCCGGCGGGGCAAAGGCCGTGTCCGCGGTCGCAAAGTCGGGGTCCGCTCCTATAAAAGCCGAGTCTGCGCCCGTGAAGGCCGTGTCCGCGCCTCTAAAGGCGGCGCCGCGGAAGGTATCGACGTCAGCCACGTTCGCTCCCCCTGCCACCGACAAGCCCGCAGTCGCCGAAGTGCGGAAAGCGCCGCGCAAGGCCGCTGTCACGACGACCAAAGCCTCCGTCGCGGCACAGCTCGTGGCCACCCCGATTCCGTCGGTGACGCTGACTCCCGTGGCGCAAAAGGCAGCCCGCAAAACGCCCGTGACGCCGATCAAAGCCGCCGTCACCCGCAAGCCGGTAGCCTCCCTGAAGCCGACCCGGGCTCAGCCGGACGCGGCTGCAAATCCGCCGAAGTCGGCGGCGCCCGGGGCGGATGCCGCGCTGGCCCGAGTCGTGGGTGTGGCGAAAAAGGCCGCCTCTCCGAGAACCGTTGTTGCCCCGAAGGCCCCCGCTGCGGCAAAGCGGGTTGCTTCGTCGAGAGCAACGACACAGACGAAGGGAGCGGCCACAAAGAAGGCCGCGACCGGATCGAGGGTGGCGACGCCGGTGGCGAAACGAGGCGTCACATCGAAGCCCCTTGCCCCAGCATTGAAGGCCGCCGCGCCAAGGTCGTCGTCCGCCTCCAAGGTAAATGCCACATCTAAGAGCCTCGCGACGACGAAGAAACCCGCCGGAGCGAAAAGGCGTTCTTAAAGTTCTTTTCGAGGACGATTGATTGCGTTCAGCGCAGCGGTCAGTCGTATCGCCGCGGCCGAGGTGCGGGCCCCCCACCAGAAGAGGTCCTGGCCGTCGATGAGCACAACCGGTCCAACCGCCGAAAGCTGCGCAACATGACGACTCGCAAAGGGGTATGGCTCGCTGGGCGCCAACACCACATCAGGATGGGCGGCGACGGCATCTTCCAACGTCATTTCGGGATATCGATTGGGATCGGTGCCGGTGATATTACGGATTCCGAGTCGGCCTAGGAGCGTTGATCCGTAGGTATCGCCGTTGATCGTCATCCACGGCCGTTTCCAAATAGGGATCCACGCGGTGGCCCACGGGGTCGGATCGGGGGTGGGATCGAGTCCGCAAACGGGCGCATTCTCCAGGCCGAGTGCGGTGGCGAGAGCGGCCATCTGCGGTCGTACGTGATCGACGTGGGTGATCGAGATGGCATGCACGGCGATACCCGCTTCGGCCAATATAACGGCATCCTCCACGCGATTTTCCTGGTCGCACATCACGACGAGGTCGGGCTTGAGGGCGACAATGTCGCCGATATGGGGGTCCTTGGTTCCGCCAACTGTCGCGAAGCCCGGTTGCTCGCAAAACCGAGTTACCCCGACGGGCCGAATTTCCCAAGCCAGCAAGGTTTCGGTCGCCGATGGTACGAGCGAGACAACCCGCAGCCCGCTCACATTTTCTCGAGTAATTGGGCCTTCTTGGCGTCGAATTCGGCCTGAGTCAGCACGCCTTTGTCGCGAAGATCGCTGAGTTTCTCCAGTTGCTCGGGTACCGATAGTTCGCGACGTCCGGCCATGCGGTCCAGGTCTCGGGCTTGGCTCCGCTCCATCTGTTCGTAGATTTGATTCTGGATTTCGAACGGTCGCCGAACATCGGTGAACTGCTCCTGACCGTGCTCGCCTGCTGACTCGATCATCAAATCGCCGGCACCGATCATACGTTCGAAAAATGATTGGTTGAAAGAGATGTCGTTCACCCTCTGTAAGGGAATCTCCCGGCCCTGCTTGGCGACCATGCCGGAGCGAAAGATGAGCCGATCGGTGGTAACGACGAAGTTCGTGGTTCGCCATTTGAGAAACGTGAAGCCCATCCACACCAGCGCCGCGACGAAGAACGCCAGACCGATCCAGGTGATCCAACCGTTGAAACTTCCGTTCCCTGGGTTGATCTTCTGAGCGGTACCGGCCCAGAGGATCAACGCCAGCAGGGCGGCACCGAACGGCTTTGCGAAGAACCAGATATGGGGACGACGATCGAGGACGATCTCTTCGTTGTCGTGCAAGAATCGGCGCGGGAACGGCATTTCCTGATCGTAGGCGCCGAGCGTGGGGCCTACGTGGTCAGGCCACGGTTACGTCGGTGTGCTGGCCCTTTCCGGCATGGCTGTTGGGTCCAGCACCTAGGCGGCAGAGGAACACGTAGTCGCCGGCAGGAAGATCGAGCGCGAGGGTCATCGTTTGACCGCCTTCAAACTTGTCAAGCTGGCCAACCAGGGCCCCGGCCGGGAGCTTGTCTTCAGCGATGGACCCGCCGTCGGCACCTTTGGGTAGGTCCGCGTACTTGCCTTTGATGACCTCGAACTGATGCGGGAAGCTTCCGTTGTTGGTGACGGTCAGGGAAACCTTGCCGGCTTTGAGGGTCGCTGGCCCTTCGATGGCCCACTCCTTCATCGTGTAGGCGGTTCCGACGGCGACCGGGGCGGCTGCGCCGGCCACAGTGGTCTCGGCGGCGGCCGAGGCCGCCACCGTCGTTTCCTTCGCGGCCGAGGCGACCGTCGTTTCGGGGGCGGCGGCGACAGCGGTCTCGGGCGGGGCAACGGCGGTGGTCTCGGGCGCTACAGCCGCTACCGTGGTCTCTGGCGCTACGGCCGCTACCGTGGTGTCTGGCGTAGATTTCTTGCTGCCGCATGCGACGCCGAAGAGGCTGGCCACGGCGACGAGCCCGATTACGTACTTGGTGGTGGTGATGCGCATGGTGTTCTCCTAGAAGTGGTGAGGCGAGCCGTACCGATCAAGTTATATACGACCGAGATGACCCTTCTGTTCACGACCGAAGGACACATTCAGCCCTGATTCGACGACTACGGTTCCGGCCATGAAGAGCCTGTTCCATCTTCCGGCTCACCCTTTGTTCGTGCATGCGCCGGTCGTACTCATGCCGCTGGTGGCACTCTTCGCGTTGGCGCTGGCCGTGCGCAAAGACTGGCGGCAGCGCTATATCTGGCAGTTCGTGGCCAGTTGTGCAGTCTTATTGGGTGCGACCCTGTTGGCAGCTCGGACCGGCGAAGCGTTCAACGCCGTGGTGAACGACTCCGTCCCAACGAAAAAACATCAGGAACTCGCCGACACCACCCGGATCATCGTCGCGTTGCTCTTCCTGGCTTCATTGGGCGTGGTGGCGTCGATCCGAGGCGATCTTCGGGCGACCGCTCGTGACCCATCGTCTTCGTCGGCGCGGCGCTTGTCGTCGTTGGCATCGTGGGCTACGGGCGCAATCTCGGTCATCGGAACGATCTGGATGATTCGCACGGGTCACGAGGGTGCCCGGATCGTGTGGTCGGGCGTCCTCAAGCCGAAGCGCTGACCGGCCACGGCGGAGATCGCGCACCTTGCGATCCGTTGCGGGCGTGCGGTTGCGGGCACTCGTGCGGTTAGATCCTTGGCCGGTTTCGCAACGAGTTTGCGGGGAGCGCAGAAATTCTCGAGGTATTTCTTGCTCGGTCCGCGAAATTGTCACACCCCCCCCGTAGGGTTTTCTCCATGACCGATCGCCCGCTTGGTGCCCTTCTCGAGGGCCTGAATGCCGCCCAGCAGCGGGCCGTACTCAGCGAGGCCGCGCCATTGTGCATCATGGCCGGAGCGGGTTCGGGCAAGAC
>JANYDT010000108.1 GCA_025359845.1 Acidimicrobiia bacterium
TGTGTTCAAGAAGCCGCCCTCGGTGTCGTCACCGGAGACGTCGGCGCCGGCAAAACCGTCGCCCTGCGAGCCGCCGCCGCCACCCTCGACCCGACCCGCCACCACGTCATCTACACCCCCAACCCCGCGTTCGGCACCCGCGGCCTCTACGTCACCATCGTGTCCGCGCTCGGCGCCCACCCAAGGTTCCATAAAGCCGAAGTCATGGCCCAAGCCGCCACCCTCCTCGCCGCCGAAACCGCGCAACGACACCGACGACCCGTGATCATCATCGACGAAGCCCACCTCCTCACACCCGAACAACTCGAAGAACTACGCCTCCTCACCAACGCCGACATGGACCCCACGTCACCGTCCGCCGGGATCCTCGTCGGACAACCAACCCTCGCCCGACAACTACGCATAGATCACTTCGCCGCCCTCGATCAACGCATCGCCACCCGCTACCAACTCAAAACCCATGGACCTCGCCGACACCGCCAGCTACCTCAAACACCACCTCGCCATCGCCGGACGCAACGAACCCCTCCTCGCCGATGACGCCATCGCCAGACTCCACCAAGCCGCCAACGGCCTACCCCACCAACTCAACAACGCCGCCACCGCCGCCCTCATCGCCGCCGCCACCAACGGCCACCACCTCGTCGACGACACCGACACCCGCAAAGCCGCAGCCGAACTCACCCGCGACTAACCATCCACACCCAAACCATCAACACCCAAACCAGCCACAACATGTCCAAACAACGTGGCCGCTAACACCGGTCGCTCGGCATCGCCGCGAACAAGAGCGTGAATTGGGTGTCGGTCAACCCGCGTGGGACTGTTGGCGGAGTTCGCTGGCGAAGCGGAGCACGGCGACCGAGGCGACGCGGTTCCATCGGGCTGCGGTGTCGATCTCGACCGTCACCGACCGCCGGCACCGGCGACCGATCAACGTTTCCGGCGCGGACATGCTCGTCGTAGAACGACGACAACACGGCCAAGCAATGGTTGATCGTCGCGGCTGCCAATCCGCCGCCTCCGGGTCGGGGCTCCTGCATCCACAGCACGAGATCACGAACATCGGTCCGAGTAGCAACATCCCAGCCGATCGGTGAAGCGACAAGCCAACGCCACCACCGCAATAGATCGTAAGCGTACGAACGAACCGTTGTCGGGCTCGCACCACCCGCGGCGAGCGTCAACAGGAATTCGTCAACCGGACCGACCGACGCGCCACCCAGCGACTGGAGACGCCAACCCGGCGGGCCCGCCGTAGCGACGACCTCGAACCGCTCAACCTTCCTACAGACCATGGCGACCTTCCCGGACGATGCGCAGATCGCGAAGCCCATGGTGCAGTTAACAGGTCATGAAGGGTGGTCTTGAGGGTTTGTAAGGGTTCCAAATCGGGACGTATCGTTGACGCTGCGGGTGACCCAGTTGGTGACACCGTTGGCGCCGTCGCAGTCCCCAAAACCGATCGGGAGGGACGCCGTCCTCAATCACCGAAGATCTTCGCTGCGACGACGTCCGCCGCGTCGCGAGCGATGGCCGGCGTGACGTGCGAGTAGAGGTCGAGGGTGATGGCGACGGTGGCGTGGCCGAGTCGCTCGGAGACGACCTTGGGGTGTAAGCCGGCTTTCAAGGCGAGCGTGGCGTACGTATGGCGAAGATCGTGGAGTCTTATGATGGGGAGTCCAGCCGTTCGGGAGAGCCGTGTGAAGGTGCGCGTGAGGAGGTCGGGGCGAACGAGTTCGCCGACTTCGTTCGTGAAGAGCAGCGTATTACTTCCAACCCAAGTTGGTCCGGCGGCGAGGCGCTCCTCACTCTGCTTACGGCGGTGCTCCCTGAGAACTTTCAAGGTTTGGGCGTCGAGGTAGATGGTGCGTCGGCTTCGGGGCGTCTTGGGCGGAGAGACGATCACCTTGTTCGCAGCGGTCGTGATGGTTTGCACGACGGCGAGCTGCGCGGCATCGAAGTCGACATCGTTCCATCGCATTCCGAGGACTTCACCTCTCCGCATTCCTGTTGTGGCGGACAAGACGAACGCGGCGAATAGCCGGTCGATTTTGGCAGTGTCGAAGAATTCGCGCACTTCGCTCGAAGACCAGGTTGCGAACTCGGGCCGGACCGCGACCGGCGGTCTCGCCGCGCTGGCAACGTTTCGTTGTACGAGCCCAAGACGTTCGGCGTCGCTAAGCGCTTTGCGGATTACGACGTGGATGTTACGAACCGTCTTGGCTGCGAGCCCGGTTCCTTTGGAACCGCCGGACACGCCCATCTCGGCGTAGAACTTCTCGATCTGGAGCGCGTTGAGTGACTGAAGCGTCGCTCGACCCAGAACCTTGTCCACGTGACCCGTGGCGATTCGGTAGCTGTGAAGCGTCGTCGGTCGAAGCCGTTGTGACTGGCTCTCAACCCAGTCGTCGAGAAAAGTCCCGAGGCGAAGCGTCGACCGTGCGACCAGTCCTCCGTTGTCGCTGGCGTGCACCATTTCCGTGAGCGCGGTCTCGGCTTGGCGTTTGGTGCCAAAGCCTTGACGCAGCATCTGGCGTCGTTTGCCCGTCGCTCCTTCGATACCAGCATCAACTCGGAACGCCCAACCGTTGTTTTTTCGGAAAACGGTCCCTTTGCCCACGCCTCGACAATACCCTGTGTGCACCTTTTGTGCACCTTTTGAGAACATACGATCGATTGCAGACTACAATCATAACTATTCTGCCTGGTCAGAAGTGCCCGGGACGGGACTCGAACCCGTACGACCCTTTCGAGTCAGAGGGGTTTAAGCCCTCCGCGTCTGCCATTTCGCCACCCGGGCGGGTGGTACTCAGAGCGTAGGCCGCCGCTACTACCCTCACCGCGATGAAGACGGGCCCCTCGAGCACGAGCAGGCGGGCCACCGCCGCCTATCTCGGGTCGTTCATCGGACTCGGCGCGTCGAGCTTGTTGGTAGGGCCTTCGATCGATACGTTCCGCACATGGACCGGGGCGAGCAAGGGTCGCATCGGCATCCTCTTCACCGTCGGGGCCATGGGTTACTTCGTCGGTTCGCTCGTGGCCGGACGGCTCCTCGCCCGACATGGGGCCCATCCCGTCCTGGGCGTGGGGCTGCTCGTGGCCGCCGCCGGTCTGCTCGCAATTCCCTTCGCCCATAAACTCGAAGCACTGGCCCTTCTGCAGATCGTGCTCGGTTTCGGGTGTGGGATGGTCGACGTGACGGGCAACTCCGCGGTGCTCTGGGTCTACCGGGGGGGACCGATCATGAACGCGCTGCACCTGAGCTTCGCGATCGGGGCCACGGTCGCTCCCGTGATCGTGGCGCGATCGCTCGCATGGACCGGTGGCTTGCGCGTCGGGTACGGCGTCATTGCGGCAATGCTCGGGCTGTTCGCCTGGAGGGTGTTCACTGCGCCAAGCCCGGTCAATCCCCACGACGAGGTTGATGCCCGGCTGACCCGTCGACAGCGAAGTCTCGTTGCACTGGGCGTGCTCTGGTTTTTCGCGTACGTCGGGGTCGAGGTTGGCTTCGCCGGATGGATCTTCGAGTACGGCGTTGCTCGCGGACTGGCCCGCAACGGGGCGTCGACGTGGTTGGGTACGGCCTTCCTCGGCGCCTTCGCCGTGGGCCGCCTTCTATCCATCCCGATCGCCGGACGCGCACGGCCCTTTCCTGTGCTGATGACCGACGTCGCGGTCTGCGCAGGAGCGCTGGCGCTTTTGCTGATCGGCGGACGGGCCCAACCGGCGCTATGGATCGGCACCCTGGTGTTCGGCCTCGGAACGGCGTCGATGTTTCCGACCATGCTGTCGCTGGCCGAACCGGTCATCCCCTCGACCGGCGCGGTGACCTCCGCGTTTCTGGCCGGATCGAGCGTGGGCACCATGATCATCCCGTGGGCCATCGGCCGGCTGCTCGACTCGGCCGGTCCGTCGGCCATGCCCAAAGTTGTTCTGGCCGGAACGCTCACGACGGGCCTCGTCGTGCTCGGTTTCAGAGCGATAGCGGCGCGTTCGGGCGCTTGACCCCGCCCGATAGCGGCCGATCGCGGCCCCGAAGCCAACTGCTACCATGTCGGCCGTTACGACGCAGTTCTGGGAAGCCGGTGTAAATCCGGCGTGGTTCCCGCCACTGTGAACGGGTAGCGACTCTCGACGCACCACTGGCCGACATCGGCTGGGAAGGTGAGGGAAGCGAAGATCCGTGAGCCAGGAGACCGGCTGTGTCGTGGACCGCAGTTTTCCACGTACGGCCCCACGGAGAATGGGGCAGAAAGGTCAATCATGTTCCGGCCCCTCTCGGCCGCGATCGCGCTCAGCGCGACCGCCTCGTTCCTCGTTGTCGCGCCCACCCAAGCGGCGACCAAACCTTCCACCCGAGCCGCTGTGGGCGCGAGGTGCACCAAGGTGGGTGCCTCCGCGTCAACCGCGAACGGGGTGGCGCTCAAATGCTCCGCTAAGAAACGTTGGGCCGCTGACACGCTGCCGGCAGTGGCGGTGACTGCGGCTATTACGGGGCCCAGCACGGTGGCCTCGACGCCAACGCCGACCGCAAACCCGTCGCCGTCGCCGACGAAATTGACCGCCAACATCACGTCCGGTTGTGCCACCAACGTCGATCCCAGCACCGACTATTTTCCCGAAAAGGCGTCAATTTTGGACGCCACGAACCTCCAAGTTCGATACGAGCACAATTACAAAGTGGTCACTGTTCCGCAGGTATTTCGCGGCGCTAAACCCTCCAGCTGGGTGCTCGTGCAGTGCGGTACACCCGCCCCGAAACTCGAAGGTGACATCGCCGGCGCAACCGTTGTCAACGTGCCGATTGCCAGCGCCGCGATCATGAGTACGACACTCGCTCCGAGCTTCGAGATCGTCGGCACTCCCGAGAAAATCGTGGCGGTCGATGATCCGCAGAACTACTCCACGCCGTCGGTGGTCAGAGGATTGGCGACCGGCACAATCAAGGGCGTCGGCAACAACGCCAAGGCCAACGTCGAGTCACTCATTGCCTTGAAACCCAGTGTGGTGTTGACCTACACCTTCGGCGGAGCCGATGGACTGGACAAGCTGCGTCAAGCAGGGCTGACGGTCGTGCTCGAAGGCAGCTCGTTGGAGCAGACTCCACTGGGACGGGCCGAATGGACCAAACTTGTCGGCTTGCTGACCAACCGCGAGAAGGTCGCTCAGGTGGCGTACGACAAACTCCGGGCCGACTACACGGCCCTTGCCACCAAGGCCACGGCCTCGGTCCGCAAGCCGGTTGTCATCAGCGGTTCGATGTACCAGGGCACCTGGTTCATGCCCGGCGGAAAGAGCTTTCCGGCGCAGCTCATTCGTGATGCCGGGGGCGCATACCCATGGTCGACCGACACCTCGGTGGGATCGCTATCGCTCGATCTCGAAACCGTGCTCGAAAAGGCCTACGACGCCACGGTATGGATCAATGCCGGTTACCTGTGGGACACCCTCAAGGCCCCTATCGCCGAAGATGCCCGCTACCGCAACCTCTTGTCATTCAAAGCTGACAACGTCTGGGGTAACGACAAAAGAGTCAATGCGACCGGTGGAACCGACTTTTTCGAGACCGCCGTGGTTCGCCCTGATCTCTTACTCGCAGACCTCGTGGCGGTGCTGCACCCTGAGCTCGAGCCGGGGTACAACACCATTTGGTATCGCCACATCGGTCGGTGACCCGAGCCCGCCTCCTTCTGCTTCTCGGCGGCGTCCTTGTGGCCGCCGCCGTGGCTGCAGTGGCGATCGGATCGGTCGCCATACCTCCCCTCGACGTCGCGCGTATCGTGGCCGGGGCGGCCGGCCGTAAGCCGGGATGGGAGGCTATCGTCTGGAGCGTCCGGCTTCCGCGCACGGTCACCGCCTCGACCGCGGGAGCGGCGCTCGGGCTGGCCGGCCTCGAGATGCAGACGCTGTTTCGCAATCCGTTGGCCGATCCCTCCATCCTTGGTGTGACCGCCGGCGCGAGCCTCGGAGTGGCGGTGTTGGTTCTCGGGGCCAACGCCACGGGCTTCTCGTTCCTGCAGAACATCGGGCGTGTCGGCAACCTCGGATTGGCCGGAGCCGGCGCCCTTGGAGCGGCTCTGGTGCTGAGTCTGGTGCTGTTCGCCGCGC
>JANYDT010000122.1 GCA_025359845.1 Acidimicrobiia bacterium
CGACCCGGGCGTGCACGTCATCGTCCTCACCGGAACCGGGAACACGTTCTGTGCCGGCGCCGATCTCAAGGAGCGCCGAACGGCGACCGCCGATCCGGGCGAGCTGCCCATGTTCGTAAGGGTGTTCCAGCAAATCCAGGCCGCCCCCAAGCCGGTCGTGGGCCGGATCAACGGGCACGCGTTGGCCGGTGGTCTCGGATTGGCCGCCAGTTGTGACATTTCGATCGCCGCCGAGTCGGCCACGATGGGCTTCACCGAGGTCAGAATCGGCGTGGCCCCGGCCATTATTAGCGTGGTGTGTCTGCCCAAAATGCGTACCGCCGACGCTACGCTGCTGTTCCTCACCGGGGAGCGGGTGGGCGCGGCGCGAGCCGCTGAAGTTGGTCTGATCAGCAAGGCGGTGCCCGACGCCGAACTCGATAAGGAAGTGGCCGAAGTGGTAGCCAAATTGCGACTCGGCGGACCGATCGCTTTGGCCAAATCGAAGGAGTTGCTGGCTCGGGTACCGGCGTTTACCGATCAGACCGAGGCGTTTCGGTGGACCGCCCAGATGTCGGCCGGATTGTTCGCTTCGGACGAAGGGGTGGAGGGGATGACGGCGTTCGCCGGGCGCCGCCCGCCGAATTGGGCGCCCCAATAAGGGCTCATCAAATCGGGCCGAGAACGCTAAATCAGGCCAAAAACGCTCAGTGAGTCGGCCTGACGGCGATCGGCGAGCCACTCGATGAGGGTCGCCTCCGACATCGGGTGGGCCAGGTGATAGCCCTGCCCGTAATCGCATCCTAAATGGGCGACACTGCGCCAAGTCTCGTCGTCCTCAATTCCCTCGACGGATGGACCGGGAAATTCGCTTGTTCATCGCCAGGTCACCTTGGGGTATCGAGCGCTTGGTCGGTTCACGAAGCTTGGTGAAAACGTTGTCGAATGAGTCCAATGACCTGGGCAAGCCGTTCTCGCAGGTACGCAGGCAGCGGGCCCTCGCCCGTCCATGACGCGATGAGGCTCGTGGATCAGGGCAATGCCACGGGACTAACCACCTCTCTCTCGTGATCGGTCAAGCTGGAGGGCGTGGCAACCCTGAGGCAGAAATGCGTGGCCCTGAGTGCTGGAGCGGCAACCGCGCTGATGACGCTCTATCTCTTGGCCGTGCGGACGCTCAGGGGCCAAATCTTTGAGCGGGTGGCGGCCAACGGTCGTTCGCTTCAGCCCTTTCGGGTTAGAGGTGCGGCCTGGCTCCTGCTCGACACGATCAGCGTCGGATCACTGGCGTTGACGCTGTTCGTGATATTGGGTATGGCCCTGCGGCGCCATCGCAACGTGGCCGCCTTCGTGGCCGCCACCGTGGTATTCGGATCGGTCGCGTCAACCGAATTTCTGAAGCTCGTGATATTGAAGCGTCCCGACCTTGCCGCTCAGGGTGACCCCAACTCGTTCCCGAGCGGCCACACGACCGTCGCCGTCAGCATCGTCGTGGCTGGCCTCCTTCTAGTCCCGTTTTCTCGACGCGGGTCGGTGGCTATGCTCGGCGCGTCCTACGCGATTCTCATTGGTACCGCGACGGTCATCGTCGGATGGCATCGGCCCAGTGACGTGCTCGGGGCGTGGCTGGTGGTCGGAGCGTGGACCTTCGCGGTACTGGCGTACTTGAGCGACGGGACCGAATCGGCGGCCATCACAGACCGCGCCGGTGGTGCTACCTGGTGGCTCATTGCCGGCCTCATCGCGCTCGTCGTCATGTTCATTTTCGGGTTGGCCGCGACCACATACATCGGCTTAGATCGCCAAGCCACCGGTCGGCGGACAGGAGAGAGGATTGCCCTCGCCAAGCGGGCCGTGGCCTTCGGCTTTTCGATGTCGGCGGTGGCCGCTCTCGCCGTCTTTCTGATCGCCCTCCTCCTGCAGTTCCTGCCTGGCGTGTCGACCCGCCTGGCCGCTCGCTCGGCCACAACCTAAGATCAACTCGTGCGCAGTAGCAAGGCGTCAACGCTCATCGCTTCGAACCCGCGCTTCGCCAGCCCGTCGAGGAGGAGAGGGAGGGCCTCGACGGTGCGGGCCCGCGAGAGTATGGGCCGGTCTTTGACGCCGACGACGTGCCCGCCGTCGTGGGCGAGGATGATCGACCCTGGCCGTACTTCGGCGAGCAGTTGGTCGACCCCTTGGGCAATCGGTTGATGGTCGATATAGTGCTCGACGGCGACGTCCCAAAAGATCGTCCGGTATCGATCGGCGTCGGCGAGCACGCCCACCGCGTGATCGGTGTAGCCCTTGGGCGGGCGAAACCAAGGCGGGCCATCCAGCCCGATTCGGCGAAACGCGGTCTGCCCTTTTTCAATCTCGACCTCGATCGCAGGGGGTCGCAACAGCTCGAGCTCGCGATGGTCGTACGTGTGGTTACCTGCGGTGTGGCCTTCGGACACGGCGCGCCGGGCCAACTCCGGGTTGGCCAGCGCGTTTACCCCGATCATGAAGAACGTGGCCGTTACCTTCCTGTCGGCGAGCAGATCGAGGACTGTCGAGGTGTAGCGCACGTCCGGTCCGTCATCAAACGTCAAGGCCACGTACGGCTTGTCGGTCGGCACACGAAACAGCGCATTGGGTTGGACGCGTCGGCGTTGCGTGTTCGTCTTGGTGGGGGAGGCCGTGCCTAAAAAGCCATCGGAAGTGAGGCGTCTGGCGGTCTCTCGCTCGCGCGCCGTACCGATCCGATACCCGAGCGCGGCCGATGCGGCCGAGCACAGCACGCAGGAGGCACCCAGCAGAAAGCCTCGGCGAGTCACGGCCGCCGGTTGCGAAGTTCCGCCTTTGTTCACTGCTCCAGCCTCGCACAACGATTCCCATTCGTGAATCAACCATTTGATTACAGTCACCTAGGGTGACTTCGGTGAGCATTGATGCGTTCGATGGAAAAGTCATCGTGGTGACCGGCGCAGGATCGGGCATCGGTCGGGCCGTGGCCCGTCGGTTCGCGGCGGCCGGGGCGACCGTCATCGCCGGTGACGTGAACGACGAGCGCACGGCCGAGACGGTGGCGCAAATCGCCGCTGACGGCGGGCAGGCCCATTCTGTGCACCTTGATGTCTCCTCATCCAGTTCGGTCGACGCGTGCATCGATACCGCCATGGTTTCGTTCGGCCACCTCGATGTGGTGGTGAACAATGCCGGCGTGCTTGACGCCATGGGGCCGGTGGAGGAGGTTTCGGACGCCGAGTGGAATCGCGTCCTCGGCGTAAACCTGACCGGGCCCTTCAACATGGCGCGGCGCACCGTGGCGCTGCTGGTGGCGAGCAAAGGAAACATGGTCAACATTGCCTCGATCGCCGGATTGAGCGGAGGGCGAGCCGGCGCCGCGTACACGGTCAGCAAACACGGTGTTATCGGCCTCACGAAAAGCATTGCTTGGATGTACGCAGACAGCGGAGTCCGATGTAACGCGGTGTGCCCTGGGGGCACGGCCACCAACATCGCCGAGAGTTCTCCCGGTTACAGCGCGGTGGGGATGACCCGCCTCGGCGGTCTGCTCGGTACCGCCGTGCGCACTGGCGATCCTGACGAGATCGCCGCGGTCGTTGCGTTTCTTGCGTCACCCGACGCTTCGTTCGTAAACGGTGCGGTCGTGGCCGCCGACGGCGGATGGATGGCGGGATGAGAGCGCTTATCGCTCTAACCTCGAAAGATCATGATAACGACTGACGCCCCTCAGCGGCCCCTATGGCCGGTTGACGATCCCGTAGCGTTCAGGGCGGGATTGCGCGATTGGGTCGAGAGCAACTGGGACACCGCCATCACTGTTCGCGAGTGGTGGTCGAGGCTGGCCGGTGCCGGCCTGAGCGCCCCGACCTGGCCGGAGCGCTTCGGGGGTCTTGGACTCTCTAATCGCGACGGGTCCGTCGTCGAGGAGGTACTGGCGGGGGTCGGCACCATCGCCGCCCCCATGGGTCACGTCGGTTTCAAACTGGCCGGACCGACGATCATGGAACACGGCACCGCGCAGCAATGCGCGAAATTGCTTCCCGCCCTCCTGCGGGGTGAGGAGTCGTGGTGTCAGCTCTATAGCGAACCGGGCGCCGGGTCCGACCTTCCGGGGTTGGCCACGAAGGCCGTCGACACCGGCGACGGATGGTTGGTGACCGGACAAAAAGTTTGGAACTCGAGCGCCGATGTCGCGCAGCGGGCCATGCTGCTCGCCCGTACTGATGCCGACGTGCCCAAGACCCAAGGCATAACCTATTTCTTGCTCGATATGAATCAGCCGGGTATCGAGGTGCGCCCGATCGTCCAGATGAACGGCGACGCCAAGTTCTGCGAGGTGTTCCTGGATGATGCCTACGTCTCGCGAGACGATGTGCTGGGTCGGCTCAACAACGGCTGGGTGGTCAACCGCACTACCCTCGCGTATGAGCGATCGAGCGTCGCCAGCCGGCCCCGCCGCGGGCTGGTTGAGCTGGCATCGGGCGCTAAGTCGGGCAATCTCGATCGGGTCATCGCCGAGGTTTTGCAGGCGCGACCAAAGGTGGCCAGGCACACCGGCAACGCGCTCCCGTGGAAGCAGGTGCTGGCCCTGGCTCAAGCGAACGGGACGGCCGCCGATCCCTGCGTACGTCAGGAATTGGTGCAGTACTACACCATGATTGAGTTACAGCGAATGACCGCTTTGCGGTCGAAGGCCGCGCTGGCCGCCGGTCGTCATCCGGGGCCCGAAGGTTCGATCACCAAGTTGGTCATCTCGCAGATATGTCGAAAATCGCGTGACCTGTCCTTCGCCATCATGGGCGCTTACGCGACTCTGGCCGGAGAGTCAGCCCCCGAGGGCGGCGAACTGTTGCGGGTGGGCCTGGGCAGCCCCGGTGTCAGTATCGGGGGTGGCACCGACGAGATCCAGCGCAACACGATTGGGGAGCGGGCGCTCGGACTTCCCCACGAACCCCAGACCGATCGCAACGTGGCTTTCAAAGACCTCGTCGGCGCAAGGCGTCAATCATGAGCGCAAAGCCCATGAGCGGGGTACGTATCCTCGAAGTTGCGCAATTCACCTTCACGCCTGCGGCCGGCGCGGTGCTGGCTGATTGGGGGGCCGATGTCATCAAGGTGGAGCACGCCGTCACCGGCGATGCACAGCGGGGCATCAAAATCGGAACCGGAGGCGCCTCCGCAGGGTCGTTCCAGCCCCTGATGGAGCACCCGAATCGGGGTAAGCGCAGCATCGGCTTGGCCCTTGACACCGACGGCGGACGGGAAATCCTGTACGAACTGGCAGCAACGTGCGACGTCTTCCTGACCAACTACCTGCCGGGTCCGCGGACGAGATTGAAGATCGACGTCGAAGACATCCGTAAGGTCAATCCGAAGATCATCTACGTCCGCGGTACCGCGCTGGGCCCGAAGGGGCCGGAGGCCGCCAAGGGCGGTTATGACGGGAGTGTGTTCTGGTCCCGGGGTGGTTGCGCCGTGGGTTTGACCCCCTCCGATTCGCCGAACATCATCGGGATGCCGGCCGGCGCGTTCGGTGACTCGATGGGCGGCATGACCATCGCCGGTGGCATCGCCGGCGCGCTGTTTGCAAGGGAGAGAACCGGCGAGCCCTCGATTGTCGATGTCTCATTGTTGAGCGTGGCGGTGTGGGCCACCGGCCTATCGATAGGCAACTCGCTCCTCACAGGAGTTGTCGCGCCGAAACCATTGATGGCGGGACCGCCAAACGCACCGGTGAATCCGCTCATAGGCAATTTTCGTACGTCCGACGGTCGTTTCATAAACCTTACGATGCTCCAACCCGGCCGTTACTGGGCCGACGTCTGTCGCCACATCGGGCGCGAAGACCTGATCGCCGACGAACGTTTCGACAGCGCCGAGAAGCTCATGGAACGTGCCATCGAGGCGGGCGTACTCGTGGCGGAAGCGATCGCCAGGCGACCGTACGCCGAATGGCTGAAGCGTCTCCAGACCATGGAAGGACAGTGGGCCCCGAATCAAGATGCCTTGGAATTGGCTCGCGATCCGCAGGTGGCGGCGAACGGTTACATCTTGGCCGTGACCGACGAAGAGGGCAACGCGCGGGAGTTGGGTTCGAGTCCGGTCATGTTCGACGAGACCCCCTTCACGATCACCCGGGCGCCACTGTTCGCCGAGCACACCGATGAACTGGTGCGCTCGCTCGGCCGCACTGACGAGCAGCTCATCGACCTCAAGATTCAGGGTGCCATTACCTGAGTTCGGTCGGAGTCGGCCGCGCTGCGCCGGCCCGCTTGGCCTTTGCCTGCGACAGCCAGAGCCGGACGGCATCGCGGTGTTCTTCGGTCTGACCGGCCTCGCGCTGGCGTCCGCTCTCGATCGGTAAATAGTCGGCGAGCGTCATCTTGAGGGAGTCTTGGATGTTGCGCTTCATCAACATGTTGGCGGGCCGGGAACCGGCGGCCAGGGCGAGGGCCCAATCAAGCGCTCGAACCCGCAGTTCGTGATCTTCGACCACTTTGTTCACGAGTCCTAGTCCGAACGCCTGTTCAGCGCTGAGGGCGGTGTTGTCGACGAGCAATTCGAGGGCCTTGGCCGGGCCGACGAGACGCGTCAGAAACCACGCTCCGCCAAAGTCGCCGCTGAAACCGAGGCGCCCCCATCCCCCGATCAGGCGCGCCGATCGGGCGGCGATGCGAAGATCGGCGGCCAGCGCGATCGACAAGCCGGCTCCCACGGCCGCCCCTGGGAGGGCGGCGATCGAGATGAGCGGCGAAGACCGGAGCCTTAG
>JANYDT010000137.1 GCA_025359845.1 Acidimicrobiia bacterium
CCACCCGCACATGTCGGGTGTCGATCGATACGGCGCCGTGACGAGCCAATTCGGTTATGACGGGAATCACTCGGCGCAATTCTTCGGCCGGCTCAACGCCATGGGCTCCGGGTCGAGTCGACTCCCCGCCGACGTCGATGATCGAAGCCCCTTGGGCCAACATCTCCCGACCGTGGTAAATCGCCGCATCGACAGTTGCCCAACGGCCCCCGTCGGCGAACGAGTCTGGGGTGACATTGAGAATGCCCATGACACCTGGGGTGGTGAAGCGGAGCACGAGAGGTCAGCCTACCCCTTAGGTGACTGTCTTCGAGCCCGGAAACGGGACAGAATTTCGGTCAGGTGGGTCGCAGGCCCCGGAACCGCCAGCGCGCCCGACCAACAGTTCCTGCCCCTATCGCAAGACCGCGGGCCGCAGCCACCGCCACTTTCTCCGGGGACGGGATCAAGGCCGGGATCGGGTTTCCCGAGGCGGAGGGCGCCAACTTGGCTTCGGGCGTCCTGACCCAGGTGGGCAAGCCCGAGAACAGCATTTGCACCTCTTCGGAGTCGAGAGTTTCTTTCTCCAACAGCCGAGTCGCAAGACGATCGAGCACGTCACGGTGGGTGGTGCAGATCTCGACGGCGGTGCTGTGAGCGGTGTCGATGAGACTGCGGATCTCGGAGTCGATAGTCTGGGCCAGGTCGTCGGAATAGTTGGCGGAACTGCCGATTTCACGACCGAGAAACACGTCGTTGGACTTCTGACCGAGGGCTTGCGGGCCCAGAAGGTCGCTCATGCCGAACTCCATGACCATCGACCGGGCAATGCCGGTGGCTCGCTCGATGTCGTTTTGGGCACCCGTGGTGGGTTCGGAGAAGATCAGTTCTTCAGCCGATCGCCCTCCGAGCAGCATGGCCAGCTCGTCGCGCAGAGCGGACCGGGTCACGAGGTATTTGTCGGTTTCGGGGAGCGCCAGAGTCCAGCCCAAGGCACGACCCCGCGACGTGATCGAAATCTTGTGGATCGGATCCGCGTTCGGCAAGACGTGCCCGACGAGGGCGTGGCCGCCTTCGTGATACGCGATCACCCGTCGTTCTTCTTCGCTCATGACCCGGCTCTTGCGCTCCGGTCCGGCAATCACGCGGTCGGTCGCGGCCTCGACCTCCGACATGCCGATCATGGTCTTGCCTCGCCGGGCCGTGATCAGGGCCGCTTCGTTGAGCAGGTTCGCGATGTCGGCCCCCGAAAACCCGGGCGTGCGGCGGGCCATCACGTCGAGATCGACATCAGGACCCATCGGCTTGCCCCCGGAGTGGACGGCCAAAATGGCCCGCCGGCCGCTCAGATCAGGCCGGTCGACCACGATCTGGCGGTCGAAGCGGCCGGGCCGGAGCAGGGCCGGATCGAGAATATCGGGCCGGTTGGTGGCGGCGATCAGGATCACGCCGGTGCGCGGGTCAAACCCGTCCATTTCGACCAGCAGTTGATTGAGGGTCTGCTCGCGCTCGTCGTGTCCTCCCCCGAGCCCCGAACCGCGCTGGCGACCAACGGCGTCGATCTCATCGACGAATACAATGGCCGGGGCACTGGCTTTGGCCTGCTCGAAAAGATCGCGGACTCGACTGGCGCCGACTCCGACGAACATCTCGACGAAATCTGAGCCGGAGATCGTGAAGAAGGGGACTCCAGCTTCGCCGGCGACCGCCCGGGCCAGAAGAGTCTTGCCCGTTCCGGGCGGGCCGTAGAGCAGCACCCCCTTGGGAATCTTCGCCCCGATGGCGGCGAAGCGAGCCGGATTCTCGAGAAAGTCCTTGATTTCTCGGAGTTCTTCCACCGCCTCATCGGCGCCGGCGACGTCGGCGAACGTCACCTTCGGTTGATCTTTGCCTACGAGTCGGGCTTTCGACTTGCCGAATGACATGAGCTTGCTTCCGCCGCCTTGCATCGAGTTCACGATCCACACCAAGACGCCGATCATGAGGAAAATCGGAAAGAACTGGAACAACAGCGCTAACCAGACGCTGCCTTTGGCCACGCTGACGTCGGTGGGAACACCTGCTCGTTTGAGTTCCTTCACCAGGTCGGCGCCGTATTGACCCACGTAGCTGGCATGGTATTGGCTGCGGTCACTCAGTTGACCACTCACCGAGTTCGACCGGTCGCTGATGTTGGCGTTTATTACATCGCCGGAGCGCACCTTCTGTTCGAACTGCGTGAAGGTGAGCTTCGTGGAAGACGATCCGCCGGACACGAATCGTGAGAGCAGAAGCACGGCAAGAATGGCCAGTACCAAATAGGGCGCCAAGCTCTTCGGTCCTGGGCGGCCGGGCTTACGATCAGGGCGAATCTTTTTCGTGGACATCGCCGGTCACTCTACGGACCTTGGCGTGCAAAGTGAACCGTTTGTGAAGCATCGCTCAGAAATCACCTGACCCACGTACCCAATATTGATGAGCCGGTCAAAGATCGGGCGGCAGATATGCATGAATGCTGCGAAGGTGGCGGTTTCGTTCGCCGGCATCGAGCCCGTAACCGACGACCCAGCTCGGTGGAAGGGCGAAACCGGTGTACTTGAGTCGCGACGTCACCTCGGCGGGAAGGGCCACTCCCTCTCGGACGAGCAAAGCACATACAGCCAGACTGGCGGCGCCACGAGCGGCCAAATTCTCGAGCAGGAACGCCAGTGTGAGGCCAGAATCGACGATGTCTTCGACCAGGATCACATCTCGTCCGGCCAGTGGCACATCGAGGTCTTTCATGATCCGAACGACGCCGCTCGACGTGGTCGATGCGCCGTACGACGAAACGGCCAGAAAGTCGACTTCGGTGGGGAGTTGCACCGCCCGCAGCAGATCAGCCATGAAGACGAAGGCGCCCTTGAGCACCCCGACCAGAAGGGGCTGCCGACCGCCGTAGTCGCGGGTGATCGCCGCTCCAAGTTCATCCACACAGCTGGCGATCCGCGCCGACGACAGCCAAACATCGCCGACTTCGGCGTCAGAGTCTCGGGGGTGCCAAACCGGTTGCGTTTCCACGAACGTCGATTATCTCGCGTGCACCTACTAGGTCGCGTCGACGGGCTCGTTCGAGACGTCAACCAGAGAGTCGGCGGGCATCCGACGGGCCGAGCGGCGATAGGCGAACTGCGAGCGCATGGCCGCCCCCGCTGGTGAATAAAGCGCGATCCCGCCAACGGCTAACAAGACGAACGCCATACCGAGCACTTGGATAGGCCGCACCTGCTCGCCGAGGAATATCCATGCCCAGGTTACCGCCAAGGCCGGCTGGGAGAGACCGAGGAGCGAAATCGTGCTGAGTGGAACCGACCGTTGGGCCCACACCTGCAACCCATGACCGAACACACTCGACAACATGGTCAACACCAAAATGAAGAGCGCGCCGTGCCAGCCGACGACGAACATCGAGCCGGTGGCCACCGCAAAGGGCAATACCACGAGCGCCGCGGCCGTGCTCATAATGGCCATGAATTGTGGCGTCTCGATGTTCTGTCGGGCCTCGCGGACGACAAACGTGTAAATCACACCAATACTGATTCCGGCCGCCACCAACAAATCGCCGGCCCACCGGTGAGTGCCTCGCGAGCTGGAGTTGAGCAGGATCGTGGCCACCCCACCGACCGCCAGCGCGCCGAATACGAGGATCGACCGATCGATCTGCTCGCGCAGTCGGCGCGCCGCAATCGGGACGATCATCAGTGGTGACAGTTGGATGATGAATTCCGCATTCGCGACCCGCGTTCGCAAAATGCCGGAGAAGATCAGCAGCAGGTTGACGCCGAAAAGGACCCCGGCCATGATCGATAGCCGAATAGCTCGTCGTTGCGCCGCGTTATGGCCGAAACGATGGAACCGCGTCGTGCTCGACGGGCGGGCGCACCAGCCATGCCAAATCAGCGTCGCCAAGCTGAGTCGCCACCACATCAACACTGGGATGGGCAGGTGCGCGCCCTTGGCCACAGTCGAACCGAACGAGAAACCGACGACACTGCCCAGCACGGCCACGAGACCGAGGCTCCGGCTCCGAGCGGTGGGACCAGGTAGCGACGATTCAGTCACTGGATTGCATCGCGGTTCATGCCATCAGTCTCTCGCGTCCCGCCCCCCGTTGCTCCCGTTTCGCACTAGTGCCGACCCCAAAGGTCGCTCAAGGCATCGATGAGTTCGACTTGGGCCCCCACCTCGGGTCCGGCCATCGGGCGGTGGGCGGCCACCGTCGTGAGCGCTTCCTGACAAGAGAGCCCCGTCGCCATGAGCAGACCGACCGCCACCGTGCCGGCCCGTCCAATCCCCGCCCCGCAATGCACGAGTAGCCGCTCGCCGGCCAAGAGCCGCTGGTTGAGGGAGTCGATCAGGGTCACCGCGGCATCGACCTTCGGCGCATGGAGATCGGGAATCGGAAACCATAGCGCCCGGTTCGGCGAGTGGCGGTCGAGCCAAGCCACGTAATCGGGGTAGCGATCTTGGAGTTCGAAACGCGCCGTAAGACAAACCACGGTGGTCGCCCCGATAAGCGCGAGTGCAGCGTCGGGATCGGGGCCCACGAAGTGCTTGCCACAGAGCCACAGTCGACCGCCGCCCGACGACGGCCACGGGATCTCGTCCACGCCTCCATCGCGCGACCTTGCCGTGGGCCATAACGTCACGTCCGTGCTCCTTGGTAGATCCGGCGCACGATGTCTTCGATGGCCGGCTCCTGCACCGTGAGATCACGCACATCGGCTTGCCCCGCGACCGCGGCGAGTACCGACGCAGCGCTTATAACCGGGGCGAATTGGAGCCACTGGCGCGGTCCGTCCACCTTCGTGCACGTCGCCCCGGCGACGATTAGCGGTTCTCGGGCTTCGACCAGATCGACCACCAGAGTCCGTTCACCCCCGAAGCGGACCTTCAGGTCAGCCGTTGGTCCATCATGGATCAGGCGGCCATGATCGATGATGACCAGCCGGGGGCAGAGTTCTTCAACGTCGGCGAGGTCGTGGGTGGTGAGCACCACCGTGACCCCTTGCTCGCGGTGGATGGTACGCAGCGCTTCTCGAACCGCGTGTTTGCTCACCACGTCGAGCCCCACCGTAGGTTCGTCGAGGAAAACGATCTCGGGGTTGTGCAGCAGCGCGCTCGTGAGTTCGCCGCGCATGCGCTGACCGAGGCTGAGGGCCCGCACCGGCGAGGCGAGAAAACCGCCGAGGTCGAACAGCTCGGTGAGCCAGGCCAGCGTCCGGGCGTGATCCACGGAGGGCACCCGGTACACATGGCGAAGCAGATCGAAACTGTCGGCCAGCGGAAGGTCCCACCACAGATTGCTGCGCTGACCGAAAACCACTCCTATGCGGCGGGCCAGCTTCACCCGCTCCTCGAGCGGCACGAGACCGGCCACAAGGGCGGTGCCGCTCGACGGTTGCAGGATGCCCGTGAGCATCTTGATCGTGGTCGACTTGCCGGCCCCATTGGGCCCGATATAGCCCACGATTTCGGCCCGCGGCACGGTCAGCGAAATGGCCTGCACCGCTTCATGGCGCTCGTTGACCCGCCGGAACCGGCCGGCCTTCACCCGTCGATCGAAGACCTTGCTCAGATCGTGCATCTCGATCGCCGCCGAGCTCAACGGCGCAATCACGAGCCGGTGCTCCGGTAGTGCCGGGTGCCAGCACGCCACAGCAGTCCGGCGGCCAGCGCGACGGGCACGCCGGCGAAGGGAGCCACGAAGCTCATCCAGCGCGCGATACCCATCGGGTTGGCGGCCCCGAACAACTCGATGCCGGGCACGTAAGCCACCAGCCCGAGCGGAATGGCGGTCAGCAAGATTCGCCGCATCCATTCGCCCATGATGCTGATCGGGTACTGGCTCGCATACTGCCCACCGTAGGTGAAGGCGTTGGCGAACTCTTGCGTTGAAGGAATCCAGAACGCCAGCGCCGCGGTGCTGACCCAGATGGCCGAATACATTGTCGTGGCCCCGACGATCATCGCCGCGCACAGCGCGATGTGCGCAGGTGTCCAGTCCACCGCGACGCTGGTGAGCACGAGAACCAACACCACCACGGGTTGGATGAGCCGGCCGAGGCGCCGCAGCTCGAACTCGTTGGCGAGCAGTTGGATAAGCGTGCCAGCGGGCCGAAGGAGAAATCGGTCGAACGTACCCAGCCGGACGTGCTCGGCCGTGCGCTCGACTGCGCTCACGAACAGGTCACCGATGCCGAACGCGGTACCTGAGATGGCGTAGAGCCCGAGCACTTGGCCCCTGGTCCAACCGCCCAGCGCGTGAACCCGCAGGAACAACGCCCAGATGGCCAACAGGTCGAGCCCCAGCACCAGGACCTGAGCGATCAGGTGGGCAATGAGCGACGCTGGATACTGGGCCTCACTGCGAATCTTGGCCCAGATGAGGTGCCCGGCGATGCGCAGCTCACCCACCTTGGATCACGACCTTGCGCACCGCCGCGCCCAGTTCGAAACGCACCGCCGACTCCATGACGACGAGCCACGCGCCTTGCCACGCGATCACCACCGGAAACGATGTGAGCCCGAGCAGGAGGTCGACGGGCCGCTGGAGCATCGCCGCGAACGGAGTCACCATCGCCGCCGCGCGTAGGCCTTTTGGTAGGAATTGGAGCGGCAGCAGGATTCCCGCGGCGAAGTTGAGAACAATGATGCCCAGGGACCGGATGCCGCGCACCTCGACGGTCCAGAACGCAACGAGGTTGACGATCAGCCACCACCGGCTGGCGAGCGCCACGCTCATGGTCACGCACACGACAAACTCGAGCCAACGCACAGTTGCCGTGGGCAGACCGATCGGAAACACCAGCGCGCCTGCCAGCAACGGAGGCAACCCGCGAAAGATGGCCAAGAACCCAGCCCGCCCGATGTCGGCAGCCAGCCAGTAGCCGGAAAAGTCGACAGGGCGATACAGGTCGGTGGCAATCGAACCGTCCTTGACCCGATCGCCTACCTCGGTCGATCCGAAGGCGCTGATCAGCATCAACATGCCTTGGGCGACGAAGATGAACGTGACCGCTTTCGTGCGGTCGAGACCGTTGATGGCGCCCGTCTGGGCGATGACGGCCAGCACGATGTAGGCCTTGATGAAGCCGAATACCGTGTTGGCGAACGCCCCGGCCACCGTGGCTCCCCGGTAAGTGCTGTGGCGGAGAAAGCTGCGTCGGGCCACCTCGGCATAGACGCGCACCGCGTCGAGATTACCGGCCGGTCCCCGCATCCCACCCACGATCTGGGTCACAAACTGGGTGGAATCCGCGGATATGGGTCGCGATGGCCGCGCGGTCTGGCCGCCCCATTCCTGCCCCGACGACCCAGTTCGGGAGTCGGGGCCCGAGGGGGGCGCTGGGCGCGGGCGCAGGGCGCGGGCGGTCAGGCGTTCAAGGTCACGGTCCAGCCGCCCTCTCGTGGGCGCACCGTCGCGCCATTGGTCGTCCACCCGCCGGGACAACACGGCGTGTTGGCTATTCGGGCGGCAGCTTCGCTGGCGACCGCCATCGGTCGCGCCGAACCCTCGCCGCCGACCAGCGCATGATCACGAGCCAGTTCGTCAGCAAAGTTTTGGCGATGTAAGTCTCGATCAAGGTTGGCGGCCGTCGAATGCGCAATCACACCGTCGATCTCGAAGGCGATACCCCGCGCCAGATCTCCGAAGTCGGGAAACCAGTTCTGGATCTGCCGGCCGTTGGCTTCGACCAGTTCGACCATCGGTTGACGACACAGGCGGCCCAGCCCGACCCGCCTGAACGCCTGCAAGGCCATGGTCTCGGCGAAGCTTCCCGTCGGACAGACCTGTCCGCGACGTACGAACCGACTCCGCGCCGGCCGCGCGGCAGAGTCGCAAGGCTCCGGACAATCCGATGCCAAACCTCGACGTCCCAATCGAGAGGTCGGCGCGGGTCTGCTGACCGAAGGCGATTCGAATGCCACCTCGAAACTGTTGATGGGCAACACGGCAGCCAAGTCGGACAATGTCCGCTCCGGCTTTGTCGTGGGCAAACCCTCGCGGACGTGGATTTCTTCGGGTACGAGGGACCGGGTTCGGATCGCCGGCGGGGCGCGAAAACTCGAACCGTGCGGTACCAGCAGGTCTTCGGGGTAGCCCTCGATCCCCTCAAGCCCGCCGAGCAAGGCGGCCGCCCGGTGGCTGACCGCAGAACCGGGTCCGCCTCGGGCAAGATGGCCGGCCATCCTGGCCAGCCAATCGTCGCGAGGGCTACCCGGACGGCCCACTAGGTAGATGCCACGGTGCAGGGCCTCGTACTGTTTGGATCTGAGGCGTCCGTCAATCGTTCCCCGGCTGAGTCCGCCAGCGCGAGCCTCCGAACGTGTGATTACACTAATAGACATGAAATCACTTTAGACGTGTCCTTGACCCTGCACTGAACTGGGTCGAATCCGCAGATATGGGTCGCGGTGGCCGCGCGGTCTGGCCGCCCCATTCCTGCCCGGATGACCGAGTTCGGAGGCGGGGCCCGAGGGGGGCCGCCGGGAGGGCCCGGGGGCGGGGCCCGAGGGGGGCCGGGAGGGGCTACTTGTTGCCCTGGTTCTTGACCAGTTCGGCGGCTGACGCCGCAGCCGCGGGGTCGAGGTATGCGGAGTTCACCACGTGCAGACGGTCGTCGAGTTCGTAACGCATCGGCAGACCCGTCGGGATGTTGAGTTCGACCGCTTGCTGTCGGGTGAGACCGTCGAGGTGCATCACCAGCGCCCGCAAGCTGTTGCCGTGGGCGACGACCATCGTTACGCGACCAGCCCGCAAGTCGGCGGCGATCGCGTCAGCCCAATACGGAAGCATGCGACTCAGCACGTCGGCGAGGCATTCGGTGGCCGGGAGCACATCGGGCGGGAGGGCGTCATAGCGGACGTCATGGGAGGGGTGATGCGGGCTATCAAGCGCTACCGCGGGGGGCGCCACGTCGTAGCTGCGACGCCAGATGAGGTACTGCTCCTCGCCGAAGGCGGCCAGCGTCTCGGCCTTGTTCTTTCCCTGCAGGTCGCCGTAGTGGCGTTCGTTGAGCCGCCAACTGCGCTGCACCGGAATCCAGTGCCGCCCACAGGCGTGCAAAGCCAGCTCCGCCGTGCGTATAGCCCGCTTGAGCAAACTGGTGTGCACCACGTCGGGCCACAATCCCGCTTCGGCCAGCTGGCAACCGCCCCGTTGCGCCTCGATGACACCCCTCTCGGTCAGGTCGACGTCGTGCCAACCGGTGAAGCGGTTCTCGAGGTTCCACGTGCTCTCGCCATGGCGCAACAGGATCAGCGTGCTCACGGTCCGAACGGTAGTGCGGTGGTCAGCGAGTCCCTTCAGCGCACACGCAGCAACTCCATCGCGAAGCGGAGTCCTAGGGTGACGCTGTCGGGGCAGAACGGATGCTCCGCCAGCAGGACGGCCAGCTCCGGCCACGATACCCATCTCGCCTCGGCCACCTCGCCGTCGGTGAATTCGACAGGTCCGTCCCAGGTGCAGCTGAAGAACTGGGCGAAGAGGCGAACGTGATCGTCGTCGAATCGGCCGGCGCCGAACCTGCGTAGCGATGCGCCCTCGATCCCCAATTCCTCGGCCAATTCCCGGCGCGCCGCCACCTCATAGGTCTCGCCGGCGTCGACCACCCCTCCTGCGGCGATGTCCCAACGGCCGGGCCACACGTCCTTGTCGTCAGAGCGGCGGTGCACCAGCAGGCGCCCGGCTGAGGAGAGAACGAGGATGCCAACGGCCCGATGGCGCAAGTTCCGAGCCCGCATCTCGGCCCGTGTCACGGAGTTGACAACCCGATCATCGTCGTCGACGACATCGACAAGATCGGTCGCGGCCATCGGTCGACACTACGGCAACCCGGTCCCGAGCAAGCGAGTCATCGTGCCGGTCCGACTCGACTACCCGTTAGTCGTCCCACCCGGGTCCTGCGTCGTGACCGGCGAGGGGTTACCGCGAGGCGCCGGCCGGGTCGCCTTGCCACGACGACTCGACCACCGGGGCCCGCTTGCGCAGCGGCTCCCACCAGGCCCGGTTTTCGGCGTACCAGCGAATCGTGTCACGGATGCCTTGTTCGGTCGGCACCTGCGGCGCCCATCCGAGTTCGCGGCGGATCTTCGCCGTGTTGAGAAGGTACCGTCGATCATGGCCCGGACGATCCGGGACGATCTTGACCAGTGACTCGGGCTTACCGAGTTCCGTCAGCACGAGGTCGGTGATCTGGCGCACCGAGAGCTCGTCGCCGGTGCCCACGTGATACGTCTCACCCACCTTGCCTTTGTTCAGGACGAGGTCGATGGCGCGGCAGTGGTCGACCGCGTGAATCCACTCGCGACGGTTGTTGTTCGACTCGTACATGGTGAGCGGCTGGTCGTCGAGGGCCAGTGTGGCGAACAGCGGGATAACCTTTTCGGGGAACTGGAAGGGCCCGTAGTTGTTGGCGCAGTTGGTGATGCTGATCGGCACGCCGAACGTCTCGTGATAGGCCCGCACGGCGTGGTCACCGGCCGCTTTGGCTGCGTTGTAGGGCGTGCGAGGCTGATACGGCGACTCCTCGGTAAACGCCACCGCGTCGTCGTCGAGAGGCAGATCGCCATAGACCTCACACGTTGAGACGTGATGGAGCCGAGCGACACCGGCGCGGCGGGCCGCCTCGCACAGACCCTGCGTGCCGAGGGCGTTGGTCCGCATGAATCGGGCCGGGTCGAGCAGGGCCAAGGAGTTGTGTGACTCGGCCGCGAAGTTCACGATCACGTCGGTCTTGTTATTACGCAGGAGCTCTTCGACGTGATCGGTGTTGCCGATGTCGCCTTGTCGAAACGTCACGTGGTCGCCGTAAGCGGCGAACACGTCGTCGAGCGTCGAACGATTGCCGGCGTACGTGAGCAGATCGAACGCCACGACATGGTCACCGGGATGAACGTCGAGCCAGTACCGCACGAAGTTCGAACCGATGAAGCCGGCTGCGCCGGTCACGAGGAGATTCACGGACCGGACAGGTTATTGCCTACGAAGATGCACATCACCACGTGTCGACTCAAGGTCGGCGCCGCCCCTCATCTGTGCCTGCTCCAGGGGTCGAGCGAAGCCCGTCGGGAGGGGCGCGCGCCATGGTGAGCGCGTCCCGACCCCTCGGAGCGGCTAGAAACATGGCCGCATGAAGGCGATGCTGATCTACGAAAGCATGACCGGGAACACCAAGAAGGCCGCCGAGCACATCGCCGAGGCCTTGCAGAAGCGCGGCGTGAGCGTCACCGCGGTCAGTCCGACCACCAACATCAACTATCAGGCCTTGTCGAATGCCGATCTCGTCATCATCGGAACTTGGACCGATGGCCTGTTCGTCGTCGGACAGCGACCGGCCAAGGCGGCTCGCCTCCGTCTGCTTCCGGCTATGAAAAGCAAACAGGCTGCGGTGTTTTGCACCTACGCCCTCGACCCTGGCCGCGTTCTACAAAAGCTGACGACCATTGTCGAGGGTCTCGGTGCCGACGTGATCGGGGGAATGAGCATCCGCCGCTCCGACCTCGCCGCGGGTGCGCTCGAGTTCGTCGACCGGCTCTTGGCCAGCACCCCGAAGCTCGTGTCGACGTGACCGAGTCGGACGTGACCCAGTGAGCGACCGGCCAAATGGCTGACCAGGCCCGGTTCGAGGCGCTGGCGATGGAGTATCTGCCATCGCTGTACTCCGCCGCGAACCGCATGACCCACAACCAAGCCGACGCCGAAGATCTCGTGCAGGAAACGTACCTTCGGGCGTATCGAGGTTTCGGCGGCTTCGAAGAAGGTACCAATCTCAAAGCCTGGCTGTTTCGGATTTTGACCAACACCTTCATCAACATCTACCGGGCCAAGAAGCGCAGACCCGAGCAGCAAGAACTCGACGAAGTGGGCGACCTGTTCCTCTATCGCCGGATGGGCGGTCTTGAGGCCGCGGCCGCCAGTCGAACCACCGAAGACATTGTCCTCGAACACTTCACCGACGCCGAAGTCCAAGCGGCCGTCGATGCCCTCCCGGAAAACTTCCGCGTACCCGTTCTGCTCGCCGACGTCGAAGGGTTCGCGTACAAAGAAATTGCCAACATGTTGAGCATTCCCATTGGGACCGTCATGAGTCGCCTCCATCGGGGAAGAAAAGCTCTGCAAAAGTCGTTGTACGACTACGGGGTCGCACATCGGCTGACTCCCCCCCTGCCGGACCCGGTGAGTCAAGTATGAATGAGCCTTCCAACCCTTTGAATGACACCGATCATTACGCCATAACAGCCATGGAGGCCATCACCGACGTCCCCGGCGACTGCGGACGAATGCTCGCCGGCCTCTATCATTTCCTCGACGGCGAACTCACCCAAGAGCGGCGCGTGCACATCCAGGCCCATCTCGACGGATGTCCTACCTGCTTCGGGGCCTTTGATTTCGAAGCCGAGTTGCGCATCGTCGTTCGCTCCCGGGTGCAGCTGCGGGTGCCCGAGGCCCTCATCCAGAAGATTCGGATCGCCATCCGCGACGAACCCTTGGGATAAGAAAATCTTCGACGGGTGGGAATACCATAGGCAATTCGAGCGGTTGCTCAAATTATGTCTGAGCACGCCATCGGCGCCCGCCCTCTTTCCGGCACAGATCGTCCGTCGCGCCATTTCGGCTCGGGACGGGTATGTCGTGAACCGGCTTGCGGTACCCGCCTCTCCGTATACAACAACGGGCGATTCTGCTCGATGCACGAACCTATGGCCGTTCCCCGCACCCGGGGCAAGAAGATCGCCTGACGCCCAACAGGGCCGATACCGCGTCACCTCCGAGCGTGACCTACGATTCGAGCCATGTGGATCCTGTTGACCCAGCGCCCCTGGCACTATTGGATCTCGTTCGTTCTCGTGGCGGCGGTCGGGCTCGGCTTGGTCGCCACCATGATCGGCTACTACCGCAAGGTCCTCTCCAATAAATACCCACGCCACGACCAGTAGCCCAACGACCAGCCGCCCGATAGTAAGTCCCGATAGTAAGTACGGCATGGTGAGTGAGGCCATCGATTGGGGCTTGGCCGAGCGAGTCGCGGTGCGTCTCGCGGGAACCGACCCCTTCCAAGGTTCGTACCACTTCGCGTCCCTCCAGCCCGACTTCGACGAGCTCACAGCCGAGGCCGAGGCACTGGTCGGGGCAGCTACCGGATTGCACTCGCTCTTGGGGCCGGCCCGAGCTCGAGTGGCCGATCGCCAAGATTGGGTGCGAGCCAACATCGCGTCGTTTCAGCGGCTCCTTCGTCCCATCACGTCGGTCATAGGTGAGCACCTCCGAGGACCGATGGCGCCCGTCGCCCGTCGAGCTGCGGGCCTCGAGGTCGGATCGCTTCTGGGCTGGATGTCGGCCAGGGTGCTAGGTCAATACGACCTCCTCGTCATCGAAGACGAACAACCAGAAGAACAAGATTTGGTGTACTACATCGGACCGAACGTCCTCGCCCTCGAGAAGCGCTATGCCTTTCCGCCTCGGGAGTTTCGCCTGTGGTTGGCGCTGCATGAAGTGACCCACCGGGCCCAGTTCACCGGGGTGCCGTGGATGCGAAAGCACTTTCTTGGCCTCGTCCATCAGACCCTCGGCAGCGCTGACCCCGATCCGAAACGCCTTCTCGAAGCGATCAAACGGGCCGCCGATCAGGTTCGAGCCGGACGCAATCCACTCGACGATGGCGGGATCGTCACCTTGCTCGCGAGCCCCGACCAACGGGTCGCCATCGACGCCATTGGCGGCCTCATGAGCCTGCTCGAAGGCCACGGCGACGTGACCATGGACAGAGCTGGCGCCCATCTCATCGCATCCGCCGATCGATTCTCCCGCGTGTTGCGCCAACGGCGCGATGTCAAGGGGGTGGCCAAGACCTTACGCAAGCTCGTGGGCATCGAAGCAAAGATGGCCCAATACGAGCAAGGCGAGAAGTTCATCGCCGCGGTCGAAGCGGCTCGAGGCCCCGATTTTCTGAACCGGGTCTGGAGTGCCTCAACCCTGGTTCCCACCCTCGCCGAAATCCGCGATCCGTTCCGTTGGATGGACCGTGTCGAGAGTTCGGGCGTGCCCCATGGGGCGTTGACCACCGTACCCTGAGCCGTGGCGATGGGACCGGACTGGCGAGCGTTCGCCGCGTCGCTCCTGCCCCGCTGCCCCTTTCCGCCTGCCGGGTCGGCTGTTGCGTGCGCCGTCTCGGGTGGACCGGACTCCGTCGCCCTACTCCTATTGGCCGTAGCTCACGGATGTCGGGCCACAGCCATCCACGTCGATCACGGACTGCGCGATGGATCGGCGGACGAAGCGAAGTTTGTCGGCCGTCTCGCGGCCGAATTAGGGGCCGGGTTCGAGGCCCATCGGGTCCACGTATCGACGGGCCCGAACCTCGAGGCCCGAGCGCGGATTGCCCGGTACCAGGCCCTACCCCCCGACGCGTTGCTCGGCCACACCACCGACGATCAGGCCGAGACCGTCCTGCTCCACCTTATCAGGGGCGCCGGCCTGCCCGGGCTGTCGGCTCTGAGCGACCAGCGACGGCGCCCGATCCTCGACCTTCGTCGCACGGAGACCGAAGCGTTATGCCGATCGGCGGCGATAACCCCGATTCGTGACCCCATGAACCACGATCGACGGTTCAGCCGAGTCCGGGTGCGGCACGAAATTCTCCCCTTGCTCAGCGACGTGGCCCAACGCGACATGGCTGTGGTGCTGCGGCGCCAGGCCCGGTTACTGGCCGACGACGATGCCCTGCTGGAAGACCTGGCGGCGATGATCGACCCGACCGACGCAAAGGCCCTCGCCGCGGCCGCCTCTCCATTGGCCCGCCGAGCCGTACGCGCTTGGCTGCTGCGCACCGGTGTCGGCGACGGCCATCCGCCTGGTTTGGCGGTGGTCGAGCGGATTTTGGAAGTGGCCAGGGGCACCGCGGCGAGCGCCGACCTGTTCGAGGGCTGGCGGGTCGCCCGCACCCGCCAGCG
>JANYDT010000166.1 GCA_025359845.1 Acidimicrobiia bacterium
AACCATTCAACCCGCAGCTTGTGAGCGATCGGTTCAATCGGCTCAACGATTTGGCAGGCGTAACACGAATCCGATTCCACGACATGAGACACACTCACGCAACGCTTGCGCTCGCCGCAAGAGTAAACCCGAAGATCGTGAGCGAGCGCCTTGGACACTCGACGGTGGCGTTTACGATGGACGTTTACAGCCATGCGATTCCGTCGATGCAAACGGAAGCGGCAGAGGCTGTGGCAGGGCTGATCTCGCTCCACGGAAAACCGTAGGTTTGCAATATGTTTGCAAACCATGCCACGGCCGATATTCCCCTCGGTAAACGGCAGCACAATACGGCTCCAGTTCGTCAGCTACACAAATCAAAATAGCGCGCTGACCTAGGAAAACAACGAAGCCCCGCACGTGGCGGGGCCTCGACGACGCTGTTGAAAATGGTGGCGGGGGTAGGATTTGAACCTACGACCTTCGGGTTATGAGCCCGACGAGCTACCGTGCTGCTCCACCCCGCGGCGGAGATCACAAGCTACCACACCCGGCGACGCGTCAGTGCCCGAATTCGTGTCCGCGAGAATTCGTATCAACGACGAACTACCGTGCGAATCGTGTTCAACCGGGCTCGCCGCCGTAAGGCCCATCTGGAGCCCGAGCCGTCGCCATCTCTGGCCACCGCGTCGACCGACCTCGTTCTTGCCTCTCCGGCCATGATCGAGGCTTTGCCCCGGATTGAAGAGGCGCTCGTGGCCTTGGTCGTGCACGCCCGCCAGCTCGACGATCGGCTGGCCTCGTTGGAGCAGCGGCTTGACGATCACGCGCTCGACCTGTCAGTGATGGCCGATCTCGCGACCCGAGCCGACATCGACTCGGCCCGTGCCGAATTCGAAGCGGCCCGGGCCGATACCGCCGTTATGGGCGAGCGGTTGCAACAGATGTTGTCAACGGCGCTGGAACGGTCGACGACAGTGGAACGATCGACGCGGGAACCACAGGGACGTCTGGCCCAGGAACCGACGAAGGAGCAGAGCCCGACCCGACGGCCGCTGTTTGCCCCTGTGCCGATCCCGGTCCCGCAGGCGAGCTGACATCGCGGCGGGCTTGCGCGACCAGGTTGCCCATTTCGTCGACCTTGGCCTGATACGTAGCCAGGTCGCCCTTGCGGAGCGCGGCCTGGGCCTGATCGTAGGCCTGCTGCAACCCGTCGAGCAGCGTGCCACCCGATGGGGCCACAAGGGCCCCGGTTGACGTTGTCGGCCCCGCCACCGCCACACTGGGTGCTCGGCGGTTGAACAACTTGTTGAGGGCCGCCGAAAGGGTTGAGGCGTACGCCGCGTGTTGGCCGTCAGAGACGGCGACATACTTGAGCTGCGGAAAGCTGTTTTTGGCCGCCGCCACGTAAATCGTTCTCACGTAAAGCAGCGCGTCGCCTTTCAAGGGCAGCACTTGAAGAGCGCCGCGGACCACTTGTGAGCCCGCCGAAGACAGCAGCGTGATCGTGCCCGACAGACCGGTCTCCTGCTCGAACGTCGCTCCTACCTGCGTGGGACCGGGTACGTCGGCCCGCATGACGCGCGCCCCGAGCGTCGGTTGACCGAGGCGGTCGACGCGGCCGGTAACGATGGCGATGAGCGGCCGGTTGGTGTCTTTGCCTGTACCAGAAACCAGATATTGAGCGATGGTCAGATGGTCTTTGTCGAGCATCAAATACTGCGGCGCCATTGCCTTGTCGGACGCGGGCAGCGTTACCGTATTCTGCTTGGCCGCGTCATTTTCGATCAACCCGGTACCGGGGTCAGGACTAGTTGGCCAAATGTTGCTCCGAGACTGAACCGCTTCTGGCTTCCGGGCATGGTAAACGCCATACATCTCTGCTTGCACAGCGAACAGATCGGCGGGGTATCGCAAATGATCGCCCAGCACTCCCAACTCGATGGCCGGGCGAAACAATTTAGGAAAGGCTTTGGTATAGACCCGCAGTATTGGATCATTGGAATCGGTCGCATAGAGTTTCACCGATCCGTCGTCGGCGCCGATGATCGCCTTGACCGAGTTGCGCGCGTAGTTGAATCCGCCGGCGAGGCCGCTGTCAGGAGAGACGGCGTTGAGATCGATGAGCCGAGTGATCGGCGCCGATTGGGCGTACGGAAAGCGGCTTGTCGCAGTATAACCGTCCAGCACCCACACGGTCTTGGTGCCGATGATCACCGGATAGGGATCGGAATCAAAGCGAAGAAACGGTGCCGCTTTGTGAGCCCGGGCGCGAACGTCTCGCACCCACAACGCCCGTGAGGTCGGCTCGATTTGACCAGAAATGACGAGGTTGGGATCACCAAAATTGAAGGCAAGAACGATACGGCGAAAAAGCGAGCCAACGGGCACACCGAAGGTAGCCGGGCCCTTTCGAACTATCGATCCGTCATCGATTTCGTTGGTGCCAGATCCTAGAATGGCGTAGCCACCGAGCCCATCTTGAATGTACATTCGCCCGGCCGGCAGGCCCTTCTGCTGCACAAGGCTGCCGTCGCCGGAGGAACTGGCGGCGTCGGCGACGCGCACCGAATAGCCGTGGGTGTACTGAAGGGTCCGGTTCACCCAACTGCCGCGTTCCAGCTTGGACGGCACGAGCTGGCGAGGGGCGATTATGACCGGCTTACCATCGACGCGATCGACGTCGGCCTGGCGGAGCGAGAAGAAGACCCGGTTGGCCAACGCCTCCATCGCTGAACCGGCCACGTCCGTATCCCACAATCGGATGCGAGAAATCGTCTCCGGAGACGAATCGACCGCGATTTCCAGTTTCGTCTTAGTCGGGTCGACGTTGGTCTCCTGCAACGTGTCGAGCCGGTACGAACGCAACGTCGCATCGATATTGCGCTGAATGTATGTTCGCTCTTTTTGGAGTTCGTTCGGGCGCACCGCCACGGACTGGATGAGCCGGGGCATGGCCACGAGCAGACCCACCGCAAGTACCGCCCACAAGGCCATCGCCACACCGGGCACAAGAAAGCCAGCGCGGCGGATGCTGGCCAGCAAGACAACTCCGGTTGCGATCGCCACAAAGACCATGAGCGACAGCGCAGGCCGCCGGACGGTCACATCGGTGTAGCTCGCGCCGTCGGTCACTCCGAAATGACTGGCGACAAGGTCTAAGCGCTGGATTGCGTAGCCAATGGCCTTGAGCCCGGCGAGCAGGGCTAGGAGGACGAGGCCATGGGCACGCGCTCTATCCGACACTCGGATCGCTCCTGGCGTTACGACAATTCCGGCCCCGAGAAAGTGAGCCAACATCGAAACCAAGAGGAGAAGAAAAGTGGCAACAAACAGCCAGTTCGAAACAGCCTCAATGAACGGCAACTTGAACACGTAGAAGCTGGCGTCGTGGTGGTAGAGCGGATCGGTCGCCCCCCCGAATTGGCCACCGTGGCGGAACCGCAGCCACGCGTCCCAATGGGCACTGAGGGCGACACCCATGGCTAGGGCCAGGAGCGCCGAGATCGTCATTTCGGCCAGTATCCGCTTCTCTGGAGCGAACGTCATGGCTCTCAGCTGCACCGGGGCCAGCGTGAGATGGCCGTCGCTTCGGCTTCGGTTGACGAAAGTGAGCGAGCCGAAGCACAGGGCGAAAAACACCACGGCACCCAAACCGGCGAGCACGAGCTGTGTGCCGATCACGCCGCGCCATACCGACCCGAAGCCGATGTCGTTGAACCACCATCGATCGGCCAAAAATCCACATAAGAAGCGAACGGCGATGAAGAGGCCGAGCGCGGTTCCGGCCACTTTGGTGAGTCGCCTCTGAAGGTTCGTCATGTACCGCTCTTTCCAAGTACGCCGTCAACGAGACGGGCGGCCGACACGACAATGCGTTCGGTTCGCCATTCCCGATAAGAACCGCTAACCGTCTGCGACATGTCGCCCTCCGTGGCGTCGCCGAGCAGCAGGGCGGCGGCGACCGCGGCCCGCACGTCGGGCACGAGCTCGTCGACGAGTGCCTCTCCATGTCGCTGCAGGCGCTCGATGTCATCGCAGTCCGAGAAAGCGGCCTGCACTACAGCCACGTAGACGGCCCGGTGCTCGCCCTCGGAAGGCAATACATCGGCCAGTTCTGGACGGCCCCGCGCCGTGCGGATGGCGGCCAGCACCGAGCTCTGTTCGTCTTGCAAAGCCCTCTTCAACGCGCGACTGAGCCGTTCGGTACGCAGCTCGTGTCCGGGCCCGACGGCCGCCGCCACGGCCCTCTCGGCCACTCCATCAAGACCCAGCTGGTCAGGTACAGCGGGAGTAGGTCCGGCGGGAGTGAGGGCGGCGGGAGTGAGGGCGGCGATGGCGGCGACCTCGTCGTTTTCGCCAGCCGGAGGGGCCCCGCCATCGACGGAGTCCGAAGCGGCCGGAGCCGAGGGAGCAGACTCGGCGGCGGGCACGGCGATTGGTGCCGGCACCGGGATCGCACGAGTTTGGGCGGCCGCCGCCGCGGCTTCGCGTTCGGCCCGGAGCCGAGCAAAGAGGTCGTCTACACGAGCCGGGGGAACGGCCGGATCGGGGAGCGAAGACTCGAGCTCGGCGGCGTCGGCGGTCACCATCAGTTGCTGCTCTGCGGGTTCCGTCAACGCTTCTTCGAGCAGCGGGTCGTCGTCGGAGAGAAGGGGCACGCCAATATGGCGGGAAGCGACCAGTTCGCGCTCGATCTGCGCCGCGGTGGGGACGGGCTCGTTGCCCATTCGACGACCGGCCACATCGGCCGCCACCCGAGCCTCGACTTCCGCGGTCGAGAGATCGCGCGTAGCGGCATCGACGATGCGACGCGATTCACGCATGGATTCGAGCAGCTTCTCGCGAGCCGCTCGGAGTTGTTCGAGCTGAACATTGGCGACGCGACGGCGCTTGGCCAGATCGCTCAAGATGCGCTCACGTACCGCCTTTGCCTCGTTCACGATGGCCTTGGCCTCTTCTCGCACCGAACTGCTGTCGGGGGCGGCGACGCCAGAGTCGCCATCGGCGGCCGCCGATCGACGTTCGACTCGGGCCCGCAAGACGACGCGGGCCGCCTCGTCGTGGGCTTTCGCCACGATCCCCGAAGCTTCCGTGCGGGCCTCGGAGAGGATGGCGTCGGCATCGAGTCGCGCTACCGATTCGGCCCCCGAAGGGGTGGCCGCTGCGCCGTGCTCCGAATCCCCAAACCGTGGGCCCGACGCATCGGCGGCTGCCGCCGAGTCGAGTTCGGTGCGCTGATCTGTCGTCGCTTGCAGCGTCTCTACCAGCACCTCGAGGCCCTTTTCTCGGGTCGCGGCTTGATTCAACTGTTGGGCCAATTTGGCCAGAAAGACTCTGACCTCGCTGGTGTCGTAGCCCCGAAACGAGGTGTTGAACCTTTGGTTTTCGATGTCGCTCGCGCTGATCTCGGGGACGGTCATTGGTTCGATCCAACCTTGGTCATCGGGGTGGGCAAGCCACCACCCCCGGCGGCTCGCAACGCTCGAAGAGCGTCATCAAGCGTGGCGACACCGACCACACGGAGGGGTCCGGCGTGGCTACGGGCTTGCGCAAGTTCCTCGTTGGGCACAATGAACAGCTTGGCACCTGCACGGCGCGCCTCGATGGTCTTCTGCTTCACGCCGCCTATGGGCCCGACCCGTCCGTCAATTTCGATCGTGCCGGTAACGGCCACGGTCCCGCCGCCAAGGAGTTCGCCAGGACTGAGCCGGTCGAGAAGGCCGAGCGTCATGGCCAGGCCCCCCGAAGGCCCGATGACGGGACCGGTCTCGAGCCTGATCGCAAAGGGAAGGGCGCAATCGACGGTCTTCACTCCGATTCCGATTATGGCTCGAGGACCAGCGGCGACCAGCCGCACGGCGATGATCCTTCGGTCGGCCAGTTCCACCTGGGCGATGTCTCCCGGTCGACGGTCAGCCAGCGCCGCGCTCAGATCGTTGCCGATGCACAACCGACGCCCGTCAACCGCGACGATCACGTCACCCTGGTGAAGAAGGGCGGAGGCCGGCGTCCCTTCGAGCACATCGAGAACTCTCAGCCCGTGCGGCGTAGGAGCCAGACCGAGGCGCCGCAGGGCCACCACCGTGGCGACGGTCTTGGCGTCGGCAATCTCGATTTGGCCCCGGGCCACGCTCTGAGCCTGAGTTTCGGTGCCGAAGACCTTCTGGGGGCTGATCACGTCCACGGAACGATCCCGCCAGCCGGCCAGCGCTTCGAAAGCGCTGAGTCGCCGCCTCACCCGAACCGTCATCGAAAGCAGACGGCTCGAAGTGGGTTGATTGTGGGCCGGGTCGATCGTGAGGTGGCTTCCGACGTCATAGGGGAGCCCAGGGCCCAGCGACACGTAGTTGAGCGGTACCAGCAGGGCCGCCGCCCACGCCACGGTGACTGCGGTGAACGTGATGACCGGAAGCGCGGTGCGCCAACGGGGCAATTCGGTCCGCCGCCGGTCCGGTCGCAACGATTGCCTCATCGTCTCCAGCGTGCCACGCGCCGACGCTCGTGGTTTTCGCAAGGACGGGGCTCGAAGTCCGTAAGGATGGGAAGGTGACCGCGCCTTATCTCGCTCGTCGTGCGGTGGTCATGGCCGGTCATCTCGGCGATGTCTCGTTACTTAGACGGGTGTTTCACGCCCCGTTGGGTGACGTCGATGGACCGACTCGAGCTTCGGCGCTGTCGGGGCTGGCTCGCCAAGGTCAGCTTCAGGCCGCCGACCTCGTGGCCGCTCTCGAAGACGAAGATGGCCCGGTGCAGCGGATGGGTCTTGCGCTCGCCGCCGCACCCAATATGATGAACCCGGTCGGGGGGGCAGAGCCGCCGCCGCCGCCGACCGCCGATGACCTCCGGATGGATGCCGCGCTACTCCGCCTCCTCAGACGGTCCGATAACACCTTGGCCGAGGCTGCGGCCTGGGCTCTCGGCGAGCGCCACACTCTGCCCGACGACGCTGATGCCGATCGCCCCGAATTGGTCGCCATCGTGACCGAGTTGGCCGACGTTGCGGGTCAGCACCCCGATGCAATGTGTCGCGAGGCAGCCGTAGCCGCGCTCGGATCGATCGGTCACCCCTTAGGTCGGCCGGCCGCCGTAGCGGCGATGACCGACAAGGCCACGGTTCGCCGTCGCGCCGTAATCGCCCTCGCCGCGTTTGACGGTCCTGATGTTGACCTCGCTCTCTCCAAGGCCACCCTCGATCGCGATTGGCAAGTGCGACAAGCGGCCGAAGACCTCAGCGACTGACACCGCTCACCGGTGCGGTTTCATGAAGATTTCGCGCAAGGAGGCGTAGTCCTCGATGCACTCGCCGGCGCCCAGTACGACGCATTCAAGCGGCGCGTCGACCACGTGCACGGGTACGCCGGTGGCTTGCGCTAGCCGCTGATCGAGTCCTCGCAGCAACCCGCCGCCACCGACCAGATGAATACCCTGATGAATAACGTCTTGCGCCAGTTCGGCGGGCGCCTTGCCGAGGCAGGCGACCACCGACGCGCAGATGGATGTGGTCAAGTCATCGATGGCGCCGCGAATTTCGGCCGGGCTGAGCGTCACCGTCTTCGGCAACCCGCTCATCAGTTCCCGGCCCCGTACTTCGGCGAGTAGGTCGTCGGCCACCGGCGCCGCGCTACCGATGGCGATCTTGATCTCTTCGGCGGTTCGCTCCCCTACCGCAATCCCGTGCTCACGACGAATGAATGTCTGGATAGCCGCGTCGAAGTCGAAGCCTCCGACGCGAATAGCTTCCAAGGCGACAGTTCCACGAAGCGAGATGAGCGCCGTTTCGCTGGTGCCGCCGCCGATATCGACGACCATGTTGCCGAGCGGCTCGTGAACGGGCAGGCCCGCGCCGATGGCGGCGGCCATGGGCTGGCCGATCAGCTGCACGTCGGACGCCCCAGCCCGACGGGCGGCTTCAGAAACGGCGCGCTGTTCGACTTCGGTTATGGCCGAGGGGACGCAAATGAGAACTTTGGGGCGGTTGAGCCTTGACACGCCGACCCGCTGCAATAGGAGGCGGATCATTCGCTGCGTGACGTCATAGTCGGTGATCGCCCCCTGGCGCAGCGGCCGGACCGCCACGATGTAGCCGGGCGTGCGCCCGATCATCTGCCACGCTTCACGCCCCATCGCCAAAACCTCATGGTTGAGGCTGTTGAGCGCGATCACGCTCGGTTCGTTCAGCACGATCCCTTCGCCTTTGGCGTAGACGAGCGTGTTGGCGGTGCCGAGGTCGATGGCCAAGTCCCTAGCCAAGAGATCCTCTCGGTGCCGTTGGCGACCCCAACCCGTCGACGTCAGTGATTGCGGTCGCGGCGAGACCCCAGTCGACCCCGTCCTCCCAATGCTCGCTCTTCCAAATGGGGACGGTGGCCTTCAATGCGTCGATCCCGAAGCGAGCGGCCTCGAACGCTTCGCCTCGATGCGCCGCGGACGCGACGACGACCACAGAAGCCTCGCCGAGCAAGATCGGTCCGACGCGGTGCAACAGCGCCATTCGGCCGAGGCTGGCCACCCTCAGTCGGGCTTCGACCACGATCGCCTCCAATCGAGGCACGACTTGGCTCTCATAGGCCTCGTACTCGATGAAGCTCACGCCGTGGCGATGCTCGGCGTGGTCGCGCACGGTGCCTGAGAAAAGCACGACGGCGCCGCAGTCGGGTCGCACGGCCCACGAATAGGCCGCACCGATGGGCAGCTCATCACGGGTGAGCGCGCACCACACGTCGCCCTCAGGGGGCGCGAGGAGCGGCGCGAACGGGGATGGGGGCGATGTCACCGAAGGGAGATCGTAGGTGCCCGATCACCGGCGCCCGCCATAGGGCTTAGCGCCGCCCCTTGCGGCGCCACCATAGCGCCGCGCCGACAACGGCGAGAAGGCCTCCGCCCGCTACCGCGACCAGCGTTAGCTCCTGTCGGCGGCGGGCAAATACCAGCGAAAGGCGCGAGGGAGGACGGGCGGCCACAATGGCCTCCTGGGTGGTCGTTGCGGGTCGCCAGCCGAGCGCCTTGGCCCGATCGTTGGCGACCACCCACGGTTGACGGGCGTAGGGCGACGCGCCAGGCACTTCACCCGATCGTCGATACCGGCGAGCGCGCTCGATCAATTTTTCGGGGAGCGGCACCGGAGACGAAGGACCCAGCAAGCTAACGGCCTCCTCGCCCCGCAACCAGCCATCGGGAGCCACGTTCAGCGGCCCGTCGACCTTGGCCGTGGCCGCGAGCGCGATGGCGGCGGCCAAATCGTCGATGTGGAGATATTGCATGGAGGGCAGTTCGCCGCTCAGCCGATCGAGCAGCGACGGCGCTGTGGCCCGCGCCAACCAGCCGCTGTGATCGTCGGGTCCGAGCATTCTCGCGGGCCGCAGGATGGCCACTCCACATCCAGGATGGTCGTCGCGCCACTCGAGGGCCAGTCGCTCGAGTTCAGCCTTCTCAAACGCGAAGCTGAACCCCGCGTTCGGACGAAGCGGAGCGTCTTCGGTGAGCGGAACCGGATTGTCGGATCGGGCGCCATAGACGGCGGCGCTCGACAGCAGCACAAGGTGGGTCACGTTCGCGTCCCCCGCGGTGTCGAGAACTCGCCGGGTCAACGTCAGATTCCGGCTGCCTTCCGGACCCGCCGCCAAATGAATCACGCTCGAGGCATCGCTGAGCAGCTCCTTGAGGTCTCCACCCGCGCAATGCAGATCGATTTGGTGAAACGAGGCGGTTGTCGATGAGGAGGCCGTTGTAGATGCATCGGACACGGTCTTGACATCCAGCCCAATCACCTCGTGGCCGGCGGCGCATAGCAACTGGCTCACCCTCCGGCCGAGAGCTCCGCTGCTGCCCGTGATCACGATCCGTTCCACGCCCCATACGATGCCATGTCCTATGGGGTCCGTGCCGCCTGACCAACCCGCCGACGACGAATCGGCCGAGAATCGACCAGCCGACAACGGTGATCTCCCGCCGGATCCCTTCGCCGGCGAGAACCTCGACGACCAACTGGCCAAAGACGCCGGTTCCACGCCGCCCGATCTCGGGTCGGAACCGTTCGGTTCCATGTTCGGCGGCATGCTCGGCAGCCTTTTCGGTGACGTTCGCCGACAACTTGCGGCCCAAGGTCCCTTCGCTTGGGACGCGGCCCGCCAGACCGCCATTTTTACCGCTACCGACGGCCAGTCCGAAATCAACGTCGATCCGTTGGAACGGGTGCGCCTTGAAGAACTGGTCCGGATCGCCGAACCGTACGTGAGCGACGCGACTGGGCTTCCGCTACGCGATACGGCCATCGTCGCCGTCACCCGGGCGCAATGGGCCGCCCGCTTTCTCGACGACCAACGGTCATTGCTGGAGCGCCTGGCGGGGGCCCTGAGGGGCGCCAATCCCGAATCCGATCCCGATGGCGCAGTGGACGGAGATCCGACCGACGCCATGGTGGGAGGGTTATTGCGCATGCTGGGGCCCGGTATGCTCGGGCTGCAGGCTGGTACCTTGGCCGGGCATCTCGCCAAACGCTGCCTCGGCGCCTACGACCTACCCCTGCCGCGATCGGCTCCTGAACTGGTCGTGGTGCCGGTGAACGTCCAGTCGTTCGCGCACGACTGGAGCCTCCCGATTGATTCGGTGCGAATGCGTTTGGTGCTGGTCGAACTGACCCATCACGGCGTTTTGGGCATCGCTCATGTCCGAGACGCCTTGGGCGATCGCTTGGCTGGGTATGCCGACTCCTTCAGGTTCGACCCCGAGGCCCTCACCGACCGTTTCTCGGAGTTTGATCCGTCCGATCCCCGTAGCTTCGAGCAGCTCTTCAATGACCCGATGGCCATGCTCGGCGCAGTGACCACCCCCGCGCAGAACCAGGTTCGGGTCGAGATCGATACGCTCGTGGCGGCCATCATCGGGTACGTCGATCACGTCGTGAACCGCACCAGCGAGCGACTTATCGGTGGCGTCGGTCAGCTCGGCGAGGCCATGGCGCGCCGCCGCATCGAGGCCAGCGGGGTCGACCGCAGTGCTGAACGACTGTTTGGACTGGCGCTCGATCGGAGGCTGTTCGAACGGGGCGCGGCGTTCATCTCCGGATTGGTGGAGCGCGCCGGCGACGATGGACTGACCCGACTGTGGTCGCATGTCGAGAATTTGCCGACGCCGGCCGAACTCGATGCCCCCGGTCTCTGGCTGGCCCGGATCGAGCTTTAACGCTCCGTCGCGTCACTATTTGTCATTGAACGGGTCACCCAACGGATCGGGTTCGCGGCGGGCGAGAGCGCGGCGCGTTCGGGCCACGATGGTGACCCGCATATGGTCCCATCGGGACGTGATCATTTCGAGCGCCGGCTCGCCCTTGAGGTACAAAACGATGGTGGCAGCGGCAGTGCCGGCCATGAGCAAGAAGCCCAAGAAGCGCTCCCAGGGCACAATGGCCAGTAGGGCTCCGAGCACCCAGAACAATTGGAATCGGGTCTCGAACCGGGCGAAGGTGGCAGCCCGGGCAGTGGACGAGGCGTCGCGTTGGATCAGCGCATCAAAGGCGACTCTGGCGGTTGCGGCCGCCAGTCCAATCGCCATGGCGACGACGCAAGTCATGGCCGGATTGGATTGCAGTATGGCCAAGGCGCTGACAACGGTAACCAGCCCGACCGAGCCCACGACCATGCGTTCTTCGCCGACGCCGATTCGCAACCGAGGCGCGATCGCCGCCCCGACGAGTGACCCTATCGCTCCGGCCCCGATGGCAAAGCCGAGCCAGACCTTGGAAACGTTTTCGTTCTTGAACGTGAACGCCACGAGAAACGTGAGGAACCCGACCTCTCCGCGCAAAATAGCCATGGCTGCGCCGGCCAGCCGAATCGATATGGCCGCGCCCCGATCACGCATGCGCTGGGCGGCCTGACTTCGCCCGATGCGCCGCCGGGTGGGAGCGGTGGGGGCCGACGGACCGGGACGCAACGCCACGGGGCCGGTCGGGTCGTCGCCGGCTGTCTCGGCGTTCGGGACGTCGTGACCGTGGCCCCGCACGCTGACGATCCGGAGACTGGCGGCGGCCGAGGCGGTGAACACCGCGGCCGCAAACCAAAGCACGGCCCCTGAGCCGAGTGTTTTCGAAATGAGTCCACCTGGCAGCGCTATCACAAAACCGGCCAGTCCGGTTAGTAGCGACAGCCGAGAGTTGGCGCGCACCAACTCGAGGTCGTCATCGACGATGGCGGGCACGATAGCGCTGCGGGCGACCGTGTAGGTTTTCGACAAAACCAGCACCGCGAAGGCTTCAGGAAATAGTAATAATCCCTTGAGGGCGCCGGCCATGAACAGGCAGATGAAGGCCCGAAGCGTGAACGAACCGACAATTATCCATTTCCGTCCACCGGCAAAGCGATCGATAAGTGGACCGATGAACGGGGCCAAAAGAAGGAACGGAGTGAGGCTGATTATCAGGTATTTGAACACCTGCCCGCGGGCGGCGCCCAGGCTGACGTTAAAGAAGAGCGACCCGGCGAGGGCGATCGTTACGAGCGTGTCGCCCGCTGATCCGACGGCATGGGCGAACGCGAAACGCCCGAATGGGCTTTCGGGGAGGCGGATCGGTGGTTCTTCGCCCTGTGGCGATCGGAGGTTGCGCCACGGGCCCGAGGCCTCGTCGAGTTCGTCGCCCCGACTCGACCGAGCACCGGCGCTCGGCTTCCGGCCAACCACCGAGGGGCGTCTCCCGTCGGGCTGTTCACGCCCGGATGGTCTGCCGCTCGGCGTTGACGGCACGACCCGACCCATGCGCGTATCGTAGTGCCCCGCGCCACACCACGTCGGCCTCGTGAACGAGCCCCGGTGTTCAGATGTTCACGATCCAGGAGGCCAAGCTGAGTGCCGCCTACGGTTGATGCGGGCGATTTTCGTAGCGGTAGCCCAGGCCTCGAATTGTTTTGATCCGTTTTGGATTGGCCGGATCGGACTCAATTTTTGAACGGATACGCTTGATGTGCACGTCGAGTGTCTTGGTGTCGCCGACGTAGTTGGGCCCCCAGATGCGATCGATCAGGGTGTCGCGGGTCAGCACCCGACCGGCGTTCTCCAGCAGGATTTCGAGCAGCTCGAACTCCTTGAGTGGCATGGTCACCGCGGCGCCATCGACGGTGACTTCATGACGGCCCGCGTCGAGGCGGACCCCTCCGACGTCGAGTACCTCGCGGCCCGACTCATCGGCGACTTCGGTCGGGGAGCGGCGCAGGACGGCCCGCATTCGAGCGACCAACTCGCGCATGCGGTAGGGCTTCGTGATGTAGTCGTCGGCCCCGATTTCAAGCCCCACGACGGTTTCGAGTTCACCGGTCTTGGCCGTGAGCATAATGATCGGCACTCGTGACGTGGCCCGAATCTGGCGGCACACGTCGATGCCCGAGACCCGCGGAAGCATCAGATCAAGCAGGACGATGTCGGGTTTCGTGGAGGCGAACAGGCGAAGCCCTTCGGCTCCGTCGCGTGCCGCCACGACCCGGAATCCCTCACGCTTGAGTCCGACCGTCAGCGCGTCGATGTAGCTCTCTTCGTCTTCCACGACAAGCACCGTGCGGCTCGGTTCAGTCATGACTGGCCTCGAAGACCCGCATCCGAAGTGGGCGCATCGCCACGACCCTACCGGAGGTGCAGACCGGGGGCAACGTTCATCGTGCGTTCGTGGCAGCATGACGTCGAGCTGGATCGCACAGATCATCCATGCGGCGCGCCGTTGGGGGCTGCACCTTGGGGCAGGCGAAGGGTGAACGTCGAACCTTCGCCTTCCAAGGATTGGACGGTCACGTCGCCGCCATGGTTTACCGCGATGTGGCGGACAATGGCCAGTCCGAGCCCTGTACCCCCCGTGTCGCGGGCCCGCGCCCGATCGACGCGGTAGAAGCGCTCGAAGATCCGCTCGCGATCACGGCCCGGAATACCGATGCCCCTGTCGGATACGGCAATCCAGACAGTGTGCGCCCCTTCATTCGCGCCGGCGCTGACCACGATCGGGAGCCCCTTGTCGCTGTATTTGATCGCGTTCTCGAGGAGGTTGTGGATGGCCGACATCAACTGGGCCCGTTCGCCGATCACCGTCAGACCTAACGCGATCGTCATGACCTCGATCGGTACGCCGTGACGTTCGCTGCTCGACTCACTTCGTTCGACGGCCTCGTGCACCAAGTCGCTCACGAGCAGCGTGACATAGCCCGACGGATCATTGGCCTCGATACGCGCCAGCGAGAGGAGGTCGTCGACCATCGCGGTCAAGCGATTCGCCTCGAGTTCGACGCGCGACGCCAGTTGGCGAACGACTGCAGGATCCTCGTCGTCGGCGCTGTCGCTGAGGGTCTCGGAAAGCAGGAGTAGAGCGCCTACCGGGGTGCGCAGTTCGTGGCTGATGTTCGAGACGAAATCACGCCGTATGGCGTCGATGCGGCGGCGCTCCGTCACGTCTTCGATGACGGCGACCGCGCCGTCAACGAGGCGAGCCCCGCTGATCACGATGACCCGGCGGGGAGGTCCGTAAAGCTCGACGGTCTGGGTCGAGGCGAACCCGCGGCGAGCCTCGGTCAGCACTTCGTCGAGTGCCGTCATGGCCACAGCCTGGGACGGATGGTCTCCCAGCAACGTCGCGGCGGCCTGATTGCGGGCGGCCTCGACGGCACCGACGTCGGTCACGACCAGTCCAAGCGGCAGATGGTCGAGGCCAGTCAGGATTCGTTGCTGCCGGGCGTGGAGTTCGTCGATCGACCGCTGGGCAATGGCCAGGTGGCGGTCTTGATCGGTGCGCCCCCGTCGCGCGACGCGCAGGCGGCGGTGGAGCCACACCGACGAGCAGATTGCGGCCGTGCCCGTGCCAAAAGCGCTGAAGGTGATCGGGTCCACGGCGTGTAGATGGTAGGGGTCAGATGCGCCGAGGGGGGCCGACCGGGCCCCCCTCGCGCATCCAGCCCAAGGCTGGTCGGGCATCGCCGGCCTAGTGCGTGGTCTTCTTGGCCTTGGTCTTGGCCTTGGCCTTCGGCTTCGTTGTCGTTGTCGTTGTCGTTGTCGCAGCCGTCACTTTGGTGGTTGCCCGGACGGTGGTCGCGGTCGTGGCGGCGCTCGAGGCCGGAGCGGTCGACGCCGACGGGCTGGCCGCGTTCGTGGCCGGCGCACCGGCGGCTGGTACTGTCGGCACTGGGCCCGAGCCGGCTATCTTTTCGAGGGCCTTCTGACCGAGGGCGAGGAGGTTGGCGGGCAGCGGGGCGTAACCGATCTTCTCGGCTTTCGCCTGACAGGCACCCAAGCTGTATGTAAGGAAGGTCCGCAGGACGTCGGCCTTGGGGAGATCAAGGGTAAGCGGCGCGATCACATACGAGGTGGTCGATATGGGGTACGCCTTCGCCGCAGGAGCATTGAAGTTGAGCAGCAGGGTGCCGTCATCGTTGACGGCCGCGCTGGCCATGGCTTCGGTGACGTTCTCGGCGTCGGGGACGACCGCGCTGCCGGCGGTATTGATGACTTTGGCCACATTCAGTTTGCGTTCCGTGGCGAAGCTCACCTCGGCGTACGTAATGGCACCTTCACCCTGGCTGCCCTGCACGTAGTTACTCACACCGTCAGAGCCGCGTTGGGCAACCCCATTGCCTGAGGGAACCGGAAAGGTGGACTGCGCGCCCTTGGTCCAGCCGCCCTTGCCGGCCGACGAGAGGTAGTCGCTGAACACGTTCGAAGTGCCCGAGGAGTCGGACCGCACGACGACCTTGATGACCGAGTCGGGCAGGGTAACCCCGGGGTTGTCCTTGGCAATGGGCTCGGCGTTCCACTTCTGGAGTTCTCCGGCGAAGATGCGAGCAAGGGTCGGGGCTGACAGCTTGAGGTCGGTGACCCCGGAAAGCTTATAGATGACCGCGATCCCGCCAACGGTAATCGGGATGTAGACGAACTTCTTGTCCTTCAGCTGCCCGAGCTCAGTTGCATTAAACGGTACGTCCGACGCACCGAACTCCACCGTGTTGCTGATGAAACCTGATCGACCAGCACCGGAGCCGGTGGGCTGGTAGCCGATGTTGATGCCGAAGATATTTTTGACGTCGGCCTTGCACTGGTCGACGAAGTTGCTCAAGAATGTGCTTCCTTGACCAGTGACAGTGATGCTCTTGTCAAGGGCGACCTGCGCGCCGGCCGGCAGAGCGAGGCCGGTAACAATCGCCGCCATCAGGGCGGATTTGACGAGTGTGGTTCTCATATCGAGAAGACGATAGGGAGCCATCGCGAACGATCGGCCACTGAAAGATGGCCGATCGGTAAACTCTTGAGAAAGGGTCGGGGGGCGGCACTTCAGCCGAACCGGCCATTCACGTAGTCGTTGGTTCGCGGATCGGCAGGATTGGTGAACATCTGCTCGGTGAGCCCGGATTCGACGATATGGCCGGGCCGGTTCTCCTCGGCAAGAAAGAATGCACAGGTATCGGAGACCCGTTGGGCCTGCTGCATGTTGTGCGTGACGATCACGACGGTGATGTCGTCGGCAATTTCGGAGATGGTCTCCTCGACGCGCCGGGTGGAGGTGGGATCGAGGGCCGAGCACGGCTCGTCCATGAGGAGGACTTCGGGTTTCACGGCCAACGAGCGGGCGATGCAGAGCCGTTGCTGCTGACCACCCGAGAGCGAACCGCCCGGCGCGTCGAGACGATTCTTGACCTCTTCCCAAAGGCTCGCCTTCAAGAGTGCCCACTGCACGAGTTCTTCGGAATTCCCGACCTTCGTGCCCGTGAGTTTGAGGCCGGACAGGACGTTCTCGCGAACCGACATGGCCGGGAACGGATTTGGCTTCTGGAACACCATGCCGATGCGCTGACGGGTCACCGAAGCCTTGAGTTCGGGGCCGTAAATGTCGACATCGTTGAGGTACACCGCACCGGCCAGCGCGGCTGTCGGTGTCAGTTCGTGCATCCGGTTCAAAGTGCGCAGGAACGTCGACTTGCCGCACCCGGACGGCCCGATGAGCGCGACGACGGTATTGCGCTCCATGACCAGGTTGACATCTTCGAGAACTTTCCGCTTGCCGAACCAGCACGAGATGCCCTCGGCCCGTAGGGCGGCGTCGACGGTGCGCTCGTTCACAGCGGCGGACTCTATGTTGTGGGCGGGCGACATGGTTATGGACACGAGGTGCTCCTTCGGGCGGTTAGGCGATTTCACTTTGCGGGGCGGGTGCGGCCCAGCACGCGGGCGACAACGAACAGGACGAGGACAATGGCCACCAGCACGAGTGCGGCCGACCAGGCCCGGTCGACGGAAGCACCCTGAGAGCTGGTGATCTGGCGGTAAATGAAAAGGGGAAGCGATTCCTGCGGTTCGCTCAGCGTCTTGGTCGGGTTGGCCCGGTCGTTGCCGAACGACGTCATGAGGAGCGGGGCCGTTTCGCCGGCGATGCGGGCGATGCCGAGAATCACCGCGGTGATGATGCCGCTGCGCGCTGTGGGCAACACGACCCGCAACACCGTGCGCCACTGCGGGGCACCAAGTGCGGTTGACGCCTCCCGCAGCGAGGGATCGACGAGCTTGAGCATCTCTTCCGTCGTACGGGCGACGGTCGGCAGCATCAGCACCCCGAGAGCCAGGGAAGCGGCGAGACCCGAGAAGCCCTGGCCCAGCCCGACCACCCATACGGCGAAGATGAACAGGCCGGCGACGATCGAAGGAAGGCCCGACATGGCGTCGACGATCACCCGAACAAGCGGAACGAAGCGGCCCCGGACCTCCTGGAGATAGACCGCGGTCAAAACGCCGAACGGCACGCAGATGAACGTCGCCAGCGCGACCTGGATCAGCGTTCCGATGATGGCATGGAAAGCTCCGCCGGCCGAGGCCGGTGCACCCGGTGCGACGCCCTCCATGGTGTGGTGAAAGAAGCCCCACGTCAGGGACTTTGCCCCTTTCGCGACGACGAAACCCATGATGAACACCAACGGCAAGATGGTGAAGGCGGCGGCCGACGAGATGACGACGGTGACCGCGCGGTCGACGCCGGCCTTCACACCGTGTGTCCGACGGGCATACCAGTAGTACTGCGCTATGAACAGCGAATACATGACTATTACGAACCCGACCGGGCCCGCCAACGGGGTAATCGCAAACAGAACCGTGGTCACCACGCCGGCGATGGCCAGCGGCGCGATCAGTTCCGTGGCTTCGCGGCGGCCGAAGGTTCGGGGTCGGCGCGGCGCGCCCGAAACCGATGCTGTGCTCACTTGGTGGCTCCTTTCGGGGGCCGGCTTCTGGTTACGACGAGTCGCGCCACCAGGTTCACGACGAGGGTCAGCAAGAAGAGAACGAGACCGGCCCCCAGCAGGGCGCTGCGGCCATTCACACTCGCCTCACCGAACTTCACCGCAATGAGACCGGCGATGGCGCTACCGCCGGGCGCCAGGATGTTGGTCATGATGTTTCCGTTGATCGACAGGATCAGGGCAACGGCGATCGTCTCGCCCAAAGCCCGCCCGAGGCCGAGCATCGCGGCGCCCACCAGTCCACCCTTGCTGAAGGGAAAGATGACCTCCTTGATCATGCCCGCCTTGGTACCACCGAGCGCCAACGCGGCCTCGCAGTAGGGGCGGGGCACCTCGGCCATCACCGCGCGGCTGATCGCAGTGATGATGGGCACGATCATCAGGGCCAGCACGATGCCGCACACGAAGAATGAGTTGCCGAAGAACAGCGCTTTGGTGTGGAAGATCGGAACGAAGCGGAAGTACTTGTAGAGAAACGCCGAGATGTCCGACAACGGCTTGTTCAACACGTCGCGCCCCCACAGTCCGAAGACCACACTGGGGATGGCGGCAAGCAGATCGACCAGCGAGACGAGGATGCGCTGGGCCCGACGCGGCGCGTACTCATTGATGTAGAGCGCGGTGCCGATCGAGATCGGCAGAGCGACAACCAAGGCGATTATTGCGATGACGACGGTTCCATAGACGGCCGACGCCACCCCGTACAGCGCGGGCGCGCCGTCCGGATCCCATTGGAACCTGGTGAAGAAATGCCATCCGGCCTGATGCATGGCCGGCCAGGCCTTGACGAACAAGAAGATGGCGATGAGCCCCATGACGACGAGGCTGGCCATCGCCGCGGCCGTGGTCACCCCTCGAAATATCCGGTCCGCTCGAGACACCGGTACGACGAGTGGCCGCGGCGTGTCATTCGGTGAGTCGTCGGCCGGCGTCGGTGCGCTGACCGCGGTTGTGGCACTCACGGGCCTGAGTGTTTCGCGCCCCGTTGGCCCGTGGATGAGCAAACGGTGAACAATGGGTGAACGGCTGCAAAAAAGCCGCTTATTTCAGAAGTGGCTCAGAAGGATTCGCCGGGCGCGTTGGCTGAGTTCTCAGGCGGGGCGGGTGACCCGAAGGCGAGATAGTGCACGCGGTTGGACACGTTCACGGCATGATCTCCTAGGCGCTCGTAGAACCGCCCGACCAACACGAGGTCGATAGCCACCGTCATGGGCAGGCCGGCAGTGGCGATGTCGGTCATCAAGCTGACGTGCAGTGAATCGAGTTCGTCGTCGCGGGTCCGCAATCGGTCGACGCCATGGCCGTCGCGGCTCGCGTACGCCAGGGCTGCGGTCCTCCACATCTCTGCGGTCACCCCGCCCATGCGCTCCAGCAGACCTCGCAAGCGAGGAGAGAGGTCGGCGCAAAGGTTGCGGGCCGCGCGTTGGGCGATGTGCTCGACCAGATCACCCGATCGTTCGAGTTCGGGCACGATTCGTAACACCGTCAAGAAGTAGCGGAGGTCGTTGGCCAGTGGGGTTTGTAGCGCAAAGCGGCGCTGCACGATGGCTTCGATGTCACGGTACAAATCGTCGACCTGGCGGTCACGCGAGATAAGTGCTCGGGCCGAAGCCACATCGCCAGCCAGGAGCGCGTCGGTGGTGCCGGCCACGCCTTCTGCGACCAACGAGAACAGCTGCGTGACCTTCTGGTCAATCAACTCGTGCTCGAATTCGAAGTCCCTGCGCCCGTGCGCCACCCCGACACGATACTCGACGGGTTCCGTGGGGCTGGACACGGGCGAATCATCGGTGGCTTCAAAATCGCGAAGGTGGCGTCTCTCGGGCGCCACGACGAACACGCGGTGAACAGTTCCTCTCATTGGATCGGATGGCTTTGCATCCGGTCTTCGGCTTGGTACAAGTGGCTGTGCCGTCCACTTTTCTCCGCGTCGTCGCCCGCTCGTCGTGACTCTTGTCATCAGCGGCTTCCCCCTGCACCGCTTCGAGCGCGAACTCACGCCACGGCTCTGGGAACTGGCTCATCGGGGGGCTTGGCGCCCTGACGGCGGTCAAGCTGTTCTGGCCGCTTCGACGTGCCCTAACATGCTCACACTCGTAACCGCCACGGGTCCCGCGCGCCATGGGATCTACGCCGACTCCGTCATCGTCGGCGAGGAGTCTCTACCCGCGTGGACCCAAACATCGACGGTGCCGACGTTGTTCGACATCGGCTGGCAGGCGGGCCGGCGAATGGTGGCGGTGCTGGCGGACAGTCATTTGGTGCCATTGCTGGCGGCTGAGCGGGCCGAGGCCCATTGGCCGAGCAAAGCGCGCTTCTCGCCGAGCACCCGTCTGGACGAGCGGGGTTGCGCACAGGACGCCGAAGTGGGCATGCGCCTTCTCCATGCCATCGGCGACGACGTGGACTTCGTCCTTGGGCAATTCTCGGGTGTTGCGACAGCCGGCGAGGAAGCCGGGCCCGACAGCGGTGTCGCCCAAGACGCAATCATCGGGGTTGACTGCGAGATCGGCCGCCTCGTCGAAAGACTTGAACGGCGTTGGGGCGACGTCGTATTGTGCGTCCTCAGCGATCACGACGAGGAACCGGTGCTGACATTGACCCCGTTCGACCTGGCCGACGCCGTCAAGTGGCGCGGCTACCGGCCACCGTCGTGCGCAACGGGGCCATGGCGTTCGTGGGTGGGCATGCGCCAAAGGTCGACGACTGGCTGAGGCGGCGCCCCGAATTGATGGGCTGCCGCCAGCATGGGCCGGGCCTGCGGTCGGTATGGCTGCCCCCGGGGAGCTGGTTCGGGACCGTCGAGGAGCATCGCCGTGGGGTTCACGGGGGTCCGAGTACGGCGTCGCAATTGGCCATCGTCGCAGGCGGCCACGGAGCGGCCACCCGCATCGGTGGCGAACTCGGCCAGCGCCGACCGGGAATGGCCGACTGGGGCGCGACCATCGCCGAGCTGCTTGACCTCGAACTGACCGCCGCCACGGGATCGTCACTCGCGATCGCGAGCCCCTATTGACCTGTCTGGTGTCGGCGATCCGAACGTTCGGGCGGCGTTCGCATTCCCGTCGCTTTGAAGCCAACTGCTCGCCAAGATCGTCGAGTTCGATGTCGCCATGACCGCGACCACCGCATTCGCGAACCCTGCCCTGCCCCGCCACCGCCGGATCGAACTGCTAGCCGCAGCAGCCCCGGCCGCGCTGATCGAGCTGGCCGATCAGTGCCTCGCCGACGCGCCGAGCCCGGTTCTCGTGGCCGGCCCCGAGGTTGGTCTCGTGATGTATCAAGTCCGGGAACCGGTGGAGCATTCACGGTTCTGTCTCGGCGAGATCCTGGTCTCTCGGGCCGACATCGAGCACCGGGGTTGTCGGGGTTGGTCGATGCGCCTGGGCGAGGACGCTGATGCCGCCTTGGCCGCAGCCGTGCTCGACGCGGAGGTCGAGTCCGACGGAGCGTATAGCGGGGCCGTCGACGAGCTGTGCCGGCGCACCGAACTCGAACTCGACCGAGAGGCAGTCTTGGAGCGACATGCGCTGAGCGCCACTGAGGTCCGGTTCGAAGGTCTCGACGGGGACGAGAACTGACATGAGCGCGAACGTGGTGCAGGATCGACTCGGCCGGTTGGCGGCGGGCAGCCGGATCGGAGCGCTCGCCGCCGAGAGTCGCTTGGGTCCCCATGACGCCCATCACGTCTTTCGGGTCCTTCTCGACACGGCCGCGCACCCGGGGCGGATTGGGAGACTGGCAATGCGCCCCACGCTGTCGGTTTCTACTGTGCTCCTGCCCGCCTTGGCGTTGGCCGATGTCGAAGTCGCAGTAGCGGCGATCGGCCCTACCACCGTGGACTGGGCCCGGGTGCTGGCCGCGGCCACCGACGCTCGCATAGTGGTTCCGTCGGAAGCGGCGATTGTCGTGGCGCCCGTTGGGATTGAACCCAGTGAGGTGCGAGCTCTACGGCGCGGCACGGCTCTTCAACCCGAAGACGGCGCCCGCCTGTGTCTTGCGTGTGACGATCTCGACCTCGATGGTTTCGCCGGCCCCGACGCCCTTGCCCTGACGCTGCAGGGGCCGGGTATCGACGGCACCCGAACGTTGTCGGTGCGGGGCGTGCCGGCCCGGGTCATCGCCGCCCTGATGGACGTCAACGCGGAGTTTCCCGCGGGTATCGACACTCATCTCATCACCGCTGACGGGCGTATCGCGACGCTCCCGCGCAGCACCCAGATCTCGGCCCTGGGCTTCACCCGCTGATGGGGTATGTGGCAGCCAAGGGCGGGCTCGAGGCCATCTCGGCGGCCGAGGCGCTCGTGCGTCGAAAGCGACTGGTGGGGGACAGCCGCTGGCTCGGTCTTGATCAGATCACCGAACGGCTGCGCCTGGCGGTCGATCGGGTCATGGGTGAGGGCGGGCTTTGGGCCCCCGAAGTTGCCGCCCGGGCGCTGCGCCAGGCCGAAGGTGATGTGATCGAAGCGAGCCAGCTGGTCCGCTCTTTTCGTTCCACCCTTGTGCGACTCGCCTACAGCGAGCCGGTGAGCGCCGATGACCTCGTACCGCTGCGGCGCATCGTGCCCGCCTACCGCAACCCTCCCGGCCCCCAGCTGCTCGGCCGCACTCTCGACTACGTCGGCCGTCTGCTCGATCGATCCTCCGAATCGGCCGCGCAGGGCGAAGCCACCACTCTCGCGACCCAGTCCACAGACCGGCGCGATCATGTCGAAGCCCCTTTCGACGGGGGCGGCGGTCCGGTGGAACGGCTCCTCGATGTCTTGCGCGAACAAGGACTGGCGGTTGATCGCCGCCGAGTCGATGACCCCGAACCCTTCGACATCACCCGGCAGCCCACGCGTCCGGGCGTACCTCGGTCGGCGCGACTCTCCACTATGGCCCGAGCCGAGACCGGCGCGCTGGTGAACCTCTGGTACCGAAACGTCCTCGGTCCTGACACCTACCTGCACGAGGTCACGCTCGGCGAGGTCCGCCATGGGCGCCTGCCGGTGCGTGTGAAGAGCCCGGTCACGGACGTGCCCATCGACATCGGGTTCGTCCGAGTGACGGAGGTCGAGGCCATCGAAGATCTCGACGGCATCGACGAGGACCGTAGCGCGTTCGATGTGGGCTACGGCCTGTGTATGGGTCACAACGAACGCAAGGCCATCGCTATGGCCAACCTCGACATTTCGGTGACGCGTGATGGGGGCCGATCCAGTCTGGAACAGTCGGTTCTTCTCACTACCGATGGCCTTGATGCGTCCGGATTTCTCGAGCACCTGAAGCTGCCGCACAATGTGACTTTCCGCTCGATGATCGAGCGGAAAGCGGCGGTGCGGGCGGCCGCGCCCCGAAAAACCGGAGTCGTTGATGAACCGGTGAAGCGCGTCGCCTCTACGCATCAGGTCTCCGAGGTGCCGCCGTGAGTTCGATCGCCGAACTCCTCGACGGGCGCGCTGACAGTAACGCCTACGGCTTTGCTTTTCTCGACGAAGGCTCGAAGCGGGAGATCCGACGGGCTGTGCTCACCGCCGTCGCCGTGCCCGGTTATCAGGTTCCGTTCGGCAGCCGCGAGATGCCGGTAGCTCGCGGTTGGGGTTCGGGCGGCTTGCAGATCACGTTGGGCATCATCGGCCCGACAGATGTACTGAAGGTGATCGACCAAGGCGAGGACGCCGGCGTCAATGCGGCCAATCTCCGACGCCTCATCGTCGACACGACCGGGGTCGAGACCACCACCGATGCACGCGAGGCCACCATCATCCAGACCCGTCACCGCGTGCCCGAAGACGACCTCAGCGACGGACAGGTGCTCGTTTTGCAGGTGCCGGTGCCCGAACCCTTGCGGTCGGTGGAGCGCGACATGACCGAGTTGGCGCGGATGCACGGTGAAGCCGACTACTCCAAGATGTGGGTCAGCCTCTACGAAGACCTCGTGCGCCACGGCGTCATCACGCAAACGACGGGCTACCCCTGTCTTGTCGGAGGCCGCTACGTGATCGCCACCACCCCGATCCCGCGCTGGGATTGTCCGAAGCTTCACCAGGCCTCGTTTCTGTCGCTGTTCGGCGCCGGCCGGGAGAAGCGCATTTACGCCATTCCGCCCCATACCGACGTCGAACCGCTCACGTTCGAGGACGTCGCGTTCGAGGTCGAGCGAACCGAGGGCGCGCGGTGTTGGCGCTGCGCCAGCGAGGTGTCGTTCCTCATTCACATTCCCGGAGTGGACCTTTGGGCGTGCAGCGATTCGGACTGGTGCAACCGCCGCGTGGCGGCAATCCAGCCCATCCCGCAGGACGTGCACGATATTCTGAGCCTCGACGCGTCGGTCACGCGAGCCCTTCGAGTCAATGATCTCGCCATCGTGTATCAGGATCCGTCGGAGGGCCTCGATCTCCGGGTCAGTGCGGGCGGCAACATCGCGGCAGCACTGACGGCCGCAGGATGGCGTCATTTCGGCAGGATCCGCGCTCGTGCGTCGGAACTGCTGGCCCGGGTCGAAGTGCCGCTTTCACGAATGGACGACCCGGTACGCACGTTCTCGGGGGGATGCGACAGCGCGTCCAGTTGGCCAAAGCGTTGGCCAACTGGCCGCCCGTCGTGCTCCTCGACGAACCCACCACCGATCTCGATGCCTCCGTTGCGGCCGGTGTCTTGGATCTGATCCGTAGCTTGTTGGAGGAGACGCGGATTGCGGCCCTCGTCGTCTCCCGTGACTTTGGGGTCATCGAGCAGCTCACCCGACGGGTGGTGGTCATGCATCATGGCCGGATCGTCGAATCCGGGCTCACCGATCAGCTGCTCGAGGATCCCCAGCACCCGTATAGCCAACGCCTCGTGGCCGCGGCTAGAGCATGAGGAGCGTTGTTTTGGATGGCCAGACAGGCGATGCCGTACTGTCGGTGCGAGGACTGGTGAAGCGATTCACGCTCCACAATCTCGGCGGTCGCGAGATCCGAGGGCTCGATGGCGTGAGTCTCGAGGTGCACGCCGGCGAGCATGTCGCGCTCGCCGGGGGCAGCGGGGCGGGCGAGTCTTCACTTCTGAAATGCGTGTTCCGCACCTACCTACCCACGACCGGGCAGGTGTGGCTACGCCAGGCCAATGGTGAAACCGTCGACCTCGCCGGACTGGAAGACCACGAAGTAGCCGATTGCCGCGAACGCGACCTGGGCTACGTCTCGCAGTTCCTCCGACCGGAACCGCGAAGATCTACGTTCGAGGTAGTCGCTCTAGCCGGCGTCCGCCGAGGCATGGAGCCCGACGCCGCTCGGGAGGCCGCCGCTGCGGCATTGCGGCGAGTGGCCATCGAAGAGGATCTTTGGGGCAGCTACGCCTCGCTGCTCTCGGGGGGCGAGAAACAGCGGGTGAATCTCGCCGCCGGGACGATCGCTGTGCCTCGGCTGCTGCTTCTCGATGAACCGGTCTCGGCCCTCGACCCGGCGAACCGGGAACGGGTTCTCGACCTGATCGCCGATCTCGCGAGGCGTGGTGTCGCGGTACTAGGCGTCTTTCACGATCTCGACGTCTTTCACGATCTCGATGCCATGCGCCGTCTCGCCTCGCGGGTGGTCGTTCTCGACCGCGGCCGGGTTGTTGCCGAAGGGCCGCCAGATGACCTTCTCGAACGGCTCGGTCGAGGCGCCGACTCGCCCCGTCGAACAAGGAGACCTCGAGATGACCACCGGCATTCATGCGGTACGGGCCGTGCTGCCCGATCGCATCGTCGAGAACGCAACCATCGTCGTCGAGGACGGGATGATCATCGACATCGCCGAGGGCGCACCTCATCGGCCCGGATCGCTCGACGGTCGAGGGGCCTTCTGCCTGCCTGGGCTGATCGACTCGCACAGCGATGGCCTGGAAAAGGAGCTTTCCCCGCGACCCGGAGTCACGTTTCCGGTCGACTTCGCCTTGCGGTCTTTCGAAGCCCGGGTCCGCAGCGCGGGCGTCACGACGATCTTTCACGGGGTGGGCTACGAAGAGGACGAACGCCACGGGCGCACGATTCGGCTGGCCGAAGAATCCGTCAGGGCGCTCCAGTGCCGCGCCCAGGCCGACGATGCCCTGGTGGATCATCGCATCCTCTACCGCCTCGACGCCCTTGACCCGAATGGCTACCTGGCGCTCGCCGAACGGCTGGCCCGCCACCCCGACCCGACGGATCCGCGACCACTCGTTTCGTTCGAGGATCACACCCCGGGTCAAGGTCAATATCGCGACGTCGAGCACTTTCGAAAATGGATGGCCGGGAGCGGGAAGTACCAGCCCGACAAGATCGATGAGGCGCTGGCCGAGAAGATCGCGGAGCGCGATACGCACCTCGAAGTACGCAGCCTGTCACTGACCTGGCTCCGTTTCCAAGCCTCCGCAGCACGCATCCGGCTGCTCGTCCACGATCCGGTCGACGCGAATGACATCGCCGAACCGATGACCTGGCCGGCCGCCATCGCCGAATTTCCGACCACAGTCGAGGCGGCGCGCGGCGCGTTCGACCGAGGACTTCCGACGGTGATGGGCGCACCCAACGTCTTGGGGGGCGGCTCTCATTCGGGCAACGTGGCCGCCGAGCTACTCGTGCGCCTCGGCTTGTGTTCCGTCCTGTCGTCGGACTATCAGCCGGCGACGCTGATGGCCGCGGTGTTCCTTCTTGCCGAGCGGAAAGCGGCGACGCTTCCGGGTGCCGTGCGTCTCGTCACCGACGGGCCGGCGGCCATGACGGGCCTCACCGACCGAGGCCGGCTCGAAGCGGGGCGGCGGGCCGATCTGGTGCTGTGTCGATTCGACGGGCATTGGCCGACGGTGTGGGAAGTCCACCGGGCGCCGCTCGAACAACTCATCCGGGTGTGATCGCAATTGCCCCTGCACCCTGTCTTCGAAGCGGCTGCTGGCGCGGCGCAGCGGGCCCATGACGCCGCGCTCGGCGCCCACAGTCGTCGTGAGTTGGAGGAGGTCGTGATGCAGGGCGCCGACGGGACACCGACCATGCGCATCGATCTCCTAGTCGAGTCCGCCATCGTCGATGCCACGGCCCCGTTTGGTGTGAACATCTTGTCGGAGGAAGTCGGATTCGTCGACCGGGCTTCTCGATTCACCTTGGTGGTCGATCCTTTGGACGGTTCGGCCAACGCCGCGGCGGGCGTGCCCCTCGCCTGCTTCTCGGCCGCGTTGGCCGATGGCGAGCAATTCGTCCAGGCACTCACCGTCTGGCTCGAGACCGGTAGGCGATGGGAGGCGGTCACGAGGTCATCCGGACCGAACCGAACGACGGGAGCCTCCACCGTCGCTGGGTCCGCCATCTCGATGCTGCGGCCTCATGCCCGCAACCGCGACGCATGGATGGCTATCTCCGACAGGGCGGCGAAGTCAACCTGAACCCAGCCAGCTTCGGGCGGGCCATGTGGAAATCGAGCGGCATCGTGCACCGGTTTCTGCCACCTGACTCCACACCCACAAGTCTGCGCTGTTCCAAGGCCTTCGTGAAACGCTGGCCCTCGCCATGGCCGCGACGTTCCGCGGAATTCTGTTGGCCATCCCCTACGCGTTCCTGGTCGCGCGCAACACGGCTCCGAGTCGGATGGTGTCTATCATCGCTCGTTTCGTGCAGGTGCTCATCCGTTCCATTCCCGAACTGGTGATCGTCTTGCTGTTCGTGTCCGCCATCGGCCTAGGACCGGTACCGGGGGCGGCGGCGCTCACCATCGCAACGTTCGGTTTCATGGGCAAGCTCCTCGCCGACAGCCTCGAGGCGCTGCCCGGCGGCCCTCAGGAGGGCGTGAGATCGACCGGGGCGACGCAGTTTCAGGAGACCGGCTCCGGGGTCTCTCCGCAGATTGTGCCCGCGGTGGTGGGTCATGCTTTCTATGCCCTCGATGTGAACATCCGGTCCTCGTCGATTCTCGGCCTCGTGGGTGCCGGCGGTGTCGGCCGGGTTCTCGACGAGACAATCGGAATGCTGGAATACCGAACCGTCGCGGCAATCGTCGTCTCGCTCTTCCTGATCGTGATCGCCATCGAGTTTCTGAGCGTTACCGTCCGCAAGCACCTGCTCTAACCGGGCAAGGCGGCGAATGTACGATGCGGTCATGGTTGATCATCGGGCGGCGTGTCTGTTCGCGGTCGTTGCGATGGCAGTCTTCGGAACGATTTCGTCGAAGAGCAGCGCACTGGCACAGCTCGGCACTTCTCCGGGCGGCGTGGATTTGTCGAAGCTCCCGTCGACGTGGTCGCAGGCCCGCTGTAGCGCAGGGAGTGTCGACGGTCGCCCGGCCGCCTATGCGTTGTTCGGGAAGCGGATCGTTGCCAATCGCCGGATCGTTGCCAATCGCTGGAGTCGTCTCGTGCTTGCGACGGTCGAGGCCGCCCCGGCCGATCGAGAAGTGAGCGAGAGCGAAGCGAAGAACGCCACGCTCGTCGACGTAGGTGTCGGCCGACCGCAAATGAGGCTTCAACTCGCGATGGGCATCGCCGCGGGTGATTGGTGGAGCAAAGGTCTCCAGGTAACGGTCACGGCCGCTGGAAGCGACCGAAGCGCTGCTCTCGCCGTAGCGCGGAAGATCGTCATCACTTCGGATGGTTCGAAAGTGAGCTTGCGTGCGCCGGCGGTTTCTCCGCGTGTAGTGATCGCCAGAGGCGCTATACCCAAGATCGGGTTCGAATCGTTGAGTTGTAACGCTGGTGCGGGTGGCCGAACGTTGACGATCGAGTCCGGTGGCGGCTTCGATCCCGCAGGGCCCCCGATCTTCGCCGGCGACGAGCTCTCAAAGTCCAAGATCGGGCCGAACCCCGCATGGCGGACATCGCGAATGGCGAAAATGGTGGTGCAGGGACGCGACCTCACCGTAACCACGTGTCTGCTCAGCTGGCAGCTCTCCTCGAACACCAAGGCGACCCTGGTCGGGCCCGCACCGTGCGACCCGCTCATGGCGGATGCCGCGGCCCTTTCAGCGTCGTTGGGGTGACGGCCTCTCGTTGAGCGACGCTCCGGCTGTCGAGTTGAATCTGACAGGTTCCTCCATCGCTGCGGCGACGTCATCGCTTGTCGGCTCGGCCCGTCTCAGTGCCGAACGGATCCATGCGATCCTCTTCTCGCTGGCGGCGAGCTGCCCGGCGGTGCTCAGGAGGGCGTGAATCGACCAAACGACGAAGTTCCAGGGTCGCGCCGCAGATTGTGCCCCGCAGTGAAGCCTTGAGATGAAGGACGGGAGGGCTTGTGAAGCGGTTCACAAAGCGCTTCCGCTGAAGCGCTTTTCTGTGAGCGCGACCGAATCGAAACCGACAGCTGGCGTCGAACGAGCAGGGCCCAAGGGTCACGGCCGCCTCACGACGATGGCCTCGTTGGTAGCAAGCCCCACCTGTACGCGGGCCTCCGGGACGAGATCGTGGGCGATGGCACTCGGCAGATCGGCGTGCAAGATGCCGATCCCGTCGACATCGACAACCACGCGCGAAAGCGGACGGCGTTGTGCACGCACAGGAACAGTACGCACGGTCGCCGGTCAGACACGGCACGGCGTCCGAGTTGAAAGTTTTCGTTCCGTTTCATGAAGCTTTGTCCTTCGCTTTTAGGAATGACTCGATACAGGAATCGAATGAGCGGAACCGCGACTGCTACGCCGACGACTTGCTTGACATGAACATCGGCGCCGAAGACGGTCTTGTGCCGGCGAAGGTGTTCGACACAGCCCCAAAGGCCTGGGCCGCCTGTCGATGGGCGTGTCATGGATGGTGGGCGTGTCATGGATGGTGATCGTGGCGGTGGAGATCTCTCGGGCTCATCCGGGATCGGGTTCTTCGTTTGGGACGCCCACAACGCCTCGAATCTCGCCCGTGTCATCGCCGCCATCATCCTCATCGGTGGCGTGGGCGTCCTCATGGATACCGCCTTCCTCCGCCTCAACAAGCGGGTGGCGCTGACATGAACGAGCACCGAAGTGCAGGCGCATCCGAAACGGCGGGCGCAGCGACCAGAGAACAACATGTAACTCGCAGCTTCGACGGGGTCCCCGCGCCCGGCCGCAGGCCGGTGCGCGGTGGCGAAGCGAGGATGACATGAGTCTGGAAATTCGCGGCATTTGGAAAAGCTTTTCGGGGGCGTCCGGTCCTCAGCATGTGCTCCGTGGCATCGATTTAGTGATCGCCACCCTGGACCTGACCGGGCCATGGTGTTTCAGAACTACTCGCTGGTTCCGCGTCTGTCGCTCTACGCCGTCGCGGCCATCGTCATCTCGCTCTTCCTGATCGTGATCGGCATTGAGTTTCTGAGCGTGACGGTCCGCAAGTACCTGTTCTGACCCTGGGATGTGTCGCGACGGGAATTCACTTTTTTAGCGGTGGTTTCGATCGCCATTCTTGGGGAAGGATGGGTAACCGTGTCAGAAGGTCCGAAAACAAAGCGGAAGCATCATCAACGACGAACGTCGATGAGGGGTCACGGCTACTTCAAACGCCTCGGGCCGGGGATCGTCACGGGTGCGGCCGATGATGACCCGTCGGGTATTGCCACCTACTCCCAGGTCGGTGCCGCCCAAGGCCTGTCGCTGTTGTGGATGGCCCCGTTCCTGTTGCCGTTGGCCGTGGGAGTACAGGAGTCGTCGGCCCGCCTGGGCTTGGTGACAGGCAAAGGCCTGGGAACGTTGATCCGTGAACGATTCCCCCGTTGGGTGTTGGTCGGCGCGGTACTGCTCGTCGCCTCGGCCAACACCCTGAACATCGCTGCTGACTTGGCCTCCATGGGGGCCGCGTTGCGACTCCTTGTTCCGGTGCCGGCCGGCGCCGGTGTAGTGCTGTTCGCGCTAAGTATGGCATTGGCCGAAGTGGTCGTGCCCTATCACCGCTATTCACGAGTCTTGCGATGGTTCGCCTTGTCATTGGTGGCGTACGTTTTGGTGCTCGGTGTCGTGCACGTCAATTGGTCAACGGTCGTCGCCCGCACGTTCGTTCCCCGTTTCCGATTCACGTCCACGACCATGATCGCTTTAATCGCGGTTGCGGGTACCACCGTGTCGCCATACCTGTTCTTCTGGCAAGCATCAGAAGAAGTGGAAGAACGCGAGGATCGCCCGGACGCGCCACTCGATCGACCGCACGTGATAGCGATGCGCCTCGACGTATGGGCAGGGATGCTGTCGGGGGTCGGCGCCATGTTCGCCATAATGTGCACCGCCGCGGTGACGTTGGGAGCGAAAGGTTCGATCAACATCGAGACCGCCGAGCAAGCCGCCAAAGCACTCGAGCCTCTCGCCGGGAGCTTCGCCAAGATCCTTTTCGCAGTAGGGATCGTGGGGCTCGGACTGCTCGCAGTCCCGGTGCTCGCCGCTTCTACCGCGTATGCGGTCTCTGAGGCGCTCGAATGGAACGAAGGACTGAGCCGGCGTATGAAGGATGCTCCCGGTTTCTATGCCGTAATCATCGGATCGATGGCCGTTGGTCTAGGGTTGGTGGGCTTCGGTGTGAATCCGATCCGAGCCCTGTACTTTGCCGCGTTGTTCAACGGACTAACCGCTCCACCGTTGATTCTGCTCATCATCATATTGGCCCGATCGCGTTCGATGGGTCAGTTCCGCTCGGGATGGGCATCGCTCGTGGCCACGTCGGTCGCGGGTATTGCCATGACGATCTTCCCGCTGCTCGCGCTCCTCAAACGATAATTCTAGGAATGACGGGGATAGAGAAATCGAATGAGGGGCACTGCGACGGCTGCGCCGACGACTTGCATGACGATGAACATCGGTGCCGAAGCCGGTTTTATACCGGCGAACGTGTTTGAGAGCATGCGGGCGATGGTCACGGCGGGGTTGGCGAACGATGTCGACGAGGTGAACCAGTACGCCCCGCCGATCCAGGCCCCTACTGCGAACGGCACCACCGAACTTCGGCCCGACCGGACGATACCGTGGATGAGAAGGAGAAGGCCGCCGGTGGCCACGGCTTCGGACAGCCAAAGGGCGCCCGCCGAACGTGTCTTGGTCGAGAGGGTGATCGCCGGGAGATCGAACATGAGATTGGCGATCACGGTCCCGACACAGCCTCCGAAGACTTGAGCGCCGACAAAGCCCACGGCCTCGCGGGTGGGCAGCTTGTCAAGGATGCGAAACGAAAGGGTGACTGCGGGGTTGAAGTGGGCGCCCGAGATTGGTCCGAACATGAGGATCAGGCCGATGAGCGCCCCGGCCGTGGCTGCGGCGTTCTCGAGCAGCTGCAAGCCGACGTCGTGGGGCGAGAGGCGTTGCGCCATGATCCCCGAACCGATGACGGCCACGATGAGAAGGGCAGTCCCGAGCGCCTCGGCCGTGAGCTTCCGGGCCAAGTTCAGCCGGTCATCGGTCATGGCGCGGCTACTCCGACGAGGTGATTGATGCGGACGCGCAATGTGTCGACGGTCGCATCGAAAGACGCTGGACGGGCGTGTGCGACGGGGTCGAGCAGCGGGTCAGGGTGACGTCGTGATCGCCCGTTCGGGACAACGCACCACCGCGAGACTTACCGCCGCTTCGCGCCCGGACGGAACGTCTTCACTCACCAGCACAGCAAAACCCTGCTCGTCGAAGATGAACATGTCAGGGGCCGACATGTTGCACTGCCCGTGCCCCTGACACATGCTCGAGTCGAGGTGAACCTTCATCACGATTTCTTGAGCGGTAGGGCGGCCAGTCCCTTCATGCCGCCGAACGCTTCGATCTTGGCGTTCGGGTTCAGTTCGTAGTCGGGCAGCTTGCGATGAAAGACCTGCAGCCCGATGCGCAGCTCGCGGCGGGCCAGGTGGATGCCGATGCAGCGGTGCGGCCCCAGCCCGAATCCTATGTGGCGATTCGGGGCGCGGTCATAGACGAGCTCGTGCGGGTTTTCGAACTCCGCAGCGTCTCGATTCGCCGCCATGGTGGGGCATAAGGCCGTGTCGCCGTCACGAAACTCGGCTCCGTGGAACGAGACGTCATCGGTGACCCGCCGGGGGAGCAGCACGATCGCGTGATAGCGAACCAACTCCTCAACGGCCACCGAGGCCTTCTCGGGATCGTCCATGAGGGCGATGAATTCATGTCGCTTGACCGGATCGCTCGCGAAGGTCTGCACAATGAGCCCCAGCGCGGAGGCGACAGTGTCGAGGCCGGCCATGTAAAAGAGGAAGAGCGTGTCTTCCATTTCTTCCTGCGTGAGCGGCCGCTCGCCTTCGTACGACGCTTCGAGCAGCCGACTGATCATGTCGTCTTCGGGCTGACCGCGCCGCTTGTCGATGAGGGCGCCGAGATAGGCGTAGATACGCCGCCCGACCTCGCCGCGCACGGCGAGTTCGACTTCGGAAGTGATCGAGGCGTCGCCGCCGACGTCGAGCCCGAGCTCGCGGGCGAGTGCGACGGCGAGTTCGCGGCCCCGCGAATGGCCGTCGGACGGGTGCATCAGGGTGTTCTTCCAGTCCATGATCTGCTGGTAGTCCTCCAGGGGGAATCCGGCGAGCTGGCAGAAGATCACGGTGGGAAAGGGGTCGGCGAACTCGGCCACGAAGTCGAATTCGTCATTCTCCAGCATCTTGTCGACCAGTTCCTCGGCGAACTTCTCGAGATGGGGTTCGAGCAGCCGCATGGCGTCGACGGTGAACCATGGGTTCATGATGCGCCGGTAAGCACTATGCGCCGGGGGGTCAATGGCCTGCGGGATCCACGGCCGCACCGGGTAGCTGGACACTTGATTCGAGAAGGTCGCCGCGTTCTGCAGGAACTCGCACGAGTCGTCGTAGCGGGTGAGGACCCAGGAGCCTTCCACGCCCAACCCCGATCGTCCCCCCGCCGACTCGCTGCGGGCGATCGGCAAATGCTCTCGCATGATGTCGTACACCTCGAACTCGTGTTCGAGAAATTGCCCGGAGTACGGGTTGTACTCGCGAGCGACAGATACGGCTCGGTTGAATGATTCACGGTCGGTCATCGTGATCCTCGTTCGGTCTAGGTGGGTAGCGAGTCCGAGCATAGGGGGGAACACCAATCTGGTCCTCATGGGGCAGGATGGACTCGACCAGAATGACGCCATGGTCACGGCTCGCAAGACGTTCGGCACGGACGGGCGGTTCGGTGGGGTTGGTGGATTTGGCTGGTTTGGCCGGTTAGGCGCAGGACTGGCGGCGCTCGTCGCAGCCGTCGCTCTAGGTGCGCAAGCGACTGCCGCGACCGCCGCCGGTCCGGCGTTGCGGTTGACCCGAGTCGGTACCGCGGAAGGGCCGGTCGGGTTGGTGGCCCGAACGGGTGACACGGCGCTGTATGTGGTCGAACAGCGCGGCATCGTGCACCGCTTGAATGACAAAGTGTCGCTACTAGACGTTCGCGACCAGGTGAACCACGACAGCGAACAGGGGCTGCTCGGTCTCGCCTTCAGCGTCGACGCCAAAACGGCCTACGTCGACCTCACCAACACGCTCGATCAGACCGAGATCCGCTCCTACTCCTTCGACGATAAACGCTTCACGAAGCCCAGATTGCTGATCAAGATCACTCACCCGTACACCAACCACAACGGCGGCCAACTCGTGGTTGATGGCGATGGCGTGTTGTGGATTGGGACCGGCGACGGTGGCAACGGGGGCGACCCGAGCGGTAACGGACAAAGCCCGAGCGCCCTATTGGGCAAGATCTTGCGCATCGTTCCGCGTCCGTCTGGCACTAAGGCTTATGGCATCCCGGCGGGCAACACGAAGACTGGTCGGCCCGAGATATGGGCGATGGGTATGCGCAACCCATGGCGCTTCTCGATCGACCAGAAGACCCGGACAGTCTGGATTGGCGATGTTGGACAGGACTCCTTCGAAGAGATCGACGCGGTCCCGGCCGACAAGACCGGGGTCAACTTCGGATGGAACAACCGAGAAGGGCTGCACGCGTTCGCCGGCGGCCGAAAAGCCAGTTCGACATTGACCGATCCGGTATACGAGTACTCCCATGCCAACGGGGGGTGCTCGGTCACGGGAGGGTTCGTCTATCGAGGTTCGAAGGTGCCAGGCCTCCAGGGGCAGTACGTGTTCTCCGACTTCTGCGACGGCGGCTTGTGGAGCATGCGCGACGGGGCACTGCGCAATCTTGGACGCCATGTTGACCAGCCGACGAGCTTCGGGGTCGACAACGCCGGCGAGCTGTACGTCTTGTCGCTGACGGGTTCGATATTCCGGATCGATCCGCCGTGACGCCCGGTCATTCTGATAACGGCGCGCACCTCACCGATCTCGGAGTACACTTGCACCCTCGGCTCAAATTGAGCTGGCGGCTCGGCGGTTACGCATCCCGAACATTTGGGAACAGCGAACGACTTGGTCGCACACAACCGCAGAAAGCTTTATGGTTTCCCCTTCTTCTCGTCCTCGTCGCGCCTCCGATGGCGCGCGACCCCCCCGTAGCAATGGCGCAAGTGCCTTGGCTCGACCCAACCACAGCCCCAGCAGGGCGTCTTCCAACAACGCTCGCTACGCCCCCAAAACGGGCCGGCCGGTTGACCTCTTCGCGTCGTTCTCGACGGGCGAAGAGCCCGATCTTGACGCCTCATTTGCACAACTCGGTGTGCCTGATGTCATGGTGCGCGCCCTCGCGACCGCCGGCATCGAAGCCCCATTCCCGATCCAGGCGGCCACCATGAAGGACTGTCTCGCCGGGCGCGACGTGCTCGGTCGGGGCCGAACCGGATCGGGCAAGACGCTCGCGTTCGTGCTGCCCCTCCTCACTCGCCTTTCTCAGGATTTTCGTCCCCGGCGCCGCGGTCGTCCCCGTGCGCTCATCCTCGTGCCCACTCGAGAACTCGCACTCCAGATCAACGCCGTTCTCGCGCCCCTGGCCAAGCTGGTCTCCCTGCGGTCGACGACAGTCTTCGGAGGAGTTGGCCCCGGTCCGCAGATCACTGCACTGCGCGAAGGCGTCGATATCGTGATCGCCTGTCCGGGTCGTCTCGACGATCACGTGAACGGAAATCACGTGAGCCTCGATTCGATCGAAGTCACGGTGCTCGATGAAGCCGATCACATGGCCGATATGGGATTTCTGCCGAGCGTCAAAAAACTGCTCGACCAAACGCCCAACGACGGCCAGCGCCTGCTGTTCTCGGCCACTCTCGACAATGGCGTCGACGTCTTGGTCCGCCGTTACTTGCACGACCCCATCCTGCGTAGCGTCGATCCGGTCGAGGCCGTCGACGTCAAAATGACCCATCACGTGTTGCATGTGCGCCACGATGACCGTTTCGACGTGCTGCGTGACCTCGCCGCCGCGCCGGGCCGCCTCATGGTGTTCACCCGAACCAAGCACGGAGCGAAGCGTCTCACCAAGACCCTGATCGGCAGCGGTGTACCGGCCGTCGAAATGCACGGCAACCTCAGCCAGAACAACCGCACCCGCAACTTGGCCATGTTCAGCGATGGGTCGGCTTCGACCATGGTGGCGACCGATATCGCCGCTCGCGGTATCCACGTCGACGATGTCGCGCTGGTCGTGCATTTCGATCCGCCGGCCGATCACAAGGCCTATCTGCACCGTTCCGGCCGGACCGCCCGAGCCGGCAACGAGGGCTGCGTCATTACGCTAATGACCGATGATCAACGCGCCGAGGTCAATGACCTCACCAAGCGGGCTGGCATCGCCCCGACCATCACCCGGGTCGATTCCGACCACGTGTTGTTGACGGAATTGGCGCCCGGCGAGCGAGTGTTTGTGACTGCCCCCCCCGAGCGAATCGTTCCGGTTCAGGCGCCGGGTCGCGGTTCGGCCCCCTCCGCTCGGCCCTCAGGTCACCGGGGCGCCGCCGCGCCGGGCCCGCGTCGAGGTTCAGGTGGTGGGGGCTGGGCCCGTCCGTCCGGCCGCGCCGCTGCGCCTCGCTCCCGCCCGCGCTAACGCACTGACTGGTACGTCGCGTCACGACCGACGCGACGCATCACGAACTGCCACAGCTGCATGTCTCTGACGCGGAAGGCGCCGGCGGACGTGAGCAAGTAATAACGCCACATCCGCCGAAACCGCTCGTCGTAGCGGTCGGGTAGGTCGCTCCACGCCGCTTCGATGTTGGCGTGCCACGCCATGAGAGTGCGGTCGTAATCGGGTCCGAAGCTGTGGAGGTCATCGACCACGAATCGGCCCTCGATCGCCGAGCTTATTTGCACCAGTGAGGGCACGACTCCGCCGGGAAATATGTATTTGTCGAAGAATCGATCGGTAGTATTCTTCGATTCGATCGAGCCGATCGTGTGGTGCAACATCAGGCCGCCCGGAGCGAGCAGGCGGTCACAGGTGGCGAAAAACTTGGGGAGATTCCGCGGGCCAACGTGCTCCATCATCCCTATCGACGTGATGCGATCGAACTGGCCGATCATTTCGCGGTAGTCGATCTCGCAAATCTCGACGGGCAACCCTTCGCAGCGTTGACGGGCCACCCGGGCCTGTTCGCGGGCCGGCGTCAGGCCGACAACCGACACCCCATAACGTTGCGCGGCAAACTCGCTGAAGGCCCCCCAACCGCAGCCGATATCAAGCAACCGCAGGCCCGGCTCAAGGTGCAACTTGCGACAGATTAGATCGAGTTTGGCCTCTTGCGCCGCCTCAAGATCGGTGGCGTTGTGCCAATATGCGCAGCTGTAGACCATGCGTTTGTCGAGCATGCGCTCGTAAAGTTCGTTGCCGATATCGTAATGAGCGCGGGCATTGCGCCGCGAGCGCCCTACGGTCTGGCGGTTCTGGATTGCCCCTTTTGCAGCCAAGAAGGCAAGGGCCGGGGTGGGACGGATAGCGGTTTCGATGTGCGAACTCAGTAGCAGCCCGGCCAATTCGTCGAGCGCGGCGACGTCCCACCAACCGTCCATGTAGCTCTCGGCCAACCCGAGTTCACGGTTGCGCAGCAGCCGCTCCCAAAGCCGTTCGTCGTGGACATGAATGTCGCATGGACCGGCGCCCCCCACGCTCACCCCGGCGCCGGCCAACAGCGACTCGCACACGTCGCGGGCCTTGTCATGGCGGCCTTCCACTATTGGATGACCGTGACGGCCCGTTCAGGGCATTTGGCTGCGGCCAGTTGAGCGATCGGATCGATCGTTACTTTCATGGCGGTGACGCTAACCCGAACGGTCGGCGTGACGCCCTTCGACGCGCCAGTTGCTGCGGGGTGGATACTCGAATCGCTGTCAGTAATGGATGACGCCCTTTTGACCTCCACCGCAGGCGATCGCGTCGCCGGTAATCGAAACGCTCTTGGGGGAGGCGAGAAAGGCCACGACGTAGGCCACCTCGTCGGATTCGATTATGCGCCCGATCGACGTCGCTGCGCCCATTTGGCGCTCGACCGCATCGGGTGTGGCTCCCGATCGCTCGGCTTGCGCGGCGACCACACCGGCGGTCTTTTCCGTCCGGGTGAGACCGGGGTGCACGACGGTCACATTGATACCGGATGGGCCGAGTTCGTCGGCCAGGTTCTTCGTAAGCGCGGAGACGCCCACGTTGCGGATGCTCCCGATGATGCTGTGGGCGGAGCGGGCGCCCAGCCCCGAGATGTTGATGATCCGGCCCCACCCTTGGGCGGCCATGATCGGCGCCACTTCGCGGGCGCACCGCAGATAGCCCATTACCTTTACGTTGACGTCGCCCCAGAATGCTTCGTCGGTGACGCCGGCCAATTTGGGCGGTGCGCTCTGACCGGCCGGCATGGCCGCCGAGTTCACCAGAATGTCGACGCCCCCGAGCTGCTCGACGCAAGACGCGACAATCGCTCGCACCGAAGCGTCGTCGGCCGTGTCTCCGGCACTCCACACGACCCGGTGACCGGTGGCCGCGGACAGCTCCGACGCGGTTGCTCGCAACATATCGGGATCGCGCGCCGTGATGCATACGGAACACCCCTCCAAGGCGAGTTGATGGGCAATGGCCTTGCCGATGCCCCGACTGCCGCCGGTGACAAGGGCCCGCTTTCCGGTGAGTTCGAGGTCCATCGGCGTAGCTTGTCACACCGACCCTGTCACACCGACTCGGGCCGGACCACCAGTCCTCTATAGCCCCTTGACGATTTCGGCCATGAGCGCTCCGGCCTCGGTCGGGTTGAGACCGATCTTGACTCCAGCCGTCGCGAGAGCGTCCATCTTGCCTTGGGCCGTGCCCTTCCCGCCCGACACGATGGCGCCGGCATGGCCCATCTTCTTGCCCGCCGGCGCGGTCACGCCGGCAATGTAGGCGCTCATCGGCTTGGTCACGTGGGCCTTGATGAACTCGGCGGCCTCCTCTTCGCCAGTGCCGCCAATCTCACCAATCATGATGATGGCCTTCGTCTCAGGGTCCTTCTCGAATTCGGAAAGACAGTCGACGAAGTTGGTGCCAGGAACGGGATCTCCACCGATGCCCACACAAGTGGTGACGCCGACGCCGAGCTGCTTGAGTTCGTACAAAGCTTGGTAAGTGAGCGTCCCGCTGCGTGAGACGATGCCCACCGCGGGCTTTCCGGCCATCGGCGCCAAGGCAATCTCACCGGCCGTAATCCCAATATTGCAGCGCCCAGGCGAGATGATGCCAGGGCAGTTGGGGCCCAAGAGACGGGTCGAGGGAAAGTCACGTTGGAGCTGGTTGAACACCCTGGCTTCGTCCTGCGCGGGGATGCCTTCGGTGATGCAAACCACGAACCCGACGCCGGCCGCGGCGGCTTCGAGGATGGCCGCCGACGCCGCCTTGGGGGGCACGCTGATGAAGCTGGCGTTGGCCCCAGTGGCGGCGACGGCCTCGGCCACGCTGTTGTAGACGGGGATGCCCTCCACGTCGGTTCCGCCCTTGCCCGGCGTCACCCCGGCGACGACCTTCGTGCCGTAGGCACGGTTGCGCAGTCCGTGGTATTTACCCTGCCCGCCCGTGAGTCCTTGGACGAGGACTTTCGTGTTCTCGTTGACGAAGATGGCCATGTCGTTCCTAAGGTTCCTAAAAGTTCGATGTTCAGTTCGGGCGGTTATTTGTTGGCGATCGCGACAGCGGCGATGGCGGCCTCGAGCATCGTCGGACGGCTCATGAGGGTCGACTCCGGGATGCCGGACGAGGCCAGGATGGCCCGTCCTTCTTCGGCGTTGGTGCCATCGAGGCGAATCACGATGGGCGCCGTCAGATTGACCCGTTTGAGGGCCTCGACGATGCCCTTGGCGACCTCTTCGCCGCGGGTGATGCCGCCAAAGATGTTGATGAAGATCGACTTGACCTTGGGGTCAGTGTTGATCACTTCGAGGGCGCCCGCCATCACATCGGCGTTCGCGCCACCCCCGATGTCGAGAAAGTTGGCGGCGCTGCCACCCACCTGGTTGACGACATCGAGCGTCGACATGGCGAGGCCGGCACCGTTGGCGATGATGCCCACCGTGCCGTCGAGGCCGATGTACTGGAGGCCTTTCTCGTGCGCCAGGGTTTCGCGAGAGTCGCGCAGCACGGTCTCGGTCCAGGGCGCCCATTCAGGATGGCGGAACAACGCATTGTCGTCGAGACCGACCTTCGCGTCGAGCGCCAGCACCGTGCCGTCGGGGGTGAGCACGAGCGGATTGATCTCGGCGAGATCGCAGTCGCCCTCGGTGAAACAGCGGTAAAGCTGCAGCAGAATGACCGCGGCCTGATCGACGGCTTTGGGGTTCAGTTTGGCGTCGACGCAGGCTTTGCGGGCCTCGGCGAGAGTGATGCCGACCGTCGGATCGATGTGCAGCTTGACGATCGCGTCAGGATCCTTTTCGGCCACCTCTTCGATCTCGACGCCCCCTTGGGCACTGAGCATCAGCAGGTGCTTCTTGGCCGCCCGGTCGAGCGTAAACGAGGCGTAATACTCCTCGGCGATGTCGGCCGCGTGGGCGATCAGGAGGCGATGGACGACGTGGCCTTTGATGTCCATACCCAGAATGTTTCCGGCGTGCAGACGGGCCTCTTCGGCGTTGTCGGCCAGTTTCACGCCGCCCGCCTTGCCCCGTCCACCCACTTGAACTTGGGCCTTGATCACCACCGGATAGCCGGCCGCTTCAGCCACGCGAACCGCGTCGTCGACGTTGTCAGCCACGTTGCCGGCCGGCACGGGCAGCTCGAATCGGGCGAAATATTCGCGACCTTGATACTCGAAGAGGTCCACGTTCGGTTCCTTTACTGGTTGGGCAGGGGGTGGGCGTCGCGGGGACGGGAGTAGCGGTTTGGATACGGCCGGAGATGAGGACTGGCCGGATGGGACTGGCGGACGGGACCAGCGGACGAGACTACGCGGTGCTGGTCTCGCGGGCGTCGAGCGCAGCTTCGAGCCAATTGGTGATGTCATCAAGGGGGGCGCCGGGAGTGAACAGTGCGGCGACACCCTTCTCTCTGAGCCTCGGAATGTCGACATCGGGAATGATTCCGCCCCCGAACACCAGCACGTCGCCGGCGTCTCGTTCGGCCAGTTTCGACAATACGAGCGGGAAGAGCGTCATGTGGGCACCCGACAGGACCGACAGCCCGACAGCGTCGGCGTCTTCTTGAATCGTCGTCTCGACAATCTGGTCGGGAGTCTGGAACAGCCCGGTGTAGATGACCTCGAATCCGGCGTCACGAAGGGCCCGGGCGATGATTTTGGCGCCGCGGTCGTGGCCATCAAGGCCGGGCTTGGCGACCACTACTCGGTATCGGCGTTGCATCGACGGGCAATACTAGTGAAGTGACGACCGGACCCCAGCAACCGAGCGATCGACCCGCTGCCTCCTACAGCCCGGGGCGCCGTACGTCGTTTCGAAAAACCCATGGTCCGGCGCTGTTCATGATGACTGGGATCGTGCTCGCGCTGGCTGGTCTGTCGCTTTGGTCACTGGCGCGAACAGTGCATCGCCACCCCGAGCAGATCCGTTTGGGTGACACCACATTCGTAGTCGGAACCGACCAGCACTACGGTCCGATCGTCGACCGAAATGGGCCTCTGCTCTTTCAGGACCTCGTCGGTACTCATCGCGATGTGTACGTCCAACACCTCGGGCCCCGGCGATGGGCGACGTTTTCGTCGGTCGCCCCGGGTTCCGACCGTTCCTGTCAACTCCGCTGGCAAGTAGCGCGCAAGTTGTTCACCGACCCCTGCGTCGCTGGGCGCACCTTCGCCGCCGACGGGACCGGCCTCTTCCACTACTTGACGACTGTCGACAAGAAAGGTCGGGTCGTGGTCGACCTGAACAAGGCGGTTCCGGCCGCCAAGACGCCCTAGCGATCCTTTGCTCTCAGGTTGACCGCGCCGTCGCGGTCGGCACGGTCGCGGTCGGCACGGGCGCGGCCGTCGAACGCGGGGTCGGCGTGAAGCTGGTGGCACCGGCCGAATCGGCCGAACTCATCGGCGTCGTCGCCGAATAGCCGGTTCGGTTCCGACGCCGCCCCCTGGCTCTCGATTCAGCCAGTCCACCAGCAACCCGACCGCATCCGCCACACTGGATGCCCATGCGACGGCGCCTCGCCCTTGTGGCCCTGGCCACCACTGCGCTGGTGGTTCTCTCCGTCCTCCTGCCGCTGGCTGTCGCAGTCAAGACGATTGCCCGAGATCGGGCCGTGCGCGAGGGCGAACTTTCGGCGCAGGGGTTGGTGCCGGTACTCGCCGTGGTCCACGACCGCGCCACGGTTGAGGAGGCTGTGGCCCGGGCGAGAGCCTTCGGAAAGGCCGCTCTCTCGGTCGTGCTTCCTGACAGATCGACGGTCGGCGACCCACTTGCCGATCGAAGATTGCTCGAAGCACCGCGGAGGGGCCGCGCCGTCAACGTGCGCTCCCAAAGCGGTATCGAGGTCCTGACACCGGTCGATGCGGCGGATGGGTCGCGCTCCATCATACGAGTGCGGGTGTCGGGCCGGTCCCTGACCGGCGGCGTCGCTCCGGCGTGGACGATCCTCTTTCTGCTCGGACTGGTGATGTTGTTGCTCGCCGTCGCCGTGGCCGACCGGCTGGCGCGATCCATAGTGCGTCCGGTGCGGGCGGTCGAACTGGTCACGCGGCGACTCCAATCCGGCGAGCTTGACGCGCGAGCCGAATTGGTCGGACCGCCTGAGGTGCAAGCGGTGGCCTCGACCCTCAACCAGTTGGACGCCCGGATCACCGAGCTGCTCCAGAACGAACGCGAAACCATGGCCGATCTCTCGCATCGCCTGAGGACTCCGATCGCCGCGCTAAGGCTGGAGGCCGATTCGTTGCGCGATGAGGTCGAAGCCCAGCGGGTGACCATTGGCGTCGAAGAAATCGCTCGGGCGGTCGACGAACTGATCGGTCAGGCCCGCCGCTCCGCCCCAGTAGCGCCGAGCTCGTGCGAGCTGCTCGATGTGGTGCGCGACCGCTGCGCCTTCTGGTCGGTGCTCGCCGAAGAGGAGCATCGACGCTTCGATGTGGCCTTGGCCGAACGACCCATCGTCGTTCCTATCGGCGAGAACGAACTGGCGGCGTGCATCGATACTCTTCTCGGAAACGTGTTTGCCCACACAGAGCCGGGACCGGCGATGCGCGTGCAGGCCGATGTCGAAGCGTTGATCATCGAAGACGACGGACCGGGGTTCGCCGTTCTTACGCCCGAACCGGGCCGGAGCGGGGCCGGATCGACGGGCCTGGGACTCGATATCGCCCGCCGGACCGCTGAGCATCTCGGCGCGCAGCTGGTGTTGGGGTCGAGCGAGTCCGGTGGCGCCCGGATCGAGATCCGGTTCGTCATCGGCTAGCCCCTTGTGCGGGAGTGCTCACACGCGACGATGTCGCCGGTTACCTGCACGAAATCGACAGCGGGATCCGCGAGTTGGTAAGCCTCGAGTGGCTTGTTGCGTCGCGTTGCAAAGGCGTGTGGGTCTATTTGACAGCCGGAGGTCCTCCGACGACCGGCACCTTCGTGGCTGCCTGTGCGATTTCGTCGATCGAGAAACTAGCGCTACCTTGGGCATTCGTCGGTGAAGCGGGAGAAGGCTCCGACAGGGAGGATATCGAGACTTCTCTCGGCTTAACGCGACCGTTAACCACATCAAATACTGATGCGTTTTCACCTACTTGAGAATACACTCTCCCGCCTCCGAATGTCTTTTCGATATCCGGGCGTACGAACCGCTGGACAAACAGAATGACATCGTCTCCCTTGGCTAGGGGGATCGACTGGTTGCCTTCCCAATCGGGTTGAAGCACAAGTATCTGAGCGCCCGGTGACTCGCTCCCCTTGAAAACGGACGTTACGCGCACTGGCACTACTCGGAGACGATCGCCGTCATTCGCGTTCTCGGAAGGAAATCCGCCGTTGTCATAAAAGGTAGACGCGTCCCCGGAGACTGAGCCCCTTAGAACCGTATCACTAGCCCCTGCGACACTTTCAACCGTCGCATACGAAGCGAACTTGTATTGATGATTAACACCCGCTGTATTCTTTGAGACCAGGACAGCGAGGGACCCGGCTAGCAGAACAATCGACGTTGCGGCAAAAACGACAATTCCGCGGCGGCGTGACATTGGGAGCCTAGTACTTGCTGTCGACATTTTGCACATCCGAGACGGTCGGGTAGTTTGGCAAATCCACTGGAGAAAAGCCACTCGATCTCATCACCGTTTGAGACGGCGGATCATTTCGGTGATCCAAGCCGAGTGCGTGGCCCAGTTCGTGGATGGCCGTTTCCAATGCTTGGGTCGAGTTGATATCATTGTTCAGCATCTGTTCATTCATTCTGAGTACCTTCGAACTTGCTACCAATCCGATGCCCCATGGGCCGGCACAACTATTGGATGTATCGCCTGTAAAGCCGCTTCCGAACTTTCCTGATCGAACTCGGACACGGGGTTTGTTTGTCGACCCTTGAACGAACAAAACCTTCGTTGACTTCGATGACCACCGCAAGGCTGCAGTCGCCGCAGTCGGAAAGAAGTTAACAGTCCCTCCGGAACCAACTCCTTCATCATAGAAGCCAATGGTGGGCTTGGTCATTGGACATACGTCACCGATGCCGAGAAAGCCATTGTTTGATTGCACCCACTTGTAAGTTCCGCAACCCAACGTCGAGAACACGCCAAAAGAGTTCGATTGCACACACGCAGTATGAACTCCTGCTATGAGCGGTACTGAGACAGCAAGGTCGTATCCGCGATAGTCGCTATAGCCCGGAAACGCAGCTCCGACATCAGGTCGGTAGGTGTTCGCAAGCGAGGAACTCACTACACTGCCACCAACCAGCACTTGATATCCAAGCTGGTATGACGAGGCGTTCGGCGCAAGCGTCCAACCTTGAATGTCGAAACCTACGTCCGTCCCAACCATTGTATCAATTACACCAAAACTGGGCTGGATGGAAGAAGTAAAATGCTGGTTGTCACCGAAATAGCATCCCCATTGGATAATCGGATCTCCCCAGTTAGCGCCGGAATTGATGCCAATACATAGATTGGAGTTTGCTTGACTAAAAACCATAGTGCCATATCCCGAGTCAATCTTGTAGAAGATTTGGTTCAGACCCCCATGACACGGATACTGTGTAACCGCTGCGCTCCAGCTCGTCGATGAGTACGGAATGTCCTAACAATAATTGTTCATATTTGAGCTGATCTCGTATCCGCCACCCGTCGCAACGATCCGCCAAGACTGATTCACTTCTCCAGTGCATGGCCACTCAATTAGCTGGGTGCCATACGACCATGACGAATACGGAATGTCCATGCACATACTGATTCCAGCTCGCCCCGACGACACCGGAAAAAGGTTATTCACGTAACCGATCGGTTGGGAATTCGCGTTAGCTGACGGCAGCTCGCGGACACCGTACACAAACATTCCACAAAGAGCGACGGCGCACACGAGCGTTGTGCAGGCAATTCGTCTCACCGGCCGCTCGAGCTTCATCGTACGGCCTGCGTTGGAACGGTTCCGGGCGACCCTTCATCCGGGATCGTCGCGACCGGTGGGTTACTTCGAGCGGTCGCCGGGTCTAGCGGCGTCGTTGTCTTTGGCCTGACTCTATCGTCTTTCGGTGAGATGGAATAAGTTCGGCCGAGTTTGATGGCAGGGTTCAACACCTGGAGATCCCTTTGCGGGCCAATGGCATACAGTACTGGCACCCCGTCAGACGCGACCAAATACAGCGCCCGCCGCGGCGCGGATGGCTCCTTCGCCCCGAGAGTCCCATCAACGTAACAAAGAGCAACTCCCTCAGTGGCCAATCTGTCCGAGAGGAATTGCGGAGCTACTAATTGCGCCTTACCTGGCACCCATCCGTGAAAGTCTGAAACGGCAGCACCCATGGATGCGACAAGCTTTCCCGATTTGAATCCTCGAAAGGAGTTCTGGCAAACGGCGATTGCGGTCTGTGCACGTTGCGTGCTAGTTCCGTTCACAAGGACCTGGCTGGCAGCCAAGGCCGGTCGCTCCGTCGGGAGCATTTGAGCTGCGTTCGCAGCTAATCCCGATCCGCCCGCTACCAGTGTAGCGACACTGAAAAACTTACAGACCTTCATCTGTTTTCCTCGATTCGGCGGCGTATACCCTATCCTACTCCCCGAGATTGGGTTTTCAATAGACTTCAGGCAAATTCCGTTACGAAATTCACCCATCTACTAACCCGAGCAACTGATCGGCTTGGATGCTCGAATGACGTTGGGTGACGAGCAGCAGCGTGCCGTCGTAGACGGAGAGTGCTTGTTCGAGCTGCTCGATGGCCGCCAGATCGAGGTGGTTGGTGGGTTCGTCGAGTACGAGGCAATTCACCCCCCGAGCCTGAAAGAGGGCGAGGACCGCCCGGGTGCGTTCGCCGGGCGACAAAGTGGCGGCCGTTCGATGGACGTCGTCTGATCCGAGTCCGAACTTGGCCAGCAGGGTTCGGAGATCGGCGACGAGCATTTCGGGCAGTTCGCGGCGCATTGCATCGAGGAGCGAGGAAGGCCCCTCGAAGGCCGAGCGGGCCTGATCGAGTTCGCCCAAGGCCACCCCTGATCCAATCCACCCTATCCCTGCGGCTAATGGCAAACGCCCGAGAAGGGCGGCCAAAAGGGTCGACTTACCACCCCCGTTCGGCCCCGTGATCACGATCCGGTCGCCGGCCACGACTTCGAGGCTGACCGGCCCGAGACGGAACCCGGGGCGCTCGACCACGGCGTCTTGGAGGAGCGCGACCAAGGTGCCTGACCTAGGGGCCGAGGTGATCGAATAGCGCAATTTCCAGAGGTTGCGAGGGGCGTCGACCTCGTCGAGGCGGGTGGCGGCCTTCTGTAGTCGACCGGCCTTGGCCGCCATCTTCTCGCTCGATTCGGCTCGCTTCTTGGCGCCGATCTTGTCGTTGTCGGGATTTTTCTGGGCGACTTTCTTCACGCCTTGGTAGGTCCAATTGCGAATGATGTTGGCCCGATCGAGAAGATCGGCCTTCGTCTCGGTGAACTCGTCGTAGGCCTCTTGGGCATCGCGGCGGGCCACCTCGCGGGCGTCGAGGTACTGCTGGTCGCCACCGCCGTAGAAAGCGGCCCGCTGTTCGATCGGATCGAGTTCGAGTACCTCAGTCACGGTCACCTCGAGGAAGACCCGGTCGTGGCTCACGATGACCACTCCGGCGCGCCGTGACTGGACCCAGCGCTCCAGCCGATCGAGCCCGACCAGGTCGAGGTTGTTAATCGGTTCATCGAGCAGGAACACGTCGAAGCGGGCCAACATCAGACTGGCCAAACCGAGCCGTCCGACCTGTCCGCCCGACAACGTGGCCACCGGCTGGCGATGATCGGCGTCGAGGCCCAATTCGGCGAGGACGGATGCGGCGCGGGGCTCGAAGTCGCCACCTCCGAGGGCGAGCCAGTGTTCGAGCGCGTGGCCGTATGCGTCGGCCTTCGACGCGACGCCAGTCGCGTCGGCGTTCGACGGATCGCGTGCCATCGCGTCGGCGGCGCGCTCCATCGCCGCGCCGGCCGGCCCGACCCCGGTGCGCCGCGCCAGGAATGCAATCACGGTCTCCTCCGCGCTCGTGTCACTGTGCACCTCTTGGGGCAGATAGCCAATGGTGGCATCGGGCGGGGCGGCCATGATGGTGCCGGCCGTAGGCGGGAGGAGCCCGGCCAACGTGCGCAGCAACGTCGTCTTGCCGGCCCCGTTCGGTCCGACCAGGCCCACGACGTGGCCGGGCGCAACCACGAGATCAACCGACCGGGCCAAAACCACCGGGTCGTAGCCCAGCGCCAACCCCTGCACCACCAGAGAGCCAGGCATGGATGGAAGGATAGTTGCGGTTCAACCCCCGGTAGGCTCGCATTACGTGACCCACCCCTCGCTCGCTGATGCTCCGTTCCTGCAAGCGTGTCGACGCCAGCTTCCCCTTCGGACGCCGGTGTGGTTCATGCGTCAGGCCGGGCGGTCGTTGCCCGAATACCGGGCCATCCGGGCCGAGCACGGCTTCCACGAAATGATCACCAACCCGGCGTTGGCGGCCGAGGTGACGTTGCAACCGGTGCGCCGACACCGGGTCGACGCGGCCGTGCTTTTCAGTGATCTCATTACTCCCGTGCAAGCGATCGTCGACGGCGTCACTGTCGAGACCGGCCGGGGTCCTGTCATCGAGCGTCCCTTTCGTTCGGCCTCCGACCTCGCTCGGCTGCGAGCTTTGGAGCCCGATGATGACGTGCCGTACGTGGCCGAAGCGGTGCGCCTAGTCTGCGCCGAACTTGACCCGATCGGAGTGCCCGTGGTGGGGTTCGCGGGGGCCCCTTTTACGGTGGCGACGTATCTCATCGAAGGGGGAAAGTCGAAGGAGTTCGCCGCTACCAAGACGATGATGCACGGCGACCCCGAGGTCTTTGCCGCCCTCCTCGACCAGTTGGCTGACATCGCTATCGCGTCGCTGCGGGCCCAGGTGCGAGCCGGCGCGTCGGCGGTGCAGCTTTTCGATTCGTGGGCTGGCGTCCTGTCGTTGGCCGACTATCGACGCGTGGTCCTTCCGGCGACCGCCCGAGTGTTCGCCGGGCTGGCCGATCTGGGCGTTCCGCGCATCCACTTCGGAGTCGGGACGGGCGAACTGCTCGGAGCAATGGCTGAAGCGGGGGCTGAGGTTGTGGGCGTCGACTGGCGCGTCGATCTGCGCACCGCACGCGCTCGGGTGGGGCCCGAGGTCGGCCTCCAAGGCAATCTCGATCCGGCGCTTCTGAGCGCACCATGGCCGGTCATCGAACGCGAAGCCCGCAGGGTGCTGGCGCAAGGGCGGGCCGCCGGCCCTGGGTTCGTGTTCAATCTCGGTCATGGGGTGCTGCCCGAAACCGACCCCTCGGTGCTGACGCGCCTGGTGAAACTCGTCCACGAGGGATGAGCTCGCCTCAAGTCGTCGATGTGGCCGTGGTCGGCGGCGGGATCGCCGGGTTGGCCGCCGCCCACGGCGCCCACCGCTCCGGGCAATCCGTCATCCTGCTGGAGGCATCTGGGCGCGTCGGCGGCAAGATTGCGGCGGCCGAATTGGCCGGCGGGTCCGTCGACGTGGGGCCCGACGCCTTTCTGGCGCGGGTGCCCTGGGCCGTCGAGCTGTGCCATGACTTGGGCATGGCCGACGAGTTGGTCGAGCCCGCGACCGGCCAGGCGTGGCTATGGACGCGGGGTCGTTTACGGGCGCTACCCACGGGTTTGGTACTCGGCGTGCCGTCGCAGTGGCGGCCCTTGATCCGCTCCGGAATTCTCTCGTGGAGAGGCTTGGCGGGAGCGGCGGTTCGGGCGCGGGTTGGGCGCCGGTCCGGGCCGTATCACGTACCGGGAGATCCCAGTGTGGCCGAGGCCATCGGCCGTCACCTTGGCCGCGAGGTTGTCGAACGGCTCGTCGATCCGCTGCTCGGGGGAATCAACGCGGGCGACAGCGAGCGGCTCAGTCTGGCCGCCGCCGCGCCCACCCTCGTGGCCGCGACCAAGACCGGCAACCTGATGCGAGCGCTTCGCACTCAGCCCCCGACCGCATCGGCGGGACCGATTTTTCTTGCCCCCCGTGCGGGCATGACCGCGCTGGTGGCGCGACTCACCGCGGCGCTGCCCGCGGGAGCGGTGCGTACGGCCGCGCCGGTCCTGTCCCTTCGACTGGTGGAAGGTCCTGTCGGAGAGCGGGTCTGGGATCTCGGCCACGGCGTGATCGCCCGTCGCATCGTGCTCGCCACACCGGCTTGGGTCAGCGCCGCGCTCTTGCGGCCGCAGCGCCCAGATACGGCCGACCTGCTCGATTCGATCGTTTACTCCTCGGTCGTACTCACCGTGTTTGCCTACCGTCGCGCCGAGGTAACCCTTCCGCCCGGCAGCGGCATGCTCGTGCCGCGAGCGGAAGGCCGGCTCATTACCGCCGCGAGTTGGTACGACCAGAAGTGGCCAATTCACGCCCGGAGCGATCAAGTTTTGATTCGTGTTTCGGCCGGGCGACTCGGCGACGAGCGGGCTTTGGCGCTCGACGATGCGACCCTCACCGAACGGCTGCACGCCGAGCTGCAAGCGGCCATTGCGTCGATCACGGCCGCCCCCATTGCCAGTGTCGTCACCCGCTGGCCCAAGGCATTTCCTCAATACGAACCCGGCCACGGCGCCCGCGTCGAGCAAATCATGGCGAACTTGCCTGACGGGGTGAGTTTGGTCGGTGCCCCATATCGGGGCGTCGGAATGGCCGCCTGCATCCGAGACGGCCTCGCCGCGGGAGCCGCGTCGGCGTCGGATTCAACGACGCAAGGAGCTACGCCGGTAGGGCCAGTCGGGCCACCACAGACTCGATGAGCCGCAGCCCGACGGCACCGTCGAGGGTCAGGATCGACTCCGGATGAAACTGGACTGCGGCGATGGGCAGGGTTGCGTGTTCGAGCCCCATGATCATCCCATCGGCGGTCTCGGCCGTCACGTGCAGAACGGGTGGAAGCGTGTCGCGCGCGGCGAACAACGAATGGTACCGACCGGCCGTGAACGACGATGGCAACCCCGACAACACCCGTCCGCCATCGCCGACGAGCGAGACCGTGGATGGCTTGCCGTGCATCGGATAGTCGAGTTGACCGAGCGTCGCGCCGAAATGCTCGGCGATGCCCTGAAGGCCGAGACACACGCCGAAGATGGGGATGGATCGGGTCAGCGCTATCTCAATCGTGGTTGACAGATCGAAATCTTTCGGCGTGCCGGGACCGGGTGAGAGCACAACGAGATGGGGGTCGACGGCATCGAGTTCGGACGGATCGAATCCGGCGCGAAGGGTCGTCACCGTGGCTCCAGCCTGGCGCAGGTAGTTGGCGAGCGTGTGCACGAAGGAGTCCTGATGATCGACGAGCAGCACCCGTTTGCCGACACCGGGCTGTGGTCGAGAGGCGATGTCGGGCCCGGAGCCGGGAGCCACCCGCGGCCGGCGCACGGCATCGAGGAAGGCCGCGGCTTTCAGCTCGGTTTCGGCCTCTTCAGCCGACGGATCGCTATCGAACAGCAAGGTCGCGCCGACCCTAACTTCGGCCACTCCGGCCACGATGCGCACGGTTCGCAAGGTGAGTCCGGTATTCATGCGGCCGTCGAATCCCACCAGCCCGATGGCGCCGCCGTACCAAGCCCTCGGTGTGCGCTCATGGTCCTCGATCCAGCGCATCGCCCACAGCTTCGGAGCACCCGTCACGGTCACGGCCCACATGTGGGTGAGAAACGCGTCGAGGGCGTCGAAACCCGGCCGCAATGTGCCCTCGACGTGATCGACGGTGTGGATGAGGCGGCTGTATAACTCGATTTGACGCCGTCCGATGACCTTCACCGAGCCGGGTTCGCATATGCGGCTTTTGTCGTTGCGGTCAACGTCGGTGCACATCGTGAGTTCGGATTCGTCCTTCTCTGACATGAGCAGTTCCTTGATACGGGCGGCGTCGGCAATTGCATCCGTGCCGCGCACGATCGTGCCCGAAATAGGGCATGTCTCGACGCGACTGCCTTCCACCCGCACGTACATCTCGGGGGACGCGCCGACCAGATATTCACCTGATCCGAGGTTGAAGATAAATCCATAAGGCGAAGGGTTGCGCTCGCGTAAGCGCCGAAACAGTTCCGAAGGAGCTGGTGGATTGGCCTCGTAGAACACTTGACCGGGCACCACTTCGAACAGGTCGCCGCGCGCGAAGCTCTCCTTGGCCACCTCGACCAGCGCGCTGTAGTGACCCGGCGCATGGTCACCGGCCCGTTCAACCGACGGACGGGGCACGAACTCGGTGGAAGCACCGCCACGGGCGAAACCGCCAGTGGACCGGTCCCCGAAGCTGAACTCGTAGCGAATACGCTGGGCGATGTCACGTTGATGGTCGACCACGTACAGCTCGTCGGGCAGGTACAGCACCAGGTCTCGCTGGGTGGGCGGGCGCTCCAACCGCAGGGCGATCGGTTCGAACTGGAAGGCCAGGTCATACGCGAACGTGCCGTAGAGACCGAGATGCAGATCGTCGGGGCTGGCAAAGAGCGACACGATCGCCCGGATCACCGAAAACACCGACGGTTGGCGGCTGCGATCCTCCTCGGGGAACCGGCCCTCGGGCTGGCGCACCGTGCCTTCGAGCCGGGCGTTGTCGCCGGAGGCGTCGATGCGAGCAACGTGGGGGTGGCGCTCGATCACTCCTCGAACGAAGCCCACCAATACGCGACCTCGGTCGTTGCACGCCGTCAGTGTGAACTGACGGCCCTGGGCTGTGAGCATCAGGGGCGGGTCGACGAAGCCCATGTCCCATCTCGTGTACCGGCCCGGATACTCGTAGCTCGACGCCAGCACCGCGCCACGCCGCGTATCCAGCGCGTCCAGCAGGTTCTCGATTGCCGCAGAACCGTCGATCGCGTCGGTCTGACGTTGGACGGATATTCCGCCTTGGGTGGTGTAGCGATCGAGGCTGGTGCTCATCTTTGGTCCTTCTCAGAAAAATTGGGCCAAGGAACGACGAAAGCCGCCCCGGGGGAGGCGGCTTTGCGATGCGCTTCGATCAGAAGACGAAGACGAGGTTCGCTAACAAGTCGCCGGAGTGGGCGGCCAGCACCACAGTCCAACGGTTTGAGCGATCATAAAGCAAGAGTGTAGCGACTGGTTCGCGGGTTGTTCCAGCCGGGGCGTGTGGCCCCGGCCAACGAGCGAATTTTGGAAAGGCTCAGAGGTGCAGCCCGCACTCGGTTTTTCCGGTGCCCGACCAGCGCCCGGCGCGAGCGTCTTCGCCGTCGGCCACGGCTCGGGTGCACGGCCAGCAGCCGACCGAAGGGAACCCTTGCGCCACCAGCGGGTTGACCGGCACGTCGTAGCGAGCGATGTATTCGTCGACCTGCGCATCGGTCCACGTCGCAATCGGGTTCACCTTGATGAGGCCCCGACCATCGCGAGCGACGATCGCCGTATCGGCCCGGTTGGGTGCATCAGCTCTGCGGACCCCGGTCATCCAGGCGTCTTTTTCGTCGAGCAGCCCATCGAGTTGCTGAACCTTGCGGCGTTTGCAGCACAGGTCGGTATCGATCTGCCAGAGATCGTCGGGCTCAAAATCGGGGCGCAGGACCCGCAGGTTGGGGTGGTAGCGCTCCTTGACGACCTCGAGCGTGGCCAGCGTCTCAGGAAAGTGGTACTGCGTGTCGAGAAACACGATCTCGATGGAGGGGTCGACACGCCAGGCCAGATCGACGAGCAGCGCGTCGGTCAAGGACGTGGTGAGGCACATGCGAGGCCCGAACGTGGCCGCGGCCCACGCGATGATCTCTTCGGCGGGAGCCGTCTCGAACCGGGCGTTGAACGCCATGAGGTCGAAGTCACTGAAGCCATCGGGGCCGAAGTCGCGGGCCTCTTCGGGCGACAAAGCAAAGGATTGCTCGAACGAACGGAGGTCGCTCAGATCGTCGTTGAGGGCTCCCAGACCGGCTGTACCGGACGTGAGGGCGGTGGCGATCGACACGGCCGTGTTGGACATGGCGTTACCTTAGCGGCAATTCCCGACAAAGTCCATCGGGATTAGTCGTATTTCACGGCAAGGTGCCGCGAGTCACGCCCTGCTCACTGGGTCGGACTCGACGCTTCGATGGCTTCTCGCAGGTCACGAACGATATCTTCGGTGTCTTCGAGCCCGACCGACACCCGCACCGTCCCCTCCGAAATGCCCGCTTCGGCCAGTTCTTCGGGCTCCAAGCCGGCATGAGTCGTGGTCGCGGGATGGGTCACGATCGTCTCCGGACCGCCGAACGAAGTCGCCACGCGAGCTACCTTTAGGTGCCCCAGAAACTCGCTCACCGCCTCGCGGCCCCCATCCAGATCGAAGCAAAGCAGCCCCCCGAAATGGCGCAAGGTCCGCTTCGCCAAGTCGTATTGGGGATGCGACGCCAGACCCGGATAGCGGACCCATCGCACCGAGGGATGGCCTTCGAGCGCCTCGGCCAGCGCGTGGGCGGTGGCCGACTGCGTCCGAAAGCGGGCGCCGAGACTGCGCAGACCCCGCAACGCGTTCATGGCGTCGAACGGCGACGGGACCGCGCCTAGCAGCACTGTGTAACCCCAAATCCAGTCGATCAGCTCTTTCTCACCGCTGACCACGCCGAGGCACGCGTCGTTGTGGCCGCCGATGGCCTTGGTGGCCGAGTGCATCACGAGATCGATGCCCTTCGTCAATGGCTGTTGGCCGAGGGGCGTGCCGACCGTGGCATCGACCACTTTGAGCGGACCCATAATCGCGCCCAGAGCGTCGAGGTCGACGAGGTCGAGGCGAGGGTTGGCGGGGGTCTCGGCGAGGATCACTTGGGTCTGGCCGGGCCGGACCGCCGCGGCCCACGCGCCCGGATCGGTCCCGTCCACCATCGTCACCTCAATGCCCAATCGGGGGGCCACGACACCTAACCATTGAAGGGTGCCGCCGTAAATCTGGCGTTGGCTCACGATGTGACTGCCTGTCGGACACAGCGACAGCAAGATCGTCGAGATGGCGCCCATACCCGACGCGAAAGCCAGTGAGGCCTCAGCCCCCTCCAGCTCGGCCATGGCGTCTTCGAAAGCCCGCACTGTCGGGTTGCCGTGGCGGGCGTAAAACTTGCTGACTCGGGGCGTCTTGGCAATACGAGCGGCGTGGGACGGGGCCGCGATCTCGTAGGTGGTGCTCGCCCACAGGACGGGCGCCAGGGCGCCGCCGTTGTCGTCGCGGCCAGCCCGCATGGCGCGAGTCTCGGGCGCCCAGTCCTGGTTCATCGGCGTGGAAGGCTAGTTGCGCCATGTCCAGCCCGTCGCCGCAATTGCCGTCACCCGGGCGTCCCCCGGTTCTTGCCCCTGCGTTGTTCTTACACGGTCACGACGTCGACCCCGCGTCAGTATTGGCGCTGGCGGTCGCGCTCGGCTCTGAGGTATTGGCGGGGCCGTTGGTGGTCGGGGCGTCGGGTGAGGGGCTCGACGGACTCGATGGACCGGGACGGGCGTGGTTCGAAGTGGGCGGCGCCGCCGGGCCGGCGTGTGCGTTTGTGCGCGCTTCCACCGCGGTCGCCGGACGGGTCATCATCGGCTATTCACAAGGGGCCGCGCTGGCATTCGCGTTGGCCTGTGACGGATCGGAGCCGCCGGCCGCGGTCGTGTGCGTAGCCGGTTTCGTGGCTGACGACGTCGATCCGTCGCGGTTCGCCGCTCCTCGGCTACTCGTCGTGCACTCCGACGACGACGCGGTCGTCGATCCGTTCTACGGCGGATTGCTGGCCCGTCACGCCGCCTTGGCCGGCGCTTCTGTGGCCCAGGTGTCCTACGACGGCGGCCACAGTTGGACCGACGCGGCGACGGCGATCGTCCGAGCTTGGCTGGCTGCGGTTTAGAGCGGTTCAGAGCTTGCATTCCGTCGCGGGAGTGCTATTATGGGCATAGCTCGCCCCACCCGCCGGGGGCGAGCGCCTCGAGCGCAAGCTCGGGAAGGGCGCCTAGCGCCGGCCGGAGGGGTCGTCCGCCGTGGCCCCTCCGGCCACCCTAGGCCCACCCGAAGATGTCCTCTCATCTTTCGCTCATCTGCAATCGGTACGGTGTTGGGTATGCGCATGCTCGTCGTTGAAGACGAACCGAAGATGGCCGGCCTGGTCAAGCGAGGTCTTGAACGTGAGGGCTACGCCGTCGACGTCGTGGCGAACGGCACCGATGCGCTGTGGGCGGCCACCGAGACCGACTACGACGCCATCGTCTTGGATGCCATGATTCCGCCCCCGGACGGCTTCGAAGTGTGTCGCGAACTGCGCAAACGCGGTCGTTGGGCACCGGTGCTGATGCTCACCGCCCGCGATGGCATCAACGATCGGGTTGCGGGCCTCGATGCCGGATCCGACGACTACCTCACCAAACCCTTCGCCTTCGCCGAATTGTTTGCCAGATTGCGAGCCATCACCCGTCGAGACACCATCGAACGACCGACCACCTTGCAGAGTGGCGATCTGACGCTCGACCCCGCCCGACGAGAAGTGCGCCGAGGCACCACCCGGATCGAACTCTCGCCCACCGAATTCAGCCTGCTGGAGCAGTTTCTCCGTCATGAGGGCGAGGTTTTATCGCGGACCCGCATTCTCGAGCATGTGTGGGACTTCGCCTACGACGGGACTTCAAACGTGGTCGACGTGTATGTGCGCTATTTGCGGGAGAAGATCGATCGCCCGTTCGGGTGTACGTCGATCGAGACCGTACGCGGGGCGGGGTACGTCCTGCGGCCGGTGTTCACGACTCTGCCGCGCCCTGGCAACAGTCCGCCGACCGGGTCTTAGGGGTAGTGCGCGTCGTACCGCGCTCCCTACGGGCGCGGCTGGCCGCCGTTTTCGCCGTGGCGTCGACGCTGCTGGTCGTGACCGGCGGGTTCGGCCTGTACACGACCGTAACCGGCAAAGCCGAGCAGCGGGTCGAACACGAGTTGCGGTCACGTACCACCGCCATTTTTACGTCTCTCGCCAAGGGCAAACTACCCGACAACGAAGTGTACGCGGAGGTAATAACCCCACTCGGCGCCGAACTCCACCTCGGTCCGCTCATTCGGAGGGGGGAGGACATTCTGTCGCAAGCCCAGCTCGACTTTGTCGTACAGGAGGGTCAGCTCCAAATAGTCCGTGACGTGCCCGCGCTGGGCGGCCGTTCGAAGCTTCTCGCCGTCCGGGGCATAGTGAATGCCTCTCAAGTCGTGGTCGTCGTCGGGGCGTCGCTCGAAGACGTCAAGGCCGGGCAGGCCAGGCTGGTGACGACGATGGCGATTGGCGGGCCGTTGTTCGTTGGCCTTCTCACCCTCAGCGGATGGTTGCTGGCGGGGGCCGCCCTCAAGCCGGTGCGGCGCATGACCAATGAGGCCGCGGCGATATCGAGCGCGGATCTCTCGCACCGTCTGTCGATCGAGCGCTCGACGCACGAAATTGCTCATCTGGGCAGCACGTTGAACGCCATGCTCGATCGTTTGGATTCGTCGTTCCAACGCGAGCGCACCTTCGTTGACGATGCCAGCCACGAGCTGCGTACGCCGCTGGCGATCATGTCGGGCGAATTGGAGTTGGCTCTTCTGCATCCGGGGAGTCCTACTGAGCAACGTGAAACCATCCAAAGCGTCCATGAAGAGGTTCAACGTTTGTCGGCGATGGCCGAGGATCTCCTGGTCTTGGCGCGGGCTGGTTCCGGTCAAGTTCCCCGGCGCGACCAATTGATAGACGTCACAGAGGCAGCCAAGTTGGGCTTGGAACGAATTCGATCGACATTGCCAGACCGGCTCGAGCTACGCGTAGTTGGCGATGAGTGCATCGTTGCCTTCGATCCGCGGCGGTTCGAACGGGTGATCACGAACCTGCTCACCAACGCCATTCGCTACGCCCGCACGCGCGTAGATGTGCTGATCGAAACCGAAGGAGCCGGCCGAGCGGTCTTCGTGCGGGTTAACGACGACGGCCCTGGCTTTCCCGAAGAATTTCTGCCCCACGCGTTCGACCGATTCGCCCGCGGCGACACCGCTCGCACCCGCGCCGGCGCGGGCACCGGGATAGGCCTCGCGATCGTAAAAGCGTTGGTCGAAGCCCAAGGTGGGTCGGTGACAGCCACCAATGGCGGTCCCCTTGGCGGCGCCGTCGTGTCGGTTCATCTGCTGCGATGAACGGCCCGACTGATCAGGCGACCAATGACCCTAAACGGGAAGCAGATCCTTCGATCTCGGCGATCGGCGCCTTGGCCGACGAGATCTGTGGCTGTCGAGTATGTCCACGCCTGGTGGAGTGGAGGGAGCGCGTCGCCGTCGAGAAGCGGGCCGCATATGCGAAGGAACAATATTGGGGCCGGCCGATTCCCGGTTTTGGCGATGTCGCGGCGCGTGTACTGGTTCTTGGACTCGCGCCGGCCGCACATGGAGGCAACCGAACCGGCCGGGTGTTCACGGGCGACCGATCCGGGGATTGGCTCTTTCGCGCCCTCCATCGGTTCGGATATGCCAATCAACCCACCAGCTCTCATCGCGATGACGGGCTCGAACTGAGCGACGCGTACGTGACTGCGGCGGTTCGCTGTGCTCCTCCAGCCAACAAGCCAACGCCACAAGAAGCTGAGACTTGTCGTCCCTTTTTGGTTCGAGAACTCCAGCTGCTCAGCCAGATACGGGTCGTAGTGACCCTAGGCCAATTCGCGTATGATGCTGCTGCCCATGTATTGCCATTCGACGTAAAACCGAAATTCGGGCACCTCGTAGAGACGACGTCAGGGTCGATTTCGATCGTTTGTTCATACCATCCGAGCCAGCAGAACACGTTCACCGGAAGGCTCACCGAGCCCATGTTCGACGCCGTTTTCGCCAGAGCCAAGCAGCTCTCATAAACTTCTCACGACCGATCTGATTCACTGAGCCTATGAACGACAACTCTCCCTACGAGAGCGGCCCTGACTCTCTCGAACCGGCCTCCCTACGACCGAGCGCCCCCGAACCGGCGTCTCCCGGACCGGCGTCGATCGGCTCTCTTCACGAACCGTCGACTAGATCACCATGGTCGGCTCCCGACCCTTCGATGTTGGCCGCGTCGACGGCCTCGACGGCGCCGGTCGCAACCGGAGCTTCCATAGTTCTTCCCTCCTCGTCGGCGCACAAGACCGGCTGGGCCAAACCGGCTCTGGTCGGTGGGCTGATCGGCGCCCTACTGGTGGGAGGCGTCACCGGCGCCGCGGTACTGGCCACCCGCGACAACCGCTCAAAAACAACCGTGATCGAGCACGTGACCCCGGCCGCCATCACGACGGGCGCCCTCGCCGCCGGCCTCAAGAGCGACGGCAGCATGTCGAGTTTCAACGGAGCCAGTAGTATCAAGGCCGTATTGGCAAAGGTTGAGCCTGGGGTCGTCTCGGTCAACACCAAAGGTTTCGACCCGAACGGATTCTTTGGCGCCGAACCACAAAGCGGGGCAGGGACCGGAATGGTTATTAGCTCCGATGGTTTCATTCTCACGAATAACCACGTGATCGCCGACGCCACTTCTATCAAAATCGTGTTCTCCGACAAGAAGGTCCGTACCGCTCGACTGATCGGTAGCGTCCCGGGCGCCGACGTGGCGCTGGTGAAGGTCGACGCCACTGGGCTGCCGACCGTCACCTTGGGCAAATCCAGCCAGATGGAGGTCGGTGACGACGTGGTGGCGATCGGCAACGCGCTCGCCCTACCGGGCGGACCAACCGTCACGTCAGGAATCGTCTCGGCTCTCGACCGCAGGATCGATTCGCCGAACGGTAACGTCGAAGGACTGATTCAAACCGACGCGGCCATCAACCCGGGCAACTCGGGCGGCCCCCTCGTGAATGCCAGAGGCGAGGTGATCGGCATGAACACCGCCATCATCAACGGATCCAACAACATTGGCTTTGCCATTGCCATCGACAAGGCCAAGCCCATCATCGAGAACATCAAGAGTGGCAAGCTGGCCAAGGGGTCAGTGACGCCCCATACGTTCCTGGGCGTGCAGGCCCAAACGATGACGAAGCAACTCATGGACCAGTACAGCCTCCCCGTCAACAAGGGCGCCCTGATCGTTGACGTCACGGCCGGATCGCCGGCCGAGAACGGCGGCTTGCGATCGGGCGATATCGTCACGAAGTTCGACGGCAAGGACGTGGAGAAATCCGACCAGCTCGTCACCGACATCCAATCCCACAAGCCCGGCGACTCGGTCGAACTCACGTACCGACGAGCCGATCAAACCAAGAATACCAAGGTCACGCTCGGCTCCCGAGGAAGTGTCGTCCAGTAGCGACTCCCCCGACTCGACGACACAGGGCAAAGGTCTGTGGTCAAGGCACTAGCCTGTGTGGCCAACATGGCGACTCGCAAATCCGTCCCCCCCAAGCTCGATCTCGTGATCCTCGTTCGACACGGCCAGACTCCCACGACCGGGGTCAAGCTGCCAGGGCGGGCCAAGGGGCTCCACCTTTCCGATTTGGGCCTTCAACAAGCCGACGCAGTGGCGCAGCGGTTGTCGGTTCTGGCCCGTATCGATGCCATCTACGCTTCGCCGCTCGAACGGGCCAGGGAGACTGCCGCTCCCCTGGCCCGTCTGCGCGCCACGAGAGTCCGCGTCGACAAGGGCCTGCTCGAATGCGACTTCGGAGACTGGACTGGGGGCGACTTGAAAGACCTGTACAAGCTGCCGGAGTGGCAGACCGTGCAGAAGTACCCGAGTGGCTTCCGCTTTCCCAACGGTGAATCGTTTACCGAGATGCAGACCCGGATCGTGTCGGGTTTAGAAGCCCTCCGGGCTCGCCATCCCGGAGGGGTGATCGTGGCCTACAGTCACGCCGACCCCATCAAAGCGGCCGTGGCTCACGCGCTGGGCACCCACCTCGACCTCTTTCAGCGCATCACCATTTCGACCTGTTCGGTCAGCGCTATCGCCTACGGGCCGCACGGTCCCCACGTGCTCACCGTGAACGACTCCGGTGATCTGGCCAAGTTGACACCGTCATGAGTTCCCGCTTCGAGCTGGAGTCCGTCGACCGCTTCGTGGGCGGAACTGTTGGTGAACCCGGTAGCCGAACCTTCTACCTCCAGGTCGTGGTGGGGCGGTCGGTCGTGTCGTTCAAGTGTGAGAAATTCCACATCGCGGGCCTCGCCGAGCATCTCGACAAATTGCTGGTCGACCTGCCCGCCACTACCACCGACGCCCACGGATTTCCACCGCTCTCGACGCCCGTGTTCGGGGAATGGAGCGTCGGGGCGGTTGCTCTCGGGTACGAGTCGTCCTCAGACCGGATCGTGATCGAACTCAATGAAGCCGACGCCGAATCCGTGCCCGAAGATGATCGTGGCAAAGCCCGCTTTTTCTTGTCACGCGAACAAGCTCGGGCCTTCGTCGTGAATGGGCCCCCCCTCGTATCGGCGGGCCGGCCCACCTGTCGGCTCTGCGGGAGTTCCATCGACCCCGAGGGCTTCAACTGCCCGTGCTACAACTGAGTTCTACTCGTGTCTGACAACGCGCCGGCAGCGCGAGACGCGGCTGTAGGAGTCGATGTATTGGCCGACGGCGAAATGGAGGTCGATGGGCGAATGCCGTGGAGTTCCAACGCCACGTTTCTGGTGACGCTTTCGATCGGCGAAGAAAGTACGAAGGGGATCTACAAGCCACATAGGGGTGAGCGACCACTATGGGATTTCCCAGACGGTTTGTACCAACGTGAAGTGGCGGCATATGAATTGGCCGCGTGGCTGGGGTGGGACTGCATTCCTCGGACGGTGGAGCGCGATGGTCATTTCGGGGTCGGTTCCGTGCAGCAGTTCGTCAACGCCCGATTCGAGGAGCACTACTTCACGATCCTCGAGCGTAGCGACGACGTTGAGATCACCCAGCTGCGCCGAATGGGCGTATTCGACGTGTTGGCCAACAATGCGGATCGCAAAGGCGGCCATTGTCTGATCGACGGTGATGCTCACATCTGGGGGATTGACCAAGGACTCTGCTTTCATGAGGAGTTCAAACTGCGTACCGTCATTTGGGATTTCGCCGGCCAACGGGTGGAATCCGACCTCTTCGACGACGTGCGCCGATTGGCCGACGTCGGGTCGGCCGACCAATTGGGCCGCATTGGGGAATTGTTATCGGCGAACGAGTGCGAAGCCCTGGTAGGACGGGCGCAGCGGATGATCCGCAAACCGGTGTTTCCTCATCCCGGTAATCGCCACGCGTACCCCTGGCCGATGGTCTGACTCAGAGCCGTCGCGACGGTTCCTGACCCCGCCGCGGCCCCTACGGAAGCGTGACTGCCCCCAACTCGGCCCCCTGAACGAGTTTGGCGTACTTGGCCAACACTCCGCTGGTATAGCGAGGTTCCGGCAGCTTCCAATCGGCTTTGCGCCGAGCCAGTTCGGCTTCATCAACCTTCAATTCGATGGAATGGTTAGGGATGTCGATCAGGATCCGGTCGCCATCACGAACAAAGGCAATCGGCCCGCCGTCGACCGCCTCGGGCGCAACATGGCCAATACAGAACCCGCGAGTCCCACCCGAGAACCGCCCATCGGTCAGCAACGCGCAGGTCTCGCCCAGCCCCGCACCCTTCATTGCTCCCGTGACGGCAAGCATTTCGCGCATGCCCGGTCCTCCTTTCGGACCCTCATAGCGAATCACCACTACCGATCCATCCTCGATTTGGCCGGCCATGATGGCGTCCATGGCACCATCTTCGCCATCGAAAACCCGTGCCACTCCGTCGAACACAAGGTTGCTGCTCGGCAGGCCGGCCACCTTTACAACACTGCCCTTCGGGGCCAGCGAACCCGTCAAAATGACGATGCCTCCCTCGGCGTGGATGGGGTTGTTAAACGTCCGCACGACCCGTCCGTCGGGCGCCGGCGGGTTGATGGCGGCCAGGTTCTCGGCCTGGGTCTTGCCGGTAACCGTCATGCAGTCACCGTGCAACACGCCGGCTTCTAACAGCATTTTCATGACTACCGGGACTCCGCCAACGGCGTCGAGATCGGTCATGTGGTACTTGCCTCCCGGAGTCATGTCAGCTAAATGAGGCACGCGGGCGCCGACCCGATTGAAGTCATCGAGGTGCAGTTCGACGCGGGCTTCATGGGCAATGGCCAACAGATGCAAGACGGCATTCGTCGACCCGCCAAGCGCCAACGTGACCGCCATGGCGTTCTCAAAGGCTTGTTTCGTCAAAATGTGCCTGGGCCGGATGCCGAGCTCGAGCAGGTTCATCACGGCCTCTCCGGTGGCATAGGCCAAGTCGCTGCGGCGCCTGTCCACGGCCGGAGCACTGGCCGAGCCGGGCAGCGCCATGCCGAGGGCCTCGCTCACCGCGGCCATCGTGTTGGCGGTGAACATGCCCGCACAACTACCGATGGTCGGACACGCGTTGTGCTCGATGAGCGACAACTCCTCGTCGGTCAGCTTGCCGACAGCGTGCGCTCCGACCGCCTCGAAGACGCTGGTGATATCTAGAGCCTCACCGTGCGCGCCGCGGCCAGGAAGGATGGATCCCCCGTAGAGGAACACGCTCGGCAGATTGAGTCGGGCCGCCGCCATGAGCATTCCAGGCAGGCTCTTGTCGCAACCGGCAAAGGTCACGAGCGCGTCGAAACGCTCGGCGTGCATAACCGTTTCGACCGAGTCGGCGATCACCTCGCGGCTCACCAAGCTGGCCCGCATGCCTTCGTGACCCATAGAGATGCCGTCCGACACGGCAATCGTCACGAACTCGAGGGGGTATCCACCGGCGGCGCGAACGCCCTCCTTGGCCCGTTTGGCCAACCCATCGAGGGACATGTTGCAGGGGGTAACTTCGTTCCACGAACTGGCCACCCCGACCTGCGGCTTGTCCCAGTCGCCGTCGGTCATGCCGACCGCCCGCAGCATGGCGCGGGCGGGAGCCTTCTTCGGACCTTCGGTCACATCGTAAGAGCGAAGCTTTTGAGGGTTGACCATGTGCACCATGCTAAGCCGATGAGTTCGTCAACGGAAGTCGGCCCACGACCAGACCAGGGGCCCGCGCCGGCCGCGGCGGTCGACCGCGAGCTGGAAGCGATGTCGCCCGAGGCCCAATTGGCCCGCAAGGTGAAGTGGGGCAAGGTGTTCGCGCTCCTGGAGACGGTGTTCTACGTCGTGCTCATCCCGCTGATGGTGCGCCACTTCTTCTTTCACGACAACTCGACGGTCAACGCCTTCGCCCGCCGGATCGTCGCCTACTTCCACGGGTTCGTGGTCGTAGGCTTCTGCTACATCGTGTTCGACTTGCGCCGCCTGCTCAAATGGTCGTGGCCGTTCTTCCTGTTCGCGCTCCTGCCTGTGGGCTCGCTGGTGGCCCATTCCCGCCTCCGCGCCTGGCAGCGCACGCTGGAGGGCACGGGACCCACGGCAGCGTGAAAGGCGGTTGCCTATCCCAGCGCGGCCACGACATGGTCGATGCAACGGGTCAGCTGAGTGACGTCATCGGGGTCGATGGCCGGGAACATGGCCATGCGCAGCTGATTGCGGCCGAGCTTGCGGTACGAGTCGGTGTCGACGACGCCGTTGGCCCGCAGCACAGCCGACACCACGTTGGCATCAATGGACGCGTCAAGGTCGATCGTGGCTACGACGTTGGAGCGTTGCGACGGGTCGGTCACGAACGGCGTGGCCCACGACCGCGCCTCGGCCCACGAATACATTCGGTTCGCAGAGTCGGCGCAACGCGCCGTGGTGAACGCCAGTCCACCGTTCTCGTTCATCCAGTCGAGCTGTTGCGCCAAGAGGAACAGGGTCGCCAACGCAGGGGTGTTGTAGGTCTGGTCCTTGCGCGAATTGTCGAGCGCCGTGAACAGATCGAGCGACGCAGGTATCCAGCGACCGGACGCGCTGATCCGCTCGATGCGCTCGACGGCTGCGGGAGAGCACGCCGCCAGCCATAGCCCGCCGTCGGAGGCGAAGGATTTCTGAGGGGCGAAGTAGTAGCAGTCGAACGCGGTAGCGTGCACCGCCAACCCACCCGCGCCCGACGTGGCATCGACGCACACGAGCTGGTTCTCAGGCGCTCCTGCGGCCCTTTCCACAGGCATCATCACACCGGTAGAGGTCTCGTTGTGGGTGAGACACGTCACATCGGCCAATGAGGCCACGAGCGCGGGACGGGCGCCCGGTGCGCACGAGACAACCTCGGGGTCGCGCAGGTGGGGTGCCGCTTTGGCCGCCTCGGCGAACTTCGAGGAGAATTCGCCGAACACATAGTGCTGGCTGAATTGCTCGATGAGTCCAAATGTGGCGACGTCCCAGAAGGCTGTGGATCCGCCGTTGCCGAGGATGACCTCATAGCCGGCCGGCAAGCTCAACAAGGACCCGATGCCGGCCCGAACCCGGCCCACGACCTTCTTCACCGGATCTTGGCGATGCGAAGTGCCCATCCAGGTCGACGACACCGCGGCGAGCGCGGCCATCGCGGCGGACGGCACCTTGGACGGGCCGCAGCCGAAGCGGCCGTCCTGGGGGAGCAAGTCGGCAGGAATATTGATCTCGGGGACGGACACGGTCACCTAGCCTTACATGCCGTGACAGCCCCCCGGTCCCGAGTTTCTGCCCGCATCGGCGCCATCGCCGAGTCGGCCACCCTGGCCGTCGACGCCAAAGCCAAGGCGCTCAAGGCGGCCGGCGAACCCGTCATCGGTTTCGGTGCCGGCGAGCCCGACTTCCCAACCCCCGACCACATCGTCGAGGCCGCCATCGTGGCCGCCCGCAAGCCGGCCAACCACCGCTATACGCCCGCCGGCGGCCTCCCCGAGCTCAAGGAGGCCATCGTTGCCAAGACCAAGCGTGACTCCGGCCTCTCGGTCACGGCCGGTCAGGTACTCGTTACCAACGGCGGCAAGCAGGCGGTTTACAACACGTTCGCGACGCTGCTCGATCCGGGCGACGAGGTGCTGGTCCAATCGCCCTACTGGGTGACCTATCCCGAGGCCATCCGCCTGGCCGGGGGCCGGGCCGTGTACGTCGAGTCGGGCGTCGAGAGCGGGTTCAAGGTCACGGTCGACCAGCTCGAAGCGGCGCGCACGCCCCGCACCAAAGTCTTGCTGTTCGTCAGCCCGTCCAACCCCACCGGTGCCGTTTATTCGCCCGCCGAGGTGGAGGCGATCGGGCGCTGGGCTGTCGACAAGGGCTTGTGGGTCGTGACCGACGAGATCTACGAGCACCTCTTGTACGGCGGGCGCGAGATCGCATCGATGCCGGTCCTGGTGCCCGAACTGGCCGACCAGTGTGTCGTCGTGCATGGTGTGGCCAAGACGTACGCCATGACCGGTTGGCGGGTGGGTTGGATGCTCGCCCCTGTCGACGTGATCAAAGCCGCCACCAACCTGCAGTCGCACTCCACGAGCAACGTCAACAACATCGCGCAGGCCGCCGCTGTCGCCGCGCTCGAAGGTCCGCTCGATTGTGTCGTGACCATGCGCACGGCGTTCGATCGGCGGCGCCACACCATTCATCGCATGCTGAGCGAGGTACCGGGGTTCAGCTGTTCCGAGCCGGAGGGGGCGTTCTACGCGTTCCCATCCGTCAAAGGGGCCCTCGGACGGGCCATTCGGGGCAAGGTCGCATCGACGTCGATGGAGCTGGCCGCCATATTGCTCGATGAAGCCAAAGTCGCCGTGGTGCCCGGAGAAGCCTTCGGGGCCCCCGGATATTTTCGGTTGAGCTACGCGTTGAGCGATGACGATCTGGTCGAGGGTGTAAGCCGGATCAACGCCCTTTTGCGGGAGTAGTCCATCTCCGTTTCGCACCGTGGCGCGGACCGGTAACCTACGGAGTCCTTTTCGTCGTTTCCTGGGAGCCTCGCCATGGCCCGCATTCTCGTTACCGAATCCATTGCCGACCGCGGCCTCGACCAGCTGCGCGCCGCCGGCCATGAGGTCGATGTTCAAGAGGGCCTTTCGCCCGTGAAGCTCTTGGAGGCGATCAAAGGCGCTCACGCGCTGATTATCCGTTCGGCCACCAAGGTCACGGCCGAAGTGCTCGAGGCCGGTTCGGCCTTGATTGTCGTGGGTCGGGCCGGCATCGGCCTCGACAACGTCGACGTCCCCGCCGCCACCCGCCAGGGCGTAATGGTCGTCAACGCGCCCCAATCGAACATCATCTCGGCCGCCGAGCAGGCTATGGCCTTGCTGCTGGCAAGCGCCCGCAACGTGCCGCAAGCCAGTGCGGCGCTAAAGAACGGCAAGTGGGAACGGAGCAAATGGGAGGGTGTCGAACTGCACGGCAAGACCATCGGCATCGTGGGGCTCGGACGGGTCGGTGCGCTCGTCGCCCAGCGTTGTCTCGCCTTTGGCATGCGCCTCATCGCCTTCGATCCTTTCGTATCGGCCGATCGAGCGCGGGCCATGGGGGTTGAAATTTTGCCGTTGGACGAGGTGGTGCGCCAGAGCGACTTTCTCTCCATCCACCTCCCAAAAACGAAGGAAACCACCGGGCTCATCGGCGCCGACCTCCTACGTACGGCCAAGCCCGACCTACGGATCATCAACACCGCCCGGGGCGGCATCGTCGACGAAGACGCTCTGTATCAGGCGATCAAGGACGGTCGCATCGCCGGGGCCGGGCTCGACGTCTTCAACGAAGAGCCTTGTACCGACTCGGCCCTGTTCACGCTTCCATCGGTGATCGTGACGCCTCACCTGGGCGCGTCCACACGGGAGGCTCAGGACAAGGCCGGCGACACCATCGCCGAGATGGTGCAGCTCGCCCTCGCCGGAGAATTCGTGCCGTTCGCAGTCAACGTCGGGGCGGCCGAAGCGTCAGAAACGGTCCGGCCGTTCCTGCCCCTGGCCGAACGCCTCGGTCGTCTGGTCCACGGACTGTGTCACGGGGTACCTGCGAAGCTCGACATCGCCTACCAGGGTGAGATCGCCGATTACGACGTACGCATTCTGACCCTGTCGGTGGAGCGAGGACTGCTCGGAGCCGCCGAGACTGAGTCGGTAACCTTCGTCAACGCCCCGCAATTGGCCGAAAAGCGGGGCATGACCGTGACCGATACGAAGACCGCGCACTCGCCCGACTACCGCAACATGATCACCATTCGCACTTCCTGCGGTCACGCCATCGCGGGCACGCTGGCCGGGCTGCGCATGGAGCCGCGCATCGTTATGGTCGACGATCACGACGTCGAGGTCCCCCCGTCCAAACACCTCCTCGTGGTCCGCAACGATGACCGACCCGGCATGATCGGGGCGCTGGGCACCACGCTCGCGGCGCACAACGTGAACATCTCGAACATGGCTCTGGGGCGCAGCCGGGCCGGACGGGCCGCGCTCATGGTCGTGGCCACCGACGGTCCCGTTCCCGCCGCCGCCCTCGAAGCGCTCAGGGCCGTCCCGGGTATCAGCGCGGTCGACGCGGTCGACGACGGGGGTTAAGGGGTTGAGGGTGGTTCACGAATCGGTCTCGCCACGATCCACAGCCAGGAACTCGAGAACCGAATCGTTGGCCGCCACTCTGCGCGCGGGTTGCCCATGTTCGCTATTCGGGGGTCGACGCCGCAGCGCCGTTCGCAACTTGGCCACGAGGGTGGCCCACAACAGCAAGGCGAGCGCGATGAGGAGTATGCGCCGGTGCTGACGGGACCAGCTCAACATGTTGGCCGTCTGGCGGGCGGCGCCGTTCACTTCAAGCTGGGCGAGTAGCTCGGGCGCTGCGCTTCGAACGTGGCGATGTCTCGGTCGTGACGCAGGGTGAGTCCGATGTCGTCGAGCCCTTTGAGGAAGCGGTTCTGGGTGAAGTCGTCGAGCGGAAACTCTCCGACGAGACCGACCTTGGGCGCCTCGATGGTGCGGCGTTCGATGTCGATCGTGATTTCGAGCGTGGGATCGGCCTCAATGGCCCGCAGCAACGCCACCCCCAAGGCGGCGGACACTTGGACGGGGACGAGCCCCACCTTCGTGCAGTTGTTGCGAAAGATATCGCCGAAGCGGGGCGACACGACCGCCCGGAACCCGTAGTCTTCGAGCGCCCAGACGGCGTGTTCGCGCGATGAGCCCGTCCCGAAGTTGGGTCCGGCCACCAAAATGTTGGCCCCCACATACTGGGCCTGATTGAGCACGAAGTCGCGGTCGTCACGCCATTCGCTGAAGAGGCCCTTGCCGAAACCCGTGCGCTCGATGCGCTTCAGCCAGTCCGAAGGAATGATCTGGTCGGTGTCGACATCACTGCGGTCCAACGGAACAGCAGTGCCGGAAATGATTCGAGTTGGTTGCATATCGTGGGCTCCTACGCGACTGGTGGGCTAGAGATCGGAAGGACTGGCGAAGTGACCGGCGATAGCCGTGGCCGCGGCGACAGCGGGAGACACGAGATGGGTGCGACCGCCGCGGCCTTGACGGCCTTCGAAATTGCGATTGGACGTCGAAGCGCAGCGTTCGCCCGGCTGGAGCTTGTCGGCATTCATCG
>JANYDT010000205.1 GCA_025359845.1 Acidimicrobiia bacterium
GCGGCATGGCACCCCACGACAAGACCGCACCCCCGCGTGAGACCGCACCTCAGGGCAAGACCGAGCCATGCGACGAGACCGCACCCAGCGTGGGGCCGCGACTCGAGGTGGGACCGTGACCGACGACCTGACCGCGGCCTCGGCCGTGCCAAACTCAACGCCATGAGCCAGCGCTCGACTTTCCGTTGGTATAACCGGTCACTGCCCTCGTTACTCGGCGGCGCGGTGATTTTCAGCTACATGCAAGCGGTGTTCATCTTGCTCTCCAGCCGCCGAGTCGGCAGCCTATTTGTCGGTATCGCCGTGCTCGGGTTCTTTCTCGGGGCGATTGGCATTTCGAACGAACGCCGCTGGGGGTACTCGGCGGCGCTCGCGGTCGGTTTGGTCTGGCTCGAACCGCAAATTGAAGCGCTCGTGCGTTACAGCGCCCTCGACATCCCCCAGACCGCGATCAGTGCAGGGCTCGTCGCCATGCTGCTGTGGCCCGAAAGCCGTGACTATCAGGGCGCGCACTTCGCTCCTTGACGCGGATCCTCACAGCCAAAGTCGTCGTGGCGCGGTGGAAACAACGTTTCCGCGACGCCACGACGAGCGAACGGCTACTTACCGTCAGGGATCGCGTCGTGGCTAACGTCACCCAGGAGTCCCACCATGCTCGGGCTGTTGACCAACACGACATCTTGACCCTTGATCTTGCCCGCTTTACCGGCCACGACGACGTTGAAGATGTTGACCGGGTCGATCTGACGGGCCATCTGCCCGAGAATCAACATGTCGCCCAATTTGATGTTGGTCTTCGTGTTCTTGCGCAGCGACGAAATCCACCTGACGATACCGGTAACGTCGCTGGTTTCTTCTCGCATCTTGGCCAAGCTGTACAGCATGAACTTGCCCTGGTTGGAGGAGCGACCGAAGTCACCATTGGCCACGCTGTGACGGTTGCGGTTGAAGGCCAGGGCGGCGTCTCCGTTCATGGCGAACCAGCCTTCGGCGAATTGGGCGCCCGAAAGGGGATCGTTCATCGAAGGCTTGACCTGCACATTGACTCCACCGATGTCGTTCACCATATTGGTAAAACCCGCGAACCCGGTCACGACGTACTTATTGACCTGGAGGGCTGGCCATGGCGAAGTGATCGCGTTGACCGTCGCCATGAGGAGTTCGGGACCCCCGAGAGTGAGCGACGAGTTCAACTTGCCTTTGCCCTTGCCGGGAATATTGACCCAAAGGTCACGGGGAAAGCCGATGATCGTCCCTTTGTTAGTTACCGGCCACCAGACGAACAGGTGGACCGAATCGCCGCGGGTCCGATCGTAGGGCTCCCCCGGGCGGGCGTCGGAACCGATGATCAGCATGGTGAACAGCTTGTTGCCGGGGGCAGCCAGATCGGTGGCCTTCTCAAAAGACGTTACCGAGGGCAGCTGCGGGTCTTGGGACTGGGTGGTCCAGAGGAAGGGGGCCGCCGGGTTGGGCGGCCGCCCATTGGGCTGGTACAGACCCTTGCCGGGCTTTTTTGACGCTTTGACCGTGCTCTTGGTCGTCGACTTGGCTTTGGTCGTCGACTTGGCGCTGGCCTTGGTCGTGGTCTTTGCGGTTGTTTTCTTGGCGGTCGCAGCACCGGCGCCGGGGATTGAAGCGGCCAGAAGAGCCGCTAGGCATCCGGCCACTCCGATCGTCAAAGCGCGGTTGCGCTGGGCACGGCGTGGAACGACGGACAGATAGTTGTGAAGGTGATTCATGGGAAGTTGGCCTCCTCGTCGGCGGGCGTCTCGCAAACTCTAGCGCCTCCACCACAAACCCACGCCTCGTCGGGCAGCTACGCTGCCAGGCGAAATGTAGCGTGGGACAAAGCGTAGGATTGTGGTCACGGCGCTAGGTGCTGGCAAACGGCCTCGGCGCGTGGCTACGTTAAAGGGCGTGCAAGCACCCCGACCGCTTTTCGAACTGCGTGCCGAGCTGGACCGAATCGATCGAGAATTGATCGAACTGCTCGCTCAACGGCTGGACGTCTGCCGAGAGGTGGCCCGGGCGAAGGAAGTCACGAAGGCCCGCATCATCGCACCCGGTCGGGTGCGGGAGATATGGAACACCCGTCGGGCATGGGCCGCCGAAATCGGCGTCGATCCGGCCTTTGCGGAGCAGATGTTTCGATCGTTGCTGTCAGAGACCCATCGCATTGAATCGGCTGAAGCCGAAGGCCGCCATCCTATTCCGGCCCCGCCGGAAATTGCTTACGACTCGGCCTTGCAGCTCGCCGCCACCCGCATCGACCATGTGGTGATAGGGGTCCCAGACCTTCGCGCGGCCGAAGATTTTTTTGTTGAACGCGCCGGGTTCGTGGCCACGAGCCGGTCTGACCGTTGGGTGACGGTTCAGGCCGGCGCGGTCACCGTGGTGCTGCGACAAGGCCCCGAACTCACCCACATCGCCATCGAGGTGCTCGATACCGAACACGCCCGATCCGACCTTGCCGCCCGAGGTGCCCTTACCGGGCCGACGGTTGTGGGCTCCGACGGCCTCGAGGAGTTTCTGCTCGCATCCGACCCGGCCGTCGGCGTAAACCTCGGCGTGGTATCTCGGACCGGCGATCGCGCCGAAGCCGATGGCTCCCTGTTCGAGCGGCTTCGGCCTGGTCGCCAGTGACCTCTGAGTGTTTCTGTGCCGGGCGCCCGGTAGTCTCGGGGAATGGCCCTTCATTACCAGGACACCCAGGTCGAGATCTCCCGGCTCGTCGTCGGTCCGTACGACAACAACGTGTTCGTCTTGCGCTGCCGCGAGACGGGTGAGGCGGCCCTGTTCGACGCCGCCAATGAGCACGAGAAACTCCTCGATCTGTGCCGGGCCACCGGCGTGAGACAAGTGTTGGAAACGCACGGCCATTGGGACCACATCCAGGCCGTCCCCCAGTTGCGCGACGCCGGTTACTCGGTGGCGGTGACCGCCCAAGATGCCAACATGTTGCCGTCCTACGATGAGATTCTCGAAGACGACACTGTCGTGAACGTAGGCCGCCTCCGCCTACGAACGATCCTTACCCCCGGCCATACCCCCGGCTCTATGTGCTTTCATCTCGAAGGCTCACCGGTTTTGCTTTCGGGCGACACACTCTTTCCTGGCGGCGTCGGCAATACGACGTTCGAAGGCGGCGACTTTGCCACCATTCTCGAGTCGGTCGATCGTCGCCTGTTCACCCTGCCGGTCGACCTCATCGTGATGCCCGGGCATGGGACCGACACGACCATCGGCGCCGAGCGCCCGCACCTGCAGGAATGGGTCGACCGCGGCTGGTAGTCGACTCATGGTCCGGTCCGTGTAGCAGTTGGACCCACCCGTGTGTGGCCCATCTGCTACATGAACGCTGCTGTTCGGCTAAAGCACTAGCTGGCGATGCGGTCGCGGCGAATTTTGGCCCGCCACTCACGCCGCAGAATTCGGCGCTCATCTTCGGTCGTGCCCCCCCATACCCCATATTCCTGGTTGGTGGTGATAGCGAACTCCAAGCATTGTTCAAGGCTTGGACAGGCCCGGCAAAACGACTTGGCGTGCTCGATTTGATCGACGGCGCCGCCGGTCACGCCGATCGGAAAGAACAGGTCGGGGTCCAGATCTCGGCACGTGGCGTCTTCGCGCCAGTCCAGATCGTTCCAGTTGGTGCGAAGCGAAGTCAATGTAGTGAGCAAGATTTCCTCCCGGTAATGAGCAGTTCGTACTCGTCATATGTGAGCGCTCCCCTCAGAGCGACTGCTGGTGCCTTTGGAACCAATGAGGCACTTTGCCCTAACCACGCTTCCGAGAAGGCGCGCGCACCTTCGGAGAAGAAGTGGGGGGCGTCACGACCACTACTGTAGCGACGTTCGTCACGCGTTTCTAGACCTACCAGTCAATTAGTTGATTCGTCTTTCAGATAGGAGCCATCGTCGATGACGAACACCGACACCTGCGTCGCCTGCAAGTGCTGTTTCGGGCTGCTGATCGACGTAACCGGCTTCGACGTTCACCGCCTTGTCCGCTCCTTGCGTCTTGACGCGGCGAGCCTGGTCACGACGGCCCCGTCCGAAGAACTCGACGACGACCTTGGGTTTTGCCTCGAACCGGGCGGCGAGACATTCACTTTGATTTTGCGCCAACGGGGCACGGCGAACCCCCGTTGTGCGCTCTTGCTAGGACCCATGGGTGCGGGCGCCGAAACCAGGTGCGGCGTCTACCCGATCCGCCCGGCTGCGTGCCGTTCGTATCCGGCCGAACTCGAACCCGGTCCAAAGGGGGGCATGCGCCGTCGCTCTATCGCTCGCTGTCCAATAGGATCATTCACCGCCAGTGCGGCCGCCTCCGGCGCGCCGACCGAGAAGATGGCCGAGAGCTGGCGGCCACTCGTACGAGACGAGCAAATCGGCGTCGACGTCCACCGGATCGTGACTTGGCGCTGGAATCGCCATGTACTCGTGGCTGACCGTCGGTTTCGGTTGGCCGACCTGCTCGCGTACTTGATAGATGTGCATGATCGCCTCGATGCGACCTGGAATCGTTTGACCCACCGACGGGACTGGCCCGCTTTGCGCGAAGCCTGGGGCCACGGGCTTGACGCCGGCACCAGTCCGTTCCTCGCCCGTCCGTACGAAACGCCCGAACTCGATGCGGTTCGTCCGCTCTTGCATCGGATCGTAGCCACCATCGAAGCGAGCTTTCCCGACGACCCCTGGTGAGTGCCTGTCGCCGATCAGGCCCTTACCAGTTCGGCAGCGCCGCCGCTCCACCGGTGACCGCGGGCCCGAGCCCGGCGGCCGTGGGCAGCACCTGCGTGGAGTAGAACCGAGCCGAATCCGCCTTCGCGTCGGCGATGGCCGTCTCTTCCACCCTGGCCGCCAGCGCCGAGCGCACCAGCAGCCATCCTCCGAGGACCGTGCCGGACAGGCGTAGGAAGGGGCTGGCTCCGGCGAGGACGTCGTTGATTGCGCCGGCTTGGAGCCGAGCCTGCAGCCATCCGGCGGCCGCCGCAAACGCGTCGATGGAGTCGCCCAACGGGCCCGCGACGACAGCCAAGGCCGGTTCGGCCTCCGCCGCCGCGGCCACCGAACGCATCTCGGCGATCAAGTCGGCGACGGCTGCGCCTCCTCGCAAGGAGAGTTTGCGGGTGGCAAGGTCAATGGCCTGAATGCCGTTGGTGCCTTCGTAGATCGGGGCAATGCGGCTGTCGCGCCAGAATTGCGCCGCCCCCGTGTCTTCGACGTACCCCATCCCTCCGTGAATCTGAATGCCCACCGAGGTGAGTTCGACCCCGAGGTCGGTACACCAGCCCTTGGTGATCGGGGTGAACAGTTCCACCCGCTCCTTCGCGGCGCTATCGCCCAAGCGCGCCCTGTCGATCGATGCCCCGTTCAAGTAGCACAGCGCCCGCATGGCCTCAATGTGGACCCGCATGGTCATGAGCATTCGGGATACATCGGGATGCTCGATGATCGCGCT
>JANYDT010000245.1 GCA_025359845.1 Acidimicrobiia bacterium
GCGGCATCGACCATTCGTTCGCGGTTCGAACTGACGCGTTCAGCCCGAGCCGAAGCCGCCAAATCGATCGGGCCGGGGGCCGGCCTCTCTCCACGACCGAAGACCCGGCCGCCATCGCCGTCCTCGCCACGATTGCCGAAATCGGCGCCGGCATTGTCATGGCCCTGTCCGTAATCGGAGGCGTCGTCACCATCGGTCCACCCCCATCTTCGGCCGTCGTTTTGACCGACTTGACGCGAACCGCGCCCGGGCCGACCATTTGTACCGCTACCCCAGTGGCTGACCCAATTCGTCGAATCTCGCCCGGATGCGCGTCGAGCCGTATCACCGATTACAGTTACCAGTTCGGCAGGTATTTCATTGATGAAGCGACTCACCGGGTTATATTGTGTCGAGCCGAAGAGACTTCGACACCACGCATTGGTAAGATAAAGACGCTCACGGGCCCGTGTTATACCAACATAGGCGAGGCGGCGTTCCTCCTCGAGCTCGTCGGGTTCGCCCAGCGACCGAATGTGCGGAAAAACGCCGTCTTCGAGCCCCAGTAGGTAGACGACGGGAAATTCAAGGCCCTTGGCCGAGTGGAGGGTCATCAAGATGACTTGTGACTCGTCGGCCCCGTCAGCTTCGTCGGCGTTGGCATCGGCGACGAGACTGACGGCCTCGAGAAACTCTTCGATCGTCTCGTAGTCCTTGGCCTGACCCGTAAGTTCGGCCAGGTTCTCGAGTCGGCCGGCCGATTCGACACTGTTCTCAGCCTCGAGTTCGCCCCGATACCCCGTGCGCTCGATGACCGCTTCAAGAATCGTCGACGGACCGCCCTCGACCATCCGCAATTCCTCAAGCAGGCCGAGAAATTGCCGCACCGCGCTCCCCGCCTTCGCCGTCACGCCGGCGTGTTCGGTACGGCTCAGGGCGTCGGCGAAACTCATTCCGTGGGCGTTGGCCCACGCGTCAAGGCGACCGATGGACGAATCGCCGATCCCCCGCTTGGGCACATTGAGCACCCGCTTCACCGACACCTCATCGGCCGGATTGACCAGCACTCGCAGGTAAGCGAGCACGTCTTTCACCTCACGGCGGTCGTAAAACTTCGTTCCGCCGACGACCTTGTAGGGAATGGCGACCCGCACAAGGTGCTCTTCCAGCACTCGGCTCTGCGCGTTGGTGCGGTAGAACACGGCCATCTCTCCCCACCGGACTTGGTCGCTGCCGTGCAGGCGGGCCATCTCTCGACACATCCAGGCGGCTTCGTCACGTTCGTCTTCGGCCTGGTAGCGGATGATCTGCGCACCCGAGCCCTGGTCGGTCCAAAGCTGCTTCGGCTTGCGACCCATGTTATTCGAAATAACGGCATTGGCGGCATCGAGAATCGTCTGGGTGGAGCGATAGTTCTGATCGAGCACAATGGTTGTCGTATCGGGGAATGCCTTTTCGAACTCTAAAATGTTGCGAATATCGGCCCCTCGAAATCGATAAATCGACTGATCCGAATCGCCGACCACTGTCACGTGGTGGTGCTTTTCGGCGAGAAGGAGCACGAACTCATTCTGCGCCTTGTTGGTATCTTGATACTCGTCAACCAGCACATGGCAAAACCGGGTCTGGTAGTGGGCCAAGACCTCGGGTTGCGTTCGCAGCAATTCCACGGTGATGGTCAGCAGGTCATCGAAGTCCATCGCGCTGGCGGCGAGCAGGCGGCGCTGATACTCGACGAAGACGTCGGCGATCTTGCGTTCGTAGATGTTGGCCGCCCGCTCCTTGTACGACGCGGCGCTGACTAAATCGTTTTTCGCGGCGGAGATCGTCGAGTGCACCGTGCGAGGCGGAAACTTCTTCGCATCGAGGTTCAGATCCCGCAAACAGAATGAGACCAGCCGGACCGCGTCGGCCTGGTCATAGATCGTGAAACTGGACCGATACCCGAGACGGTGGGCGTCGCGACGCAGCATGCGAACACAGGCGGAGTGAAACGTGCTCACCCACATACGCTCGGCCACCGGACCTACCAAAGCGCCCACCCGGTTGCGCATCTCTTCGGCCGCCTTGTTCGTGAACGTGATCGCCAAGATCTCGAACGGCGACACATGGCGGACCCCGATGAGATGGGCGATACGACTCGTGAGCACCCGCGTCTTGCCCGAGCCGGCACCGGCTACGACGAGCAACGGGCCGCCATCGTGGAGAACGGCCGCCGTCTGGTTCGGGTTAAGTCCGGCCAGGAGCAGCTCGGGCGCGACGAACTCGAATCGGGACCGACGCGGGGTTACGGCGGAAGAGTCGGGAGGGGCCTCTCCAAGGGGAGCCTCCCGGTCCCAATACTCTTCGTTGGCTACTTCAACGGCCGGCGCCCTGCGCAACGACGGGTTCGGCGCCCCGTCGAAGAGCGAAAGCGCGTCACCAGCCATGGACCCACAACCCTACCGGGGTTACCGGAGCGATCGGAGTTGGATGCGTCCGAACGCCAAGATCTCGCCTGCGCCGGTCCGCACCCTAAGCTGAGAGCCATGATCATCTGGGGCTTTCGGGTCGTGTGGCGCACGATCGCCGAGGGGGTGTTTCACTGCCCCCAGGAAGAGGCCGATAAGCCCTATCGCCTGCGCAGCGCGCGCCGCTTCTTCACGGTGTTCTTCATTCCGTTGATTCCCTTGAAGAAGATGGGCCAGGCCGTTGAGTGTCAAGGCTGCAAGCAGCGGTTCGAACCGACGGTGTTGGCTCGTCCGACCGCACCACAGATGGCGAGCACGCTCTACGACGCGGTGCGCTGCGCCCTGGTGTCGATCTTGGAGATTGACGGCGGGCTCGACCCGAAAGCCCGACACGAGGCGCTGCGG
>JANYDT010000006.1 GCA_025359845.1 Acidimicrobiia bacterium
CGGGGGGCCATCGCGATGGCTTGGCGATAGAGCACCTCGTAGCGTTCGGCCAACCGGGTCATCGAGAACTCCTCAGCCCGCCGGCGGCCGCCGTCGATGAGCTTGGCCCGGATGGAGGGGTCATCCAACACCCGCGTGAGAGCCTCGGCCAGCGCTCCGGGATCATTGGGGCGCACGAGCACCGCGTGGTCGCCCTCCGTCGCCACGTTGCGGTATCCGTCAATGTCGCTGGCGACCACCGGCGTGCCCGAGGCCATGGCCTCGAGGAGCACGACGCCGAAGGATTCACCGCCGAGAGACGGCGCGCAATAGACAGTCGCGCCGCGGTACAGCCGGTTGCGCAAACCGTCGGTGACCCGCCCGAACCAGGTGATGCGACCGTCGGTGTACCTCGCCCGTAGGGCCGCGTGATCGGGCCCGTCACCGGCCACCCACAACTGGCAGTCGATAGTCATGCGACTGAAAGCCTCGAGCAGCACGCCCAGGCCCTTGCGTTCTTCGTGACGACCGACGAACAGGATGGCCGGGCTCTGCGGCCGCGATGGCTCCGCGACGAACGGCTCGGCCGAGGCAAAACGTTCGACCTCGACGCCGTTCCAAACCGGCTCGACGGGGGCGTCGTCGCCAATGGCCTGGCGGGCGAGGGCGACTGCGTCGTCGGAGACGGCCGTGCGCACGTCCATGCGCCGCGCTATCCACCGCACTGCCGGTTTCAAGTAGCGATAGCTCGCCGACGCCCCGGCGGCGTGAAAGGTGACGACGACCGGACCCGCTTTGAACAGCAGTGCCGTCATGTTGCACCCCGGCACCAGCGGCTCATGCAGGTGGATCACGTCAAACGCTTCGTCACGCAGCGCCCGAATCGTACGCAGCCCGGCCGACGGATCAGGGGCAATGGGCGCCACGCTCCCGTTGGCCGCCAGCGGGATGGAGTTGCCCAGCGGTGTGACCCCTGCGTCAGGCGGTGGTCCGTCGCAGGGACCGAGCACCCGTACGTCATGCCCAAGAAGGCGCAACGCTCTCGCCAAACCCAGGACTTGCCCCTGTACGCCTCCAGGAAATGACAACGAGTAGGGACTGAACACGCCGATGCGCATTTCTTAAGGCTACGCCCTTCCGAGGCCCGCCGTCTATCGAGTGACCCACGCCCCGGGCGCATCGAGATAGACGGCCGCTTCGGGAGGCAGGACGCCGGCCGCCAAATGAGCCAAGGTCGTGGTTTCGTACACCGTGCGCATGGCCGCCCGGCCGGCGACCCAGAGTTTGGCGAGGGCCTGGTCGGCCAACGGATAGACGATCTTCTCCGGCCGTTCGCCGCGCACATCGGCCAGGGGTCCCTCGACCGCTCGAATGATGTCAGCGACCGTGATCTCGTCGGGAGGCCGCGCCAAACGAGCTCCTCCTACAGGTCCGCGCTGCGTGGTGATGATTCGATGGATACGCAACTCGTTGAGAATCGCCTCCAAGAACTTGCCTGGAAGGGCCGCTTCAGTGGCGATCGCTTCGGCCGAGAGCGCCTTACCTTCGGGGGCCCTGGCCAACACCAGGCACGCTCGAACGCCGTACTCGACTTTGGCCGACACTCGCACTTAGGGCCTCGATTCGCCAGTAACGGGTGCGTCAGTAACGGGTGCGTTGGGGCGGGTCCTCGGCGTTGAGGGCTCGAACCCTGGGTCAGTCGGCCAGTTCGGCTGCAACACGTGCCACTGCTCCGGAAATTCTCGAATGAGGGCTTCGAGTTCAACAACGACGAGTTGTGTGAGCGCAGTCACGTCATCTCGCAACCGTCCGCGGCGCTCGAAACGGATCGGCGGGCGAACGATGGCCCGAATGCGTCGGCCCGGTCCGTACACCGCCGCGTTGGGCAGGATAGGGGCACCCGTACGCAACGCCAAGGTGGCCGGACCTCCGGGCACGGTCGTTCTCTCTCCGAAGAACGTCACCTCTATTCCGCCGCCGGCAATGTCACGGTCGCACAGCAGGCCGAGGCACTCGTTGCGGCGTAGCGCGCCAAGCAGCAGCCCGGTCGCATCCGGGCCAAGCGCTACCACGGTGATGCCGAGTCGATGGCGATGCTGGACGAACCAGTCGAAAAGCTCTGGCGGCTCAAGCGCTTCGGCCACCACCGTCAGGGGCGTTCGCGCCGCGAACCAGGCCCCTCCGAGGTCCCACGCCCCAAGGTGGGGCATGGCCATGACGAGACCCTTTCCGTCGGCGAGTCCGGCCTCGACGTGATGCCATCCTTCAACATCAACTCGGTGGTCGATCTCCGCCGTCGACATTGATGGCAGCCGAAACGAGTCAACCATCGAACACGCGTACGACGCGAACGTTCGCCGCACCTGACTGCGTAGAAGCGGACCGGAAGGGGGGAGTGACGGATCGATTCGACGTTGGTGCAACGCGACTTGCGCGGCGCGACCTCGGGCGGCATACGGAATCAGCGAACCAAGCGCGGAACCCGCCCCCAGAGCGAATCGCTCGGGCAGCAATCGCGCAATCCGGGCTGCTCCTTTGTAGCTCGCGACCGTGAACCGCGACCCCACGGAGCGTCTACTAGCGAGCTGAACGCTGACGCTGCCGCGCCCGTTCGCGCCAGGCATCGGCGAAGTTACGCATGCTCTGCGCCCGCGGAGCTTGTTGCGAGCGCCGGACCCGATCGGCGCGTGCGGCGCGCCGCCATTCGGGTGTGTGGCGCGCCCCCACGGTACGGCCGGGAACGGTGGCGCTGGCCTGGCGCCACACCTTTACAAAGCGCTGGACAGCGGTCACCGACGTGAGGATCAGCATGAGCCAAAGGATCGGAACCATGACCCGGAAGACCAGACCGACACATATCGCAATGATTCGTTCGGCCCGTTCCATGAGGCCACCCTTGGCGTCATAGCCGAGCGATTCGGCTTTGGCTCGCTCGTAGCTGATCAGCAACGAGACGCCGAGCACCGCAAGAGCCAGCATCGGGGCCCGTCCGCCGGGGTCGCTCTGCAGATGCCACGCGATCCCGCCCAGCAGAAAGCCGTCGGTGACGCGATCGGCGACGGAATCGAAAAACGCCCCGCGAGCGCTCGCCCGACCGCTGGCCTTGGCCACTGCGCCATCGAACAAATCAGGAAAGACGCTGCTCAACAACAAGAAGAAACCGATAAGCGTGTGACCGGACCCTATGGTGATGGCCGTGGCCACCGACATGGCCAGGCCGAGCGCAGTCAGAACATCAGGGGTGACCCCGACACGAGACAGGTACCGGCCAATCGGGGCGACCCCTCGGTCGACCACCTTCCGGGCATGGCCATCGAACATTCCTCATAACGATACCAGCGCGAATACCGTAGTGGCGTCACCTCCCGTGATGAGATCAGGCCAGCGGAGCCCATGGTCAGCCCATGGCCCGTCACCGGCGTTCGTCTGACCCCCGACGATCCGGCCCAGCCGCGGTCTCTCGACCCGATAACAGCGCAGTGAGACGACGCTCTCCTCCTGCCGGGAGGTCACCGGTAACCACAAACGTGTCGACGGCCCAGCCGAACTCTCCGCCGATCTCGGCGCTTTCAACGTTGAGACCATGATCGACAAACCACGCCGCGGTCACGGCGAGAAGGCCAAGCGTGTCAGGCGCCGAGATATGGACAACCCAGCGCTGGGGCCCGTCGTTGAGCACTCGCACTGCGGCCTCGCCTTCCGCCTTGAACGAAGGCAGGGGCCGGGCTCGCTCGCCCAGTAACGCCGCCCGCAAGTCAACGCCGACTACCCCCCAGTTCGGTTCGGGCGCACCGTCGATGAGCGTGACCTCAAGTTCTTGGCGAGCTAGGCCGTCAGCGGTTGTGGCCTTGGCCACTTTTATCGAAAGGCCGTGTTCGGCCATGATGGCGGCCGTCGTGGCCAACAACCCCCGCCGGTCCGCTGTCTCGTTCACGACGCGCCATGTCGGGCGGGGACCGGCTAGGGCTTCGATGCGGGACCGAATGTCGGGGACGGAAGCGATGGTCACGACGTGCACTCTGGGCCATCGCCATTACTTTCATGTTTCCTCGGCGTGTCCTTTGCGTGAATGCCCGCCGCGATCGCTTCGATTGACCTATGTCCTGAACCTAAGATGCGCGTCGTGACGGTGCATCTCGTCGGAGCAGGGCCTGGGGTCGCAGACTTGCTCACCGTGCGCGCCGCTCGTCTGTTGGCCGTCTGTGATGTGGTTGTCCACGATCGCCTCGTCGATGCCTCGGTGCTTTCGCTCATTCACCCCAAGGCCGAACGCATCGATGTTGGCAAGGTCGCGGGCGAGTCGCGCTCGCAGGAGATCATCAACGATCTGCTCGTGGCCTTGGGTCGCCAGCATGCTTGTGTAGTACGGCTCAAGGGCGGCGACCCGTTCGTGTTCGGACGCGGCGGCGAGGAGCAAGAGGCTCTGCGTAAAGCCGGCGTCGCCGTTGAGGTCGTGCCCGGGGTCACTTCGGCATTTTCGGGGCCGGCCGCCATCGGTGTGCCGGTCACGCAGCGTGACCTGGCCGCGGCAGTCACGGTGATCACCGGGCACGGCGCGGACGGCAGCGATCCCGCCGTGAACTGGTCGGCCATCGCCACGTCGGGGGCAACCATCGTGGTACTCATGGGAGTCGAGAAGCGGGGCCGAATCGCGGCGCGACTGATTGAGGGCGGCATGGCTCCTGATACTGCGGTCGTCGCCGTGCACCGAGCCTGGAGCGAGGCCCAAGAGGCGTGGCCGACGACCCTCGCCGGCCTCGCAGACAGCCCGATACGCAGCCCGGCCGTGATCGTCATCGGAGCGGTGGCGGCGCTCGCCGATCCGTATCGCTTGACCCAACTGCTTGACACGACCGCGTGACCGGGCACTGCGCTATCGGGTAGCGCGCCAACGGCCGCGGTTGACCCTGCCCGCTCCTATTCGCGTTCGCGTACGAGGCGTTCGATGATGGGCGGCCAGTCAACAGTTTCGGTCGATTCGCCGGCGTCGTGGACCTTCGCCCGTTCCGCGGCCAACGCTGCGCTAAGGCCCACCACGTCGGCAGGCAGCGCATCGATTACCCGATTGCGTAGCCATGACGCCAACGCCGGGGCCACGCCGCTGGTTGAGACCGCTACTACCACCGGCCCCTCGCGGTGCACGGCCGGCAAAATGAACGAGCAGTTCGACGGATCGTCGGCGGCATTGACCCACACCCGGTGTTGTTCGCCATCTGCGAAGACCAGGCGCTGCACCGCTGGATCATTTGTCGCGACAGTTACCAGCCAGTAGCCGTCGGCCGCTTCGCCGGCGGCGTAGGGTCGCTGATGGACAGTGACGCCCAAGGCCCGCATTTCGTCGGCCACCTGAGGCGCGATACAGGTCACCTTCGCTCCCGCGGCCACGAGCGCGGCGGCCTTGCGACTGGCGATTTTGCCGCCGCCGACGACGAGGACGGGCCGGTTGCGCAGATCGAGCATGGCCGGAAACAGGGCCACACCACCGTTACTCGACGTACTCGCTCCAGTCCTCGGGGTTGTCGTGCACCATCGCTCCGACGACCGACGCATCGACCGCGTCGATGAGCACCAGCCCGCGTTTGGTGGGCGGATTCTCGGCGGAATAAAGCAATATTCGCCACGTGGGACGCGACAGAATGCCCCGCCAGCCGAGCTGAGCAGATGCGTGGCCGACCGGAAAACCAATCTGGCGAGACGCCGCCGCGAGAGCGTCGATCTGACTGATCGCCAATGGCCAACCCGCGACCAAGTGGTAGGCGCCGATGGCAATCAACACGACCCCACCGATTCCAAAACCTTTCGAAACGTTGATCGGATCGCCGGATCGAGTGGTGAGGTACAAACCGAGCAGCCCGCAGCCGACGATCAGGTACATGGCGCCGGGAATCCGGCGACGCTTGATATCAGGAAATTGGTATGGCCCGACGTACGCGGTTGCATCGAGATCTTCGGGCAGCGCGTCGCGCATCTCGCCGACATCAAGGTCGGCTGTGGGGTTGGCCGACTCGGATGCGCTCACACTTCGAAGTTTAGTGGGTCCCTACCGGACTCCGGCCGCAGCCCACACCGGAAGATCGGCGATCAGCCCCGGCACCTCGACGATCTGGGCGGGCCGAGCGAACAGATAACCCTGCCCTTGCGTACATCCGAGCCGCCGCAAGGCTCGACGTTGGGCTTCGGTCTCGATCCCTTCGGCCACAACCGTCAATTCGAGGGCATTGGCCAGAAACAGAACCGCCTTGACGATCTCGTGATCATGGAGTTCTTCGGCTAAACGGCTGACGAAGCTGCAGTCGACCTTCAGCGCGTCGATGGGAAGGCGGCGTAGGTAGGCCAACGATGAATAGCCGGTCCCGAAGTCGTCGACACCGATCGACACGCCTAGTTCGCGGAGACTCGACAGTACTTTGGAGCTGGTTTTTACGTCGCGCATGAGCACGGTCTCGGTGACTTCGAGCCGCAGTCGACACGGCGGTAGCCCACTCGCGCGCAGCATGCGGTCGACGGTCTCGATGAGCGACGAGTCAACGAGCTGCCGGGCCGAGAGGTTGACGCTGAGTTCGATGCCAAGGGGCGCGATGTCGGCACAGGCCCGTCCCAGCACGAACTCACCGAGTTGCACGACCAAGCCGGTTTCCTCCGCCACGTCAAGGAACTCGATCGGCGCCAACAAGCCTCGGGTGGGATGGTCCCAACGTACGAGGGCTTCGACGCCCAGAACGTTACGGGTCGCGAGATCGACAATCGGCTGGTACAAGACCACCAGTTCGCCTTCGATGGCGTTGCGCAACTCCCCTTCAACCGCTCGGCGACCAGCCGCCCGCGAGCGCAGCGCTTCGTCGAAGAACACGACTCGATTGCGGCCCAACTCCTTGGCCCGGTAGAGAGCGGCGTCGGCGTCGCGAATGAGCGAGGCGGCCGTGCATGACCGATGCGAGCGCGCCACGCCGATGCTGGCCGTGGGCTGATACTCTCGGTTGCCGATGAGAACGGGCGCCCGGAGCCCGTCTCCGAGCCGTTCCGCCATCGCCCGGAGGTGAAGATCACTGGTGACATCCGGACACATCACGACGAATTCGTCGCCGCCGAAGCGGGCCACAACGTCGTGGGTGCGAACTCCTAACGAGAGGCGCCGGGCCATCTCGAAGAGGACGGCGTCGCCCTGTTCGTGGCCGAACGTGTCGTTCACCGACTTGAAGTTGTCGAGGTCCACGAACAGCACACCGAGGCCGGCCCCAATCCTGTCCTCGTGGAGGTGGCCGGCCAACCGGTCGAGGAATTCGGCCCGATTGGGAAGGCCGGTGAGGTCATCGTGGGTAGCCCGAAGTTCGAGTTCCTGCTCGAGACGATCTTGTTCGGTCACGGCCCGATGGTGGGCCGTCGAGTCAGTGACGAGGACGAGCAGTCCTTCGATCATCGGATCGTCCATGCAATTGATGGCCTGACACGTCGCCCACGCCTCGCGACCATCGACGTTGTTGACTCGGAGCTGGGTCGTGACCATGCGGCCGGGCGCACTCAGGACTCCGGCGAATTCGCGTGCGACGCGAGATCGATCCTCAGGGTGCACGAGGTCGAGCGCCGAGCGATCCAGCTGCGAAACGGTGAGACCGCTCAGCCCTACCGGGGCGCCGCCGACGAACCGAATCTCACCCTTCTGGCCGATCACCAGGAGCTGCGTGGTGCCATACCGCATCGCCCGCGCCGCCACGTCTTCATACGAAAGGCGTCCGTCACCGCAATTGAGGTGCAACAACGAACCTACGATGGCGCGCACTCCACCCTCAACGGGCTGGGCCCGAACCATCCATACCGGCTCCCCGCGAGGAAGGAGAGCCACGTACTCCACGTGAGTTTCAGCGACTGCAAGGATTGCCGAAATCAGGTTTTCGGGTACCTCACCGACAATTACCCGCAGTCCGTCGCGCAGGGTCACCCCCGGCGGACCGAATCGCCGTACCCAGAAATCGTCGACGGCCACGATTCGACCGGCCCTATCAACGACGATACCGGCGAGGGCGGCAGCACTGTCAGCTCGAGAAGTCGCCATGACCATTGCCTTGAACCATCGGCACCATCCAGGCGAACCTGTTGGAAATTCTTGGTCCAGTTGGACGCGGGACTTCGACCGGCTCCTCAGTCGACCCTGGGCCGGAGTCTTAGACCAGCCAGGCCCGCACCAACTTGTCTCGCGTGCGGCTCAAGGCCTCGGGCAAAACCCGAGTGTCGGCGGTAACGGTCATAAAGTTGGTATCGCCGTTCCAACGCGGGACCACGTGGACGTGGAGGTGTTCAGGCACGCCCGCGCCGGCCGCCCTCCCCAAGTTGATACCAATGTTGACACCCTCGGGTCGGTAGGCCGCCTTGAGCGCCCGCACCGCTTGGGTGGTGGTGGCCCAAAGTTCGGCCGCCTCTGCGGGCGCGAGTTCTTCGAGGTCTCCGACGTGGCGCACGGGCATAACCATGAGATGGCCGGAGGTGTACGGGTACGCATTGAGGATGGCGTTTATGTGGGTGCCCCGCTTCACGATGTGGTCCTCCCCTGCCACCTGCCCGGCGGGCTGGCGGTCGGGCTGCACCGCCACCTCATCCTCGAGGGGCTCGACCGGACCGTCGGGCTGCTCGCGGGAGGCGTCGCCGGAGAAGATCCGACAGAACACACACCGCGATCCGCTCTGCGACGCAACCCCGTCCTGCGACGCGACAGTCTCGATGTACTCGCCCCGCCACCCCGCCCAAAGGTGCTGAAGGCTCACGGCCCTACCCGTTGCTTCGTTCGGCTACATCCTTGGCGACCCGGACCAGGAACTCATCGACGTTCACGCCCCGCTCCACATCTTTGCCGCGAGCATTAACTCCGACGGTATTGCTCGCTATATCGTCGTCGCCGACTACGAGCACATAGGGAATCTTCTCCATTTTAGCCTTGCGAATACGCCCGCCGAGCGGCTCATCAGCCTCGATGAAGTCGGCCCGTAACCCGGAGGCGCGGAACTGATCGACGAGCTTGGCCGCGTGGGCATCGTGGTCGTCACGCACGCCGAGCACCCGCACTTGGACCGGAGCCAGCCAAGTGGGAAAGGCCCCCGCATAATGTTCGATGAGCACACCGAAGAACCGCTCGACCGAGCCGAACAAGGCTCGGTGCAACATTATCGGCTGCTTGCGACTGTTGTCGGCGGCCACGTATTCGAGGTCGAATCGTTGCGGCAGGTTGAAGTCGAGCTGGATGGTCGACAACTGCCAAGTACGGCCGATCGCGTCGCGCACGTCAATGTCGATTTTCGGTCCGTAGAAGGCGGCGTCACCCTCTTTCACCTTATAGGGGATGCCCTCGCTCTCCACCGCTTCGCGCAAGGCGACGGTGGCCTTCTCCCACACCTCATCGGTCCCGATCGACTTATCGAGGTCGCGGGTCGACAAGTTGGCCTCGAATTCGTTGAAGCCGAAGGCTCGCAACAATTCGAGCACAAACCGCAACAGCGACTTGATCTCTTCACCGACCTGCTCTTGGGTGGCAAAGATGTGGGCGTCGTCTTGGGTGAAGCCCCGAATGCGCATGAGGCCGTGCAGGGTGCCGGCTCGTTCGTAACGGTAGACCGTGCCTAGTTCGAAAAGCCGTAATGGCAGCTCCCGATACGAACGCTGGCGCGACCGAAAGATCAAGCAATGCATCGGGCAGTTCATGGGTTTGGGGTAGTACGTCCCGTTATCCATTTCCATGGGAGGGTACATGCCGTCTTTGTAGAAATCGAGGTGACCAGAAGTCTCGAACAGACGGGCGCTGGCAATATGGGGTGTGTAGGCGAATTCGTACCCGCCACTGCCGTGGCGCTCGCGAGAATAATCCTCCATGAGCTTGCGGATGATGGCACCCTTGGGATGCCATACGGCCAGTCCTCCGCCCAGTAGTTCGGACGGAAATGACAGCAGATCAAGCTCTACCGCCAGCTTGCGGTGATCGCGCTTCTCGGCCTCCTCCAGCCGATTCAGGTACTCTTTCATGGCCTTATCGGACTCCCACGCGGTACCGTAGATGCGCTGCAGCATGGGGTTCTTTTCACTCCCCCGCCAGTACGCGCCGGCCACTCGCATGAGTTTGAAATGTCCCAGACGCTTGGTCGACGCCACATGAGGACCGCGGCACAGATCGACAAAGTCAGGCCGGTTGCGGTAGTAGCTCACGACCGGCGCCCCCCCGCCTTCGGCCGCGTCTTGCGCGCCGCCAACGCCCCTGATGATCTCGGTCTTGTAAGGCTGGTCGGCGAACAGAGCCAGCCCTTCGGCGTAGGAAAGTTCGCCGCGCGTGAACGGCTGGTCAGCGGCTACGACCTCACGCATCTTGGCTTCGATACGCGCCAGGTCGGTGTCGGAAAAGCGGGCGCCGTCAGGCAGATCGAAGTCGTAGTAGAAGCCATTCTCGATGGCCGGACCGATCGCATACTTGGCACCCGGCCACAAGTCACACACGGCCTGAGCCAGCACATGAGCCGTGGAGTGGCGCAACACGTGACGGCCCTCGTCGGTGGCGTCGGTGATGATACTGACGGCCGCGCCGTCGGGGAGCGGACGGGTGAGGTCCCATTCGGCGCCGTTCACGATCGCGGCCAGCGCTGACTTGGCCAGTCCGCGGCTGATCGTCGTGGCGAGATCGCCGGCCGTAGCACCGGCCTCCAGCACTTTGGCGGAGCCGTCAGGGAGCGTCACGGAGATCTGAGACATAAGCTTCAAAGGCTACCGGCCTCTACTTGTCGGCCAGTAACCATTTCCGGCCCCCAGCCCCGGCCCAAGCCACAGGCCGGACCGTTACACAACACGAACGCGCAGGCCACCGATGCTCTGAGAGCCGGTGGTGGCCGCCGAGCCCGCCGTCACGGCGACCTCGATGCCGCCCAGGCCCTCGCCTCGGCCGTCCTCGATGGCCACGAATCGCAGCGCTGCGTTGTCGAGTTCGATCGTGGCGCGGCCGGCCCCGTCGGCGACGATCGGACGCCCGAGGATTGCGCTCCACCGCGCCGCCAACGCGGTCGGGTCATCGGACTGGATCTCGGCGGCCGTGATCGCAACGACCACGTCGGTGCGAGCGGCCTGCCAGTTCGGTCCGGCCGGCTCCCACGGTCCGTCCATCGACTCGCCACCGATCTGCACGTCGATCTCCAAGAAGCTGCCGCCGGTATCCTTGGGGTGCAGCTGCATGATCTTGTACTCGCGGCCGTCTTGTTCGACCACCTTGCGGATGCCCAACGCTTCGATCCGAGCCTTGACCGCGGCGTGATCCTCGATCTGCAAAATCACCATGTAACCCCCATCGCCGCCGCGCCGCTCCAGATAGCGGCCACCCGTTGTGGCCTCCCGGAAGGGGGACACCACTTCGATGAATTGCTGTCCGGCGGCCATGACCGCGTTGGTGAGCCCGAAGGAGGCGACGCCAGGGTCACGGAAGGCAACATCGAGGCCGAGCTTGGCGTGAAAATCCCCGACGACCGATTCAAGGTCGTGGGCGACGAGGGCGATCTGGCGAAGGCGTATCCACATATCGGTTCATGATCCTTTGAAGTTGGTTTCGTGGGGTGCCGAGCAAGCTCAGTCGAGCGCAACGCCCAGCAGCGCGGCGGCTTTGCTGATGCCTTGGCCCTTTGCCGCGGCCCGGTCGATGGCGGCCACCGCTCCCGGCGTATCGAGGTCGTCGTCGAGTCGGTTGCGGACTTCGTCGAGGGCGGCAACCCCATCGCCGGCATCACGCCACTGGGCCAGCCGCAAGATGTTCTCCTCCAGCAGTGAGTCGAACCACTCCCAACCGGCGCGGTAGTGATGGATCAGCACGGCGAGACGGATCACCATTGGATCGATGCCGTCGTCGGTGAGCCGGTGCACGTACACGAGGTTGCCGAGCGACTTCGACATCTTGACGCCGCCAAGCTTGACGTAGTTGTAGTGCATCCAGTGCGAACAGAACGGTTGGCCGGTAACGGCTTCGGATTGCGCCGTTTCGCACTCGTGGTGCGGAAAAATGAGGTCACCGCCGCCGCCGTGCAGGTCGAGGGTACCTTGGCCGTGCTCACGCATCGCGAGGGCTGAACATTCGATGTGCCATCCCGGCCGGCCAGGGCCCCACAATGAATCCCACGCCGGCTCGTCGGGCGCGCTCGGCTGCCACAACACGAAGTCGAGCGGATCGCGCTTGTGCGGATCGTGGATGTTGCCTCCCCGCTCCTCCGCGTAAGCCAACATTTTGGCTTTCGGATAGTGACTGATCTGACCGAACTTCGGGAAGCTCGATACCTCGAAGTACACCGCTCCCCCGGCCTGGTAAGCGTGCCCCGATTCGAGGGTCATGCCTATAAATCCGAGAATGTCGGGGATCGCGCTGGTAGCCCGAGGCTCGCTGTAGGAAGGAAGCTGGTTGAGCGCCTTCATGTCGTTGTCGAACTTGGTCACCTCGCCGGCGGCCAAGTCGAGGTAATGGATGCCCTTGTGGCGGGCCCGCTCCAGGATCGAATCGTCGACGTCGGTCACATTGCGCACGCAACGGGTCTCATGGCCGAGGTCGCGGAGGCGACGCTGGACGACGTCGTAACTGATGTAGCAAGCGGCGTGGCCGAGATGGGTCGTGTCATACGGCGTGACCCCGCACGTATACATCCGCACGATGGGCGGCGGATCGAATGGCACCACAGCCTGGCGGGCAGTGTCATACAGGCTCATCGTCACGGCCGCCACTGTATCGGGACGGGCACGGTAGGCCCCACCACAGCGCTCAAATCGACACGCGCCGAGTGCTCGCCCGGGGCCGAAGCATGCCCCTACCCATCACTTTTCTTGGCATTACTCTAGAAAACGCGTGGGTTTTCCAGACCAAGGCCAAGAAAAGTGATGGCTTTGCTATTCTCAGTTGTTGAACGAAGGGCAGCTGTCAGCACAAGTTCGGCGCGACAGCCCATGGTGGGCGACGTCGGAATGGGCACAGGCCGATCCTGATCTGACTGAAGCGGCCGCCTCGGGTATCTCCTACCACCCGGCCCCGCTAGGTGCTTTGGCCCCCGACGGTATGTACCTTCTCTATGGTCCCCGTCGAGTTGCCAAGACCGTCTCGACAAAGCGCGCCATCGAGCAGCTGTTGCGAGATGGAGTCGATCCGAAACGTATCGTGAGAGTCGCCGCCGACGGTTGGAAACCCAATGACCTGGCGATGTTGTACCAGCACCTTACCCGCGTGGCCACCAGACAACTCGGCGACGTATCGCGCTACTGGTTCATCGACGAAATCACAGCTACATCGGGCGAATGGTGGTCCGTCCTCAAGAATCTTCGCGACAACACCAGCCTGCGAAACGACTGCGTCGTGCTCACCGGTTCCTCAAACGCCGGACTCGACGAAGCGGTCAAGGCCCTGGCCGGTAGTCGAGGGTCGGCCATTCGGCCGGATCGGGCCGTGCTTCCCATGGGCTTCGGTGACTTAGGCCAGGCAATATGAAGTACGGCCCCAGCCGGTACCCCCCTGCGGCCCAGTCAACTCCGGTCCCGAACGGCGGCCCAGCGTTACCTTGAACTGTACGGCTCGCTCGACGACCTCTCGGCCGCCTGGCATATCTATCTTGACGTCGGCTCATATCCCCGCGCCGTGAGCGACTTCCATCGAACCGGTGAGGTTTCCACCTCATTTTGTGAGGGGCTTTGGGACGTGATCCGGGGTGAAGCGATCAACAAGAACTTCCCCGAGGCGTTCGTGCTCGGTCTCTTCGCCGGGCTCGCCCGCAGGTTGTCGTCCACCACCAACATCGCCGGACTTGCGGACGATCTAGGGCTCAGTCGTGAAGCGCTGGCTGGGAGGATGGACACGCTCCGCCGATCGTTTGTCATTTGGCCTTGCTACGCCGCTTCGTCACAGCTGACGCCAGATCTTAACCGTCAGGCCAAAATGTACTTCAGTGACCCGCTGCTGTCTCGACTGGCGCATCTAATCGCTCCGGGCCATCCCGACCCCGACATCACGGTTCGCAGCGAAAACGGTATCGCATTGGCTTTAGCCCGTAACGCGGAACAGATCCGTCCCGGCTCCTTCCGCTCCGAAGGAAGTGTGATGTATTTTAAGCCGAAGCGCGCCGAGATCGACTTCGTTGGCATCGAACCCGACACGGGTGTTGGTTTCATGCCAATAGAAAGCAAGTACATTTCTGGCTCGTGGCGCCGCGAGGCACTGACCATTTCCAACAGCATTGGGCAGGGGGTTCTCGCTACTCGTGACATCTTGTCGGTTGATGATGATGATCCGGTCTGGGCCGTACCGGCCTGCTTTCTCGCTTATTGCGTGGCTCCTCCTGGCCCGGCGACCGGCTCCGGATCTTGATCGTGGTCGCGTCAGGGCCGCGACTTAGCCAATGTCCTGTCCTTCGTTTCAGGTAGGCGCCATCTATTTAGGAAGGCGTTATTAGTCCCTTGTTTATTTTCTTTGGGCATGGGTGAAGCTCACGCAACTCCATTGGAAAAATGCTTCGATCAACGCAACTTTCGCTGATCGTGGGAAACCAAATTGGAAATTGAAGGCCTGTTGGCGAGCGAACCACTTTCATTGAGGCAAACACTTTTGGCAGATCCCCGGCTGATCGATTGAAGCGCCCGCGAACACCAGACCGGATTTTCCCGTTGAAGCGCCACTGTGCAGACACGATGATACGGCGACGCCTCGCAAGGATGCCCAGTCTCGGGCAAGGCGTTTCTCCTCGGCACTGCTTCCCACAGTGGCGAGGACGGCGGTTGCCACCTTTGCAATATGTTGTCGCTTATTAACACGACTGTCCAGGTATGGACGGGTCGTTCCCAGTCCGTTGGCGAGGGAATGGTCAGTCGTCCGATAAAGATTTGCGCCGGTCCGGCTGATGTATATTCAACTTGTTGACCTCCATCGGCCGTCATCAATCGGGCGGAGACTTGAAGATCTATTTTTCCGCTCCGCCAATCCTTAATAGCGCGATCAAATTCTGTCACAGCGACGCAACTCTTAGCTGAGGAAGTCCTGACAAAAGACTTGAGGGGGAGTCCGAGAAAGCACGAAACAACGAGGCTGGCGACAGCGATTTTCTTATACATCAAAAGGATCGAAGTTCGAGCTGAGATGACGGAAGTGTCATGGTGTCGAGATATCTGTCATTGTTGCGTCCTAACAGCTTCGGCAAGCCTATTTGTCGATGTTGATGCCTGTCATACGCAAAGCGGAGCGGGTCTTGTAGCGCAGGTTGAGCTGGAGCATCACGGCGGTGAACGCCTCGATGGCGGTGGCGTTGGAGAGGCGGCCGGCGTCGAGCGGGCGACAACCGGGAATGGCCTTGACGATCTGCGACGTCACCTCCGTGGCCGAAGGATGATCGGAGCAGATGAGCACATCACTTTCGATGGGACGATCCAGCCGGCCGAGTTCTTTGGCCGGAAGGTGCTGAAAGGCAGCCGCCACCCGGCAACGGGGCACGAGGGCTTGCACGCTGGCCGACACGCTGCCGCGAGGCGGAATGAGAGGCTGAAACTCGTCGTCGACGCGCGCCAGCGCATTGGCCATCGAGATCACGACCTTGCCGTCGAGATACTCAGAAAGACCGATCGCGGTGGTGGCGGTGGAGTCCCACGGCGTGGCGATCACGATCACCTCGGCCTCCTCCGCCGCCGGCGCGTTGGCGTCGGCCCTAAGCGTCAGTTCGCGGTCGGGCCAGCGGGCCAGAATCTGATCGGCCACCTCCATGGCCTTGTACTTCGAACGGGATCCGATGATGACGTCGTAACCAACACTGGCCAGACGGGCGGCGAGGGCACTGCCAGCAGGACCGGTACCTCCAAGGACGGCGATCTTCATATCCCCGGAGCCTCTCACGACCCACGCCCCCTGGCCACTCGACGGCCCACTACGCTGAACCGTCGACATGGGCATACTCGAGGGCAAACGCATCGTGATCACCGGCGTCCTCACCGACGCGTCGTTGGCCTACGCCACGGCCGAGCTGGCCATCTTCGAAGGCGCCCAGATCGTACTCACGGGCGCCGGACGAGGCCTGTCGATGACCCAACGCATGGCCCGCAAACTTTCCTCCGAGGTCGAAGTGTTCGAACTCGACGTGACCCAGCCCGACCATTTCACCGCGCTGACCACCTCCCTCACCGCCAAATGGGGAGCCGTCGATGGCGCCCTGCACGCCATCGGGTTTGCCCCGGCCTCCTGCTTGGGAGACGGGATTCTGGCGGCCCCGTGGGAAGACGTTGCCACTGCCATCCAGATCTCGACCTACTCCCTTAAGCCGCTCGCTCAATGCCTGCTCCCCCTGTTTGCAAAGGCTGGCGGTGGTTCGATAGTCGGCCTCGACTTCGACAACTCCCGCCAAGCGTGGCCGGCGTACGACTGGATGGGCGTGGCCAAAGCCGCGCTCGAATCGCTGAACCGCTACTTGGCCAGAGACCTCGGACCCCTCCGGGTACGGTGCAACCTGGTGGCCGCCGGTCCCATCAAGACCATGGCCGCAAAGTCGATTCCCGGCTTCGCAAAGTTCGAGGATGTCTGGAGCGAGAAGGCTCCGCTCGGTTGGGACATCACCGACCCAACGCCGGTGGCCCGCGCCTGCGTGGCCCTGCTTTCTGATTGGTTCCCCAAGACCACCGCCGAGATTGTCCATGTCGACGGCGGCTTCCACGCGATCGGAGCCTGAGGCAGTATGGCTGGAATCCAACCCTTTGAACGTCCAATGATCCAGGACCACCTGGAGCGAAATGATCTCAAATTCACGTGCGACGAAGACGGCGACTTTCGGGTCGATTTCCAGCCTTTCGCCGAGTTGGCGCCCGAAATCACGGTGTGGCTCACGGCTGAAGGCGCCAACGAAGACATCTTCGTCGTGCGGGTCTTGGCCAACGCTGGCATCCCCAAGACAATCTGGCCACAAGTGGTCGAGGCCTGCAACAAGTGGAACCAGGAGAAGCGTTACCCCAAAGCGTTTCTTTTCATTCCCGAAGACGTCGAGGCGCTCTTCGCTCCCATCCATCTCGAAGGCCAGTTCCCCATGGCGGCGGGTGCTACGCAGCCCCAAGTCGACGAGATCATTACGACCATCATCGGCACCGGCTTTTCATTTTGGCAGTGGGTCATGGACGAGGGCATCCTCACCCGTGACGTACCGCTGATGCCGAACGACTAGTCCCTGCGCTTGCGTGGCACCGTGCGTCAGCTGGCACGGTTACGCACGCAGGGGTGCCCGGCATGCGGTGTCTGAGTCGGTGACTGCGGCCGGTAGCCTGACTCGATGCGTCGGTTCCATCCTTTCGTTGCGCGGCCAGTGTTTTCAATCGTCGCGTGGTGCCTTGTCGTGGCCATCTTCGCCAGCCTGTCCCCAGGGCCAGCGGAGGCCCGCAAACATCGTGCCCGCTCTGGTACGACCGTGGCGGCCATTGAGTCGACGACGCTCACGACCCACAACCAAACGACCGGAAACCCGACGCAGGTTGGGTCG
>JANYDT010000020.1 GCA_025359845.1 Acidimicrobiia bacterium
CATGTCGATCGTGCGGCCCAGGTTCGTCTCGTCGATGCTGTGGCCCCGCTCGACGAGAATCACGAGCTCCTCGAACAATTTAGCCACCTGGGCCGATCCCAGTCCGTCGATGCCAATCTCATTGCCTCGGACCACAATCCGATTATTGGGGTAGGCCGCCTCCACCGTGCGCAGGTGCTCATCGCGGTGCCCGAGCAGGCGCACCATCAAATGGTTGCCGGGTACGAAGACTTTGGCGGAGGCTCCAGGATCAGCGGCGGGGGGTGGGGGGACGAACTCAGACAAGGGAGGGACCGGTCGGCGGCAACAAGCTCAGACGCGGTAAGCCAGAGGTTACCGGCTTGAGAAACATGCGGCGCGCATTTGGCATGCGGGCCGACCGGGAGCGCGGCCGGCCCAGGAACACTACGGCGCGAACGGGGGCCAACCCATCCGCCGTCCGCCAATGACATGAAGGTGCAGGTGAGCCACGCTATTGCCGGCGTCTTCACCGACATTGAAGACGAGACGGTAGCCCCGCTCCGTCAATCCGTCGATGGCCGCGACCTCACGCGCCGCCATAAACAAAGCGGCTACAGACTCGACGTCTCCGGTACCGATTGTGCCAGCGTGGGCTATGTGTCGACGCGGGACGACGAGCACGTGCGTGGGGGCGGTTGGATTGATGTCGCGAAAAGCGACGGCGAGCGGAAGCTCAAGCACGATGGAGGCGGGGATGGCCCCATTTACGATCTTGCAGAACAGGCAGTCCGGATCCGACGTCGAGTCGTGGAGTGCGCTTGGCTCGCCCATGGCACAGACGGTAGCCGCAGCCACGAATGAACGCTGAGAGTAGTCACTACACGGTTGTAACCCACGGTATGCGGTTTTAAATTCACGCTGCGAGGCCGTGTGCATACGCTCACCATCATGGGCGATGCGGACCTGGGTCCGAATCTTGAGCGGTTGTTGCAAACGCGCGACGTTGACCCAAGCGTGCAGCTTCGACAGCGCTTGGCCCGGTGGGCCGGGGCCGACGCGAAGATCGATGATCTCGACGGGTTGGTCGTCTCCGAACTGGCGAAAGCGGCGGCCGCGTCGCGGATGCGGGCCCGGGCTCTCCTGCAACAAGCGGTAGAAGGAGCTTCATTTGTCGGAGTGCTGTTGGACGCCGCGGAGCGAGGGCTCCGCGTCGAACTTCGGCTGGTAAGCGGCCGCGCCGTTCGGGGTGACATCGCCGTGGTCGGCTCCGACTTTTGTGCACTCCGATCAGCCGCGTCTTTTGCGCACTACGTGGCCACAGGGGCGATCGTCCAAATCCGTGTGGAGGCCCGAGCGCTGGTGGCCACGGGCGACCGGGAGCAGGGGTCCGAGCGGACGCTCGAGCAGATAGTGAGGGACATGGCCGGACGGCGCGAGCGCGTGAGCATCGTCGTCGCAGGGTCGGCTGAGGCGCTTTCCGGCGAACTCCGGTCGTGCGGCTTGGACGTGTGCACGCTCGGCCTCGATCTCACGAGCGGAACCGGCCGGCGCTGGCCCGACCAGACGATGGCTGGCGACTTCGCCGCAGGCGAAGCCGAGTGCCGGATTGCCCACCTGCGGCTAGCGGCTATTGACGAAGTGATCACTCAAGATGGGTGAGCGCCTACTGTTTCGGCCGGCCGAGCCGACCGGCTCGTCGAAAAGCCGCTACAGCGCAGCGCTGCCCCGAGGGTCGGGATAGAGGTGCTCGAGCGTGCCCGGTTCGATGCGCGAACCCGCGATGAACGCATCGACCTCGTGTTCTTGCAGGCGAATGACACGCCCGAACTTGTAAGCGGCGACATGGCCTTCATCGATGAACTTGTAGAGGGTGCGCAGGGAAACGCCAAGGCGTTTCGCGGCGTCGGCGGTGCTGAGCCAGCGGATCTCCGTGGGTGCCATGTGTACATGGTACCTCACAGCACCCAGGATAGCACATCATTCGCTTCTGATATTTTTAATAGAATTTCCTTTACTTTCGACTGTCTCTATGATATACCAATCTCATGGCGATAGGAACCGGCAACGGACGAGCACAACGACGGCAACGAGCCGTGCGGCACCCCCGAGCGCAGCGCGGTCCGGTCGGAGTCGAAGCGCCGGCCAACGACAATCGTGAGATCGCCGATCGGTTTGTCCGGACCGGCGGTGGTCGCCGGGTCGCCGCGCTCCCATCGGGCCGGGCCGCCCTAGGCGCCCTGTTGGTCACGATCGCCGCCCTCATCACCTTCGTGGCCTACGCAAGGTCCCACGGCCCCGCCCGAGGCCACTACCTCGTGGCCACGCATGACCTCGTCGCCGGATCGGCCGTCTCCGTTGATGATGTGCGGATCGCCCGGGTCGATGTGCCCAACGACATCGCGCCGCAGCTGCTCCAACCCGGTACGCCATTCGACGGGGTTGTTGCCCTTGGCCCGATCCGAGCCGGGCAGTTTCTTCAGGCCGGCAACCTGATCCGCAAACCGGCGGGAGCGCAGACCCGGGAAATCTCGCTTGCCCTCGATGCGGCCCAGGCTGCGGGAGGTCATCTCTTGCCCGGTGATCGAGTCGATCTGTTGGCTACTTTCGGGACGGGCAACGATGCGCACACCGAGGTCGTTCTCACCAATGCCCCCGTTGTGCGCATCGACCGCGGGGACGCGTCAATCACCGCGAACCGAGGGGCCATGAACATAACGCTGGCCTTCGAGGACCCAGCCATCGAACAGCCGCTCGCGCAGGCAATTGCCATAGCCAAGGTCCAACTCGTCAGGACTACTGGCGCGAACACGAATTCGCGGGCCGACCCCGCCGCCGGTCGAAAAGCCATCGCGACTCTGAGAGCGGCCGCGCCGGTAACGACCTCGGGGGCATCATGAGCGGACGCGGCCGTTTCGTGGTCCTCGGACTGGCTCATCCGCGCGCCGACTGGTTCCGCCGCGTGGCGCAGTGGGCCAACGCCGCCGCGCTCCCGATCGAGTTCGTCAAATGTCTGAGCGGAGATGAGCTGCGAGCACGGCTTTCATCGGGGCGCGCCCATTCAGCGGTCCTGCTCGACGCCTCGCTCCCGGCCGTCGATCGAGATCTCCTGGCCGTAGTGGCCGACGCCCGATGCGCCTCCATCGTGGTTGATGTCAGCTATGGATCCACCGATGCCCTCAACGTGGCACGAAACTGGTTCGCGCTGGGAGCTTCGGCTCTGCTCGTACCCGACTTTGATCGAGCCGCCTTGCTTGACGTGCTTTCGGAGCACGGCCGCCCAATCTCGAGCGCCGATGAGGTGCCGAGTGCCCTTGATGACTCCAGCCTTCCCCCTTGGCGCGGCGCCGTCATAGCCGTTGTCGGCACGGGTGGGACAGGCACGTCCACGATAGCTATGGCGGGCGCCCAAGCGCTGGCCCACGACGTGCGTTACGGAGGTTCGGTGGTGCTGCTTGACGCCTGCCGCAACGCCGAACAGGCCATGTTGCACGATTGCGGCGCAGTCTCACCGGGAGTCCAAGAGCTCGTCGAAGCTCACCGCAACGGCCGGCCCACCGCGGGCGATATCTCCCGGATCGCGTTCGCGTCGCCTGAGCGCGGCTACGACTTGATTGTAGGCCTGCGTCGGAGCCGGTTCTGGGGCAGCATTCGACCGGCCGCATTTCGCAGTGCTTTCTCGTCGATGACGAGAGTGTGGCAAGCGGTCGTCGTCGATACCGACGCCGATCTCGAGGGCGAGAGCGAAGGCGGATCGGCCGACATCGAGGAGCGCAACGTTATGAGCCGTACGGCGATTCATGAAGCTGACGTCGTCCTCGTAGTCGGTCAGCCTTCCCTCAAGGGTCTGCATTCGCTCACTCGGCTGCTGGTCGATCTCGCCGAACACGGGGTTCGGTCCGAAAGGGTCATACCCGTCCTCAATCAAGCACCCCGCACCCCTCGACAACGAGCCGCATGTACCGCAGTACTAGCCGACCTCATCCCATCGCGGCGCGGCGCAGGAGCGTTGCCACCGGCCTTCGTGCCGGTACGACCGGTAGACCGTTTCTTGCGCGACGGCCATCGTTTCCCGAAATCGATGGTTGATCCCGTCAACCGAGCCATACAGTCCGTCCTGCAAGGCCACGACGGCGTTGATCGTGTTGTCGTAGCCGCTCGCGAACGATTCGTTCGGGTCCGCCCGGGATCACTGGGTAGTTACGGCGACGACGAGAGCGATGGTATCGGCTTTGGAGAACAAGGGATCGACGGGGAAGTCGCGGGCTGATGGAACGGATGTCTGAACGCGGCGCCGAGCGGGGCTTCGAGCGCGGTCTCGATCGCGGTTTCGATCGCGACGGAGGCCGGACCGCCAACTCATCGTCTCCGCTAGAAGAGATTGAGCAGCGCGTCCAAAGCCGGGCCAAAGAAACCGGACTTGACATCGATGCTCCGGGCGGACTCGATCGGCTCCGAGCCTTCGTTCGAGAAGAAATTGCGATGTGGCGCGCCGACTACGAGCGAGGCATCCGGCCCTTCGACCTTGATGCGCCTGACCAATTGACCGAGCGGGCCATGCGCAACCTCGTCGGCTACGGGCCGCTCGAACCCCTCCTTCACGACGACGACGTGTACGAAATCATGGTAAACGCGCCGTCCGCAATATTTGTAAAGCGCCATTCTGGAGTCGGGGGCTATCACGACGAAGTTTTCCACGATGATGACCATGTCACGCGGATCATGACCAAGATCCTCAACGAATCGGCCGCCGGATCGCACCGCAAACTCGATCCCTCCGAAGGACTCCAAGATGCCCAGTTGGTCGGTGGTGCACGACTTCACATCGTGCACGGCGACGTGGGACGCGATGGCCACCTGCTAGTCAATATTCGCAAGTTCACGGGCACGCGGTTCACCCATCTGGGGGAATTGGTCTCGCGTCAAACTCTTGATGCGCCGGCAGCCGAATTTCTACGCGCCTGTGTTCGCTCCCGCCTCACCTTTGTGTTCTCGGGCGCCCCCGGTTCCGGAAAAACGACGATGTTGTCGTGCTGCGCCGCGGAACTCGACCCAACGTTGCGCGTGGTCACGGCCGAGGAGGTATTCGAAGCCGATGTTCCCCTCGCCAACGTGGCGTCCATGCAGACCCGACCGCTGCGCTCCGATCGCAAGGAGGTCGATCTGCGACGACTCGTCTCGGGCTTCCTGCGCATGGCGCCCGACGTCGCTATCGTCGGCGAAGTCCGCGATCGTGAAGTTTTGCCGCTTCTACTCACTTTGAGTTCGGGGGTGAAGGGCTTCACCACCATCCATGCGGGGTCGGCGCGCCAAGCACTGAGTCGCTTGCGATTCATCGCCCAACTCGCCGACACCTCGAACGAGCTTCCAATGTCGGCGTTGAACTCCCTCATCAGCGAAGCGATTGACGTCGTCGTGCACTGTGCGCGCACGGCGAACGGCGTCCGGGTCATGGAGATTCTTGCCGTTGAGGAGTTGCAAACCGGTCACGAGGCAACCGCCTTCACGGCGACGGAAGTGTTTAGGCGGCCGTCACCGAACGAGGGGCTGTGTTGGACCGGAAACGTGCCGCAGCGATTGGGCCGGGCTTTCGAGATGGCGGGGTTCGATCTTCGCCGGCTCCTTGAAGCCGCGCTCCCCTGGCCCAGCGCGCTCCGAGCAAGCTCCAACGTTCCCGCTCTGGCTACCGCCACCCGGAGTTCGCGATGACGGCGGCGTTGGTCGCGTGCTTGGCCGGCTGGGGGGTCTTTTTGCTGTACACAGCCTTCGCTATGGGCTGGCGAGGGCTCGGGCCAGGGCAAGATGAAACCCGCGATTCGCGGCCGCGCTTTCGTCCGAACGAGTGGCTGATCCAGGCCGGTATGACCGATGTGCGGGTCAGCGAGTTTGTGGCGGTGGTGGTGGCCGTGGTCCTAGTCGTCGGTACGCTGGCCTACGCGATTTTCGGAGCGATCGCACCCGCTGCGTTCATCGGCCTCTGCTCGGCCGTCGCTCCCGTGGCGGCGTACCGATCCCGCCGGGACCGGTTGCGAACCGCAGCCCGAGCAGCGTGGCCTCAGCTGATCGAAGAGATCCGCTTGTTGACCGGTTCATTGGGCCGATCCTTGCCGGTCGCCGTGCTTGAGGCCGGGGCCAAAGCTCCAACCAAGCCGATGCGCGACACCTTCGCCGCGGCGCAACGCGAATGGCTTCTTTCGACCGACTTCGGCCGCATGACGAGTGTGCTCAAAGCCGGGTTGGCCGATCCTACGGCCGATGCCACCTGCGAGACGCTTCTCATCGCTTACGAAATCGGCGGCTCTGACCTAGAGCACCGATTGGCGGCGTTGATCGATGATCGCAACGCCGACCTTCAGGAACGCGCCGATGCGCAGAGCCGTCAAGCCGGCGTTCGGTTCGCGCGATGGTTCGTTTTGGCGGTGCCGGTAGGGATGGCCCTTTGCGGTATGTCGATCGGAAACGGCAGGGCCGCCTACCGCAGCACCGGCGGACAGCTAGCCGTCCTGGCCGCCGTTGCGCTCACAGCCGCGTGCTGGGCCTGGGCCAGTCGAATCATGCGCCTTCCCGAGCCAGGCCGGGTGTTCGTCGATTGAACGCGACCCTTGCCATTGCCGCCCTCTGCCTGTGGACAGGGGTTGCTCTCGTGCTCTCTCGCGTCTCCTGGTTTGCGCGCCCGCCCCTTATCGACCGATTGCGACCCTACGCGGCCGGTCCGGGCGCCCGTCGAGCCACGAGACTGTGGTCGGGGGCCAGCTTTCGCGACGTAATCGGTCCGCTCACCCAAACCTTCGGCAACCGCATCGAGCGCATTCTCGGCGTCACCGAAGCCCTCGAGACTCGGCTCCAACGAGTCCATTCCCCGCTCGACTCCACCTCGTTTCGCGTGCGGCAACTCGGTTGGACGGCCGGCGGTTTTGGTTTCGGCCTGATCGTGGCTTTCGGCGTACGCGCCGACCCCGCCTTTGCGCTCGCCGGTGTACTCAGCACAACGCTGTTGGCGTTTCTGCTGGTCGAACAGCGTCTCTCAAGTGCATCCAAGGCGTGGCAACGCCGACTTTTTCTCGAACTACCAACAGTGGCCGAACAGCTGGCCATCTTATTGTCAGCGGGCTACAGCTTGGGAGGGGCCATGTTACGCCTGTCGGTTCGAAGCGACGGTGCCTGCGCTCGCGATCTGCGCCGGGTCTGTCTACGGCTGCGCCAAGGACTGAGTGAGACCAACGCCCTGCGGGAGTGGGCCGACATCGCCAAGATTTCGGCCCTCGACCGACTCATCCCGATTCTTTGCCTGTCCGGCGAAGCCTCGGATCTTGGCCGCATGGTTTCCGATGAGGCCCGCAACCTACGCCGCGACGTTCATCGCGAACTGTTGGCGGCCATTGAACGCAAGGCCCAACAGGTTTGGGTTCCCGTGACCGTAGCAACGCTCGTACCGGGGGTGATCTTCATTGCCGTGCCCTTCGTCACCGCCCTAAAGCAGTTCACTGATTGAAATCGGCCAGCCCCAACGAAATATCGAACCACCGTTGTAGCCTCGCAGCCGATCAAATAGCCCCATACATCGTACTTCCCCAAGCGCTTCCCCTCGCCGCACTGAATCAACCGCACACATCTAATAGGAGAAACGACAATGGAAGTAGTTTTGCGGGCCATCGTGGCCCTTCAGTCTGGTATCGCCCAAGGCCGTCATATTATCAGTGAGCGGCTCGATCTCGAACGGCGCCGCAATGAACTGGGCGAAGGCGTCATCAGCGCAGCGATAGCCGTTCTCGTGATCGCCATCGTGGGCGCGGCTATGTATGTAGCGTTTAACGCCATGTTCACTAGTGCCACCGACAAGGCAAAGGCAAAGGTGGACGGTATAGGCGGCTGAGTCGTGGTCCGATAGTTCGGCACCCGTCACAGAGCAACAATACGATGACCGCTATTCGACTCGAACGCTCCGGCGCACGGCCCTGCGTGCCGCGCCGGAGTGTTCGCCAACGCCTCGAGGCCGCACCGCGCAATGAGACCGGAACAGGTCCTATCAGTGCCATCGTCGGGGTGGTTATTCTTTTTGTGACCCTATTCTTCACCCTCCAAACGGCCCTACTGCTATACACCCGGTCCGTTGTAACGGCCGCTGCGTTCGATGGCGCCCGGCCCGTCGCCACGGGACGCATGAGCGAAGGCGAAGCCCAATCTCACGTGGCGCATCTATTGGGAAATCTCACGCCCCGCGTGAGTTGGAGCAGCGATGACGAGACGGTCAGGGTCACGGTTGACGCCGATGCGCCGTCATCCTCCATCACCGTCATGAGGGGGCTCTCTCTGCACGTAAAGCGAACGGTGGTCGTGCGCCGGGAGCGATTCCGATGACTCCTCGCCCGGTTCGTCGGCATCGCGAGGATGGCCTCGTGGGCGGCGGCGAGGTGCTATTCGGCGGGGTGCTGGTTCTCATCTTCGCCACGATGTTGGTAGTCAATCTATGGCTCATCATTGACGCAAAGGTGGCCGTGTCGGCGGCCTCGAGGGAGGCCGCCCGTCGAATCGTCGAGGCCGGCAATGACGCGGGAATCGTCGATGCTCAACGCGCGGCGGCCGAAGCGGTTGCGGGCCACCACAGGAGCGCGCTTCGGATCAACGTTACCGTGGACGGAAAAGCCACTACGCGGTGTGGTCGAATCAGCGTCACAGTTCGCTCTGACGTTGCCCTCGTTCTGCTGCCATTGTGGCATTTCACCCAAGCGACCACCCAAGTCTCGTCGACCCATACAGAGCTGATCGACGGGTATCGCAGTGGTCTCCTGGGCGAGGCGCATTGTGGATAAGGTCCGATCCGAGCGAGGTTCAGCGTTGCTACTCGTTCCCGCCTTTCTCTTGATTTTCGTGATGATCGCCGGATTCGTCGTGGATTGGTCGGTCGCCTTCCTCGGCGAGCGTGAAGTGGCCAATGCCGCTGCCGCCGGCGCCAACGATGCCGCCGCGGCGGCATTGTCGGGCCCGGCGTTTCAAACAAACAATGAAGTCACCCTGAACCGCTCACTGGCCGAGGTGGTGGCTGCGGAAAGCGTGCGTCGCCGCGACAATGGCGTTCTACGCGACGTTCAGGTTACGACGGAGTTGGTAGGACCCAACAAGGTACGAGTCACCGTGCATGCCAAAGTGTCCACAATCTTCACGCGGGCTCTGCCGTATGGGACAGAGACCGTCGACGTCGAGGCTTCGGCCACCGCCACCGCCCGCCTCGGGAGTGGTTCTGGGGGAAGGCCATGAGCATTGAGTTTGGCCTTGACCGGGCCGGGAGACCGATCGTACGCAAGTATGTCGGCCTGGCGCTGGGAACCCATATCGCCGATGCCCTCGTGCGCAAGCAAGCCGAAATTCTCGAGTCGGCGCGACATCCGGGGGTAGTGGAATTTCGAGGCATAGAGCCTAACCCCGGGCCCCACGGCGAGCCCCGATTGGCGCTACTCATCGCGCCGGTCGACGGTCTTCCGATCAACAAAGCCGTCCTGACCACAGGTGAGATCGCGGGGGCGTTGGCCGCCGTGGCGTCGATCGTGGCCGATCTCCACGCTCAGGGCATCATCCACGGTGCGCTGGTGGCCGACCACATCCTGCTCGAGGGCGGCCAGCGCCCGAAGTTGTGCGGATTCGGGAGTGCCCGACTAGATCGTCAGAGCCGCTCCGCCGGCCCCTCGCCAATCGCCTCGGCAACGGCAAACCTGGCCACCGCCCATGATGACGTCTTTGCCTTGGCGATGTTGGGCCATGAATTGTCGGCCCGGGCAGGTGGCTCGTCGAAGGTCACCTGCCTTTCAGGCGCGTCCATCGTCGCCTTCGACGGTCGCCTGCATCGCTGGCTCGACCGGGGTGATCTGGCCTATTGTGACGACCGCATCGTCCATGTCGGCCGGCACTATGGCGGCGAGGTGTCGGAGCGGATCGACGTGTCGGGACGGATCCTGATCCCGGGACTGATCAGCGCGCACGCCCACATGTCCGC
>JANYDT010000213.1 GCA_025359845.1 Acidimicrobiia bacterium
GGTCGCGTCAGCCGCTCGTCTACGACGGCAAGATCATCAAGCTCCCGCTGCCGCCCGACCAGGGCACGGGGCTGGGCAAGCCGCTCAAGCTCATGGTGAAGCCGCTGCGCCAAGACATCCCGGTGTGGATAGCCGCCATCGGTCCGAAGAACGTCGAGCTGGCGGCGGAGGTGGCCCACGGATGGCAGCCCATCCATTTCGTCCCCGATCGCTTCCAGCAAGTATGGGGCGAGGCCCTGAAGGACGGAACGGCCAAGCGCAGCGCTGACCTCCCGCCCTTGCAGATCATGGCCGGAGGCACCGTCGCCCTGGGCCACGGCAAAGAGGTTACGGAGGCCCGCGAGAGCACGCGTGCGCACGTGGGCTTTTACGTGGGAGGGATGGGGGCGCGCGACAAGAACTTCTACAACGAACTGTTCCAGCGCTACGGGTGGGTCGACGAAGCCAAAGAAATACAGGACCTTTTCCTGTCGGGCAAACGCGAGGAAGCGATCGCAAAGGTGCCCGACGAGTACGTCGACTTAGCCACTCTGGCCGGTGACCCGGGCTTCGTGCGCGAGCGCATTGCCGTCTACAAGGAGGTCGGCGTGAGTTATCTCAATATCAACGTGGTAGGTGAAGATCCGCTCAAGATATTCGAGCAGGTCAAATCTTGGGCGGAGTAGAGGGCCACCCGAGGGGCGGGTTCGTCAGCGCGAAATCCAAGGCGTAACGAGGCGACCGGCGACCCGGAATCGGACCGAATCGGCTGCCATTTCGGCTCGAAATCGACCGTACTGATCGGTGGGTGCGAACGATCGCCCGCCGTCCTCGGCTTCGATTTCGACTTCGACGGCCCCTTCGAACAGTGGCGTGATGCTGCCGACGACCGTGCGGCGGTCGGCGAGAAACGTGACGTCGAGGGTCAGATGATCGTTGGCGAACGTGATGAGTCGGGCCTCGCCCTCGGACCCGCGCATCAGCAGGGGCGACGGTTCGACCAGCGAGTCGTACAGCAACTCGGCCAGCAGATCGTCGACCATCCCCAGTTGAAAAGCCGAGAAAGCGGCATCCATGGCGCGGGCCGGAATCGGCTCGGCCGCGCCGAGGGCGTCGCGTAAAAGAGCCTCAAGGCCGTTGTGGGTTTTCGGGTCGAAATTCACAGCGTTCCGTCGCTCAAATAGGGCACCAGGGCGGTGCGGAGTTGGTGTAAGTAACGCTGTCGAAGCGGACCGATTGACCCCATCGGAATATCGAGCAGTTTCGAGATTTCGTTGTATTGAAGGGACGGGACCGCGGTTAGAAGTCGGAGCAAGGATTGCGCCTTTGGGCTGAGCTTGTTGAACTCGGCAATGACCACTCCAAGCAGTTCGTTATCGAGTAGAGATTCATCATGATCGCCGGCGAAGAGGTCGCGGACGGGCAGATCATCGGTCGGTACGAGGCGCCGCTTCGACCGGAACAGCGCATGCGCCTCGTTGCGGGCGGTCGTGGCGATCCACGCCGGTAGGGCCCTCGGCTCACGTACGTGACTCAGGTTTTCGAACAGGCGGAAAAAGGTCGCCGCGAAGACCTCGTCGCGGTCGGTACTCGACAACCCGCAGGCGCCAATCGTGTGCCAAACCACTCCCGACAACCGCTCGACGAGTTGCTTCCACGCGGCCTCGTCGCGCTCGAGGGCGGCGAGGACGAGGAGCGGGAGGTCATCGGTGGGTTTCCACTCGCGGTCGGTGGCGTCGGGCGGTGGCGAGGTGCGGACGGGGCGAGTCACGGCGGGGTCAACATTTCATGACGGGATGGGCACGGCGTCGAGCACGTTGACCACCGTACCGAAACAGGGGATCCGATGCAGCCCCGGATGATCGATGACGACCTCGACGGCCTGTTGCGCAGACAGGCCCGCGAATTGCATCGCGCGGGCCAGTGCACCAGCCACGACGGGGGCCGCGAACGAAGTGCCCGACCACGTCGCCCAACCTTCGAACTCGCTCGGATTGAGGCCGCCCTCGTCGGTTTTCTCATCATCGACGTTGGCAAAGAAATTGGAGACGAGATCAACGCCTGGCGCGCAGGCCCGTACCCATGAACCCCAGTTGCTGAACGCCGCTGGAGCGCTCGGGCCCAGGGCGCCGACGCTGACCACTCCGGAAAAGGCGGCGGGATAGGCCTCCCGACAGATTCCATCGTTGCCGGCTGACGCTACGACGACCATTCCCGCTCGAATGGCGCCTTGAATGGCCTTGAGGAGGCAGCCGGGGATGTCGAGCGTGTAACCGCTGAACGACATGTTCAGAATGTGAGGTCGGTCGTCATCGGCGCGATTGGCCAGTTCGAGGATTTTCTCGGCGATGGTCCACTCATCCCCGTCTCCATAGCTCGTGACGACCTGGTGCACCTCGATGGCGCAACCCGGAGCCACGCGGGTAATCAGGCCGGCGATAAACACGCCATGACCGGCGACTGGGTCGAGAAACTGATCACCGTCCTGATCGGGGCCATCGGGGCCGTCGGACACTTCGAAAGTGCCCGGTACCGGCCAGAGTCGCTTGGCGTCGAGCGGCCAACCCGAATCGAGGACCGCCACCCGCACAACGTCGGGGGCCCAGGTGCCAAGGACGCGCTCCAGCGGTGGGTTCGCTCCGATCAACGGCTTCGCCTGACTCAGGCGCCGCCCGGTCCGTTGGTAACGGAGACCTTCGGGGCCTGGATAGGCGAGCGGCCCATAAACCGGATTGGGGTAGACGAGGCTCTCGGCCGGTGATGCCAATGGGTGGCAATGGCAGCCTCCGCTAACGCATCCACCGCAAGCGCAAGGGCCCGGTTGCGGCGCCATGGGGGCGCAGCACGGCACCGAACATTGCCCGTTGGCGTATACGGGGTTGGCGTACACAGGGTTGGCGTACACAGGGTTGGCGTAGACGGGGTTGGCGTAGACGGGGTTGGCGTAGACGGGGTTGGCGTAAACGGGGTTGGCGTAAACGGGGTTGGCGTAAACGGGGTTGGCGTACACGGGGTTGGCGTCGAGGCCGCCGTGGGCATCAAGGAAGAACACGTGGACCGGTTGAGCGACAAAGCCGGCGCCGCGCAGCTGTGCGACAGCGCTCAGGATGTTTCCGCCATAGCGGTAGCGCTGATAGCCCGCCACGGGTCGGCCGGTGGATTCGCTGCCGCGTACCACGGTCGTGACGGCGCCCAAATCTTCGGGATCGTCGCCGGGACGGGGCACGGCGACCAAGAACTGTCCGTGGACGTACGCGAATGGGGCGCGTTCGTCGCTGATGCGTACTCTGTCGGCCCAACCCCGGGGCGACTTCACAACCTGGTCTCGACTCACGTTCACCTCATTGATTTCGAATGTGACTTCAGGAGTCTGACCGGTGAAAGGAAATACAACAATTGCCGCGTTCGGGTCGAACTTCGTACGATCTGCCCATGCAGACGGAGATGTCTTGCTGGTAAGCGAGGTTTTGGCGTTGGCCGACCAACGCCACGGCGATCCGGCCGCCGCCATCAGGAGCTGTGACGCCCTGATCGACGACGCCTCGACCGATTCGTTGGTCCGGAGTCTTGCGTTGTGGGTGCGGGGGCTGGCGCGTCACGAACTCGATGAACCACGGGCGGCCACCAAGGACTTCCGTGAGAGCATCGTCTTGGCCACGACTTACGGCCATTTGGAGGCCGAAGCGAGAGCCCGGGCGAATCTGGCCATTTCCCTGCAACAGCTCGGGGCGGCGAAACCAGCGGCAACCCAGATCACCCGCGCTCTCGAAAGCGCGCCAGCGCCAGCCATCGGATTCGTCACGTATTTGGGCGGATTGCACGAGCAAAGATGCGGTCGCCACGAGACTGCACTCGCTCGTTACGCGGCGGCCGAGCCCGAGCTGACGCGCGTCGGCGACCAAGCCAGCCTGGCCGGATTGCATCTGAATCGGGGAGTGCTTTTCGTTTACCGCGGCGACTTCGTTCGCGGCCATGCCGATTTCGCCATCTCCGAGCGCGTCGCCCAAGCGCGCGGCCTGACCATTCTCATGGCCATGGCGGCCCACAATCTAGGTTTTGCCGCCGGCCGCCTCGGCCATGTGGCCGACGGACTGAGAGCGTTGGATCGAGCGAGAACGGGGTACCAGGCGTCCGGTTCTCGACCTCGCCAACTCCCTGTCCTCCTGAGCGATCGAGCCGAGATCTTGTTGACCGCGGGGCTGGCGGGCGACGCTCGTCACGCCGCCGAAGACGCCGTTCGGCTTCTGTCCGAGGGTTCAAACATCTCGGACCTCTCCGAGGCCCGACTCTTATTGGCCCGAGCCTGTCTCGATGTTCATGACTTTGACGAGGCGCGGGCTCAGGCGGCCCAAGCGGCGAGAGCGTTTAGGACGTGTCGTCGGCCGGCGTGGACGGCGCTCGCGCTCTATGTCGGGCTCGAGGCAGATTTCCGGACGGAGACCGCCGGAGGTCCGATCGATTCGAGGTTGCTCGAACGGTGTCGACGAGTGGCGAGGCAACTGCTTGACAACGGCTGGCCGGTCGAATCTCGTGATGCCCGCATCTGGGCGGCGCGCGTGGCCGCCCGTCGTGGCCATCTTGACGCCGCTGAAGCGGAGTTGGCGGCGGCCGGCGCCCTGCTGGTCGGGGGGGTGGTCGAAGGACCGGCGGTCGGAGGGGCCCGCAGTCGAGCGGGTCTTTGGCTGGCGCGAGCTGAGACACTCGTGGGTCGGGGTCAGACCGTGACGGCGGGACGGGCGATTCGTCGGGGGCTGAGCGATCTGGACGGATTCCGTGCTCGGATCGGAGGAACCGAGGCGGTCGTGGAAGGCAATCGCCTGGCCAAGGACTTGGCCCAACTCGGCACGGATCTGGCCGTCGCTGCGGGCCGGCCGCTCGCCGCACTGCAATGGAGCGACAGACTGCGCGGGGTCAGCTCGGTTCTACGGGTGGCGCCGCCCGAGGACGGGGAACTCATTCGACAACTCGAGTCGTGGCGTCAATTGATGCTGACAACCCCTTCCCCGTCGCGCCCCACCGAAGCGCCAGTCGAAAGCCTCGGCGGTCTGGGTGGTCCCGTCGGGATCGGCGGTCTCGAAGAGGCGATTCGTGATCAGGCGCTGCTCTCCGAGCCGCGAGCCGACCTTGGCCCTGCGGTGTCTTGGGTCCACCTGAACCGGGAACTTGGTGACGCCGTGCTCGTCGGGTTCGCGGAGAGCGCGGGTGGGTTGCACGCCGTGACCGTGACCCGCAAACGGACTCGGATCGTGTCGCTCGGCCCGGTGCTGGCGGCCCGCCATGCTCTCGACTACCTGACGGTGGCGCTGGGCCGCTTGGCGTTCGTGGGCCCCGCCCGGGTGGGCTGGGCGCTGAACGCCGTTGACCAGGCCGTGGCCGAACTCGACGCCCTGCTCCTCGCCCCGCTGCGTCTGCCTCTGGGGCCGATCGTCGTCGTCCCGACTGGCGCGCTCCATCAAACGCCATGGGCGATGTTGCCGTCGCTGCGTACTCGCGATGCCGTTGTCGCTCCGAGCGTCGGTTCGTGGATCATGGTCCATCGATCGAGCGCAGCCCCTGCGAAAACGACGCGGGTGCTGATCATTGCCGGTCCTGACCTTCCGGCGTCCGAGGCCGAAACGGCGATGCTGCGCGCCCTCTATCCGTCCGCCACGTGCCTCACCGGTGTCGACGCAACTGTCGCCCGCGTGCTGGCGGAGACCGAGCGAGCCGATCTCGTGCACGTCGCCGCGCACGGGAGTTGCCGGGCCGATTCCCCCATGTTTTCCAACCTACGGCTGGCCGACGGTCCGCTGAGTCTGTTCGACCTCCAACGCATCCGCCAAGTACCTCGAATGGTCGTGTTGTCGGCCTGCAGCGCAGCGTCGTCGTACGTCGGCCCCGGCGATTCAATTCTGGGCACCGCGTCCGCTTGGGCGGCGATCGGCGTTCGTACGGTGGTGGCCTCCGTCGTTCCCGTTCCCGACGAGGCCACCGCCCGGTTGATGGGCCTCTTTCATCGAGGGCTTCTCGATGGTTTCAGCGCCACCCAAGCCCTGAGAATGGCTACCGCCGAATTGCGAGCCGAGGGCCCGAGCGCGACTCTCGCGGCGAGCGCCTTCATGGTGATCGGCGCCGATTCGAAATGATGGGCGGCGAGCGTGGGCTCCCAGGAACAACGAGCCGGTTGTCTCACCGCTCATCCACACTGGCGGGCATGGGTCGAGCCAGGAGTTTCGAGGGGGGAGTGCAATGATGAGCGTCGGTCGTGCAAAGCGACATCAGATGGCCCTTGACTTGGGCGACGGAGGATGCGAGGAGGTGTTTCAGATCGATGTAACCGGCTCGCACGGCGAGGTGTTTACCCGTCGTTGGGTGGTCGAGCTGATCCTCGATCTCGCCGGTTTCACTGCCGATCGCGACCTTGCCTCGCTCACGGCGGTCGAACCGTCGTGCGGTGCAGGGGCGTTCTTGGTACCGATGGTCGAGCGCGTCGTGCAGTCGTGTCGGTTGCACGACCGCCCCCTTGACGACGCTCGGCCGGCGCTGCGAGCTTTCGACTTGCTGTCGTCGAACGCCGAGCTGACGGCGAAGGCGGTGGCCAAGGTGCTCGTCGACTTAGGGGCCGGTCAAGACATCGCCGTGTCTCTCGCGGCGGACTGGGTTCGGTGCGGCGACTTCCTTCTGGCCGACCACGGCGATGCCGGCGTCGACTTCGTTCTGGGGAATCCGCCCTACATCCGATTGGAGGATGTACCGCCCGCTCGCAGCGCCGCGTACCGGCGCACCTGCCTGACCATGCGGGGCCGTAGCGACATCTTCGTCGGCTTCATCGAGACAGGTCTCCGGTTGCTTCGTCCCGATGGCGTGCTCGGATTCATCGTCGCCGATCGTTGGATGCACAACCAGTACGGCGCCGGGCTCCGTGAGCTCGTGTGCGCGGAGTTCGCGGTCGAAGCGGTGGTGAGCATGCACGACGTCGATGCGTTCGAGGAGCCGGTGGCGGCCTATCCGGCGGTCACGGTCATCCGTCGGGCACCGCAGTCGACGGCGGTGGTGGCGAACGCGGGCAAGGCGTTCGCCGAGGAGGATGGCCGAGCGTTGCAGAAATGGGTCGACTCTCGCAGCCTTCGGCTCAGCACCTCGGCGGTAAGTGCGGCGAGGCTCCCGGTGTGGTTCGACCCGGGGTCTTCGTGGCCTTCGGGCGATCCGGCGAACCTTGCCCTGATCGCGGATCTGAAACTGCGTTTCCCACTGCTCGAGGACCGCACTACCGGAACGCGGGTGGGCATCGGCGTGGCGACGGGTCGTGATGACGTTTACCTTACGAGTGATGCGAACCTGGTCGAGGCGGAGCGCCTTCTCCCGTTGCTCATGACCCGAGACACCGTGACCGGCGGGGCGGCCTGGTCGGGCACGTACCTCGTGAATCCGTGGCGCGACGGCCGTCTCGTCGAGCTCGCCGAATTCCCGCGGTTGCGTGCGTACCTCGAATCACACTCAGCAGTGGTGAAGGGCCGCCACGTGGCTCGGACCAATTCGCCACGTTGGTACAGAACCATCGACTGAGTCGAGCCGGGCCTGCTCGAGCGCGAGAAGCTCGTCATCCCGGAGCTCAAGGCTTTCATCCAGCCGGTGCTCGACTCTGGTACCTCCTACCCGCATCACGGGCTGTACTTCGTGACCTCGGATCGGTGGGACCTCGAGGTGCTCGGCGGCCTGTTGCTGTCCGACATCGCCGAGCTGTTCGTCGCCACTTATTGCGTGAAGATGCGAGGAGGCTGCTACCGGTTCCAGGCCCAGTACCTTCGCCGGATTCGGGTGCCCCAACTGTCCTCCATCAACAACCGCGATCAAGGCGCGCTGCGCCGGGCGTTTCGGGATCGCGACCGGCCGGCGGCCAGTGCGATGGCTCGCCGCCTGTACCGCGTCGATGGATCCGAGCCTCGGCGGTAGGCCCCAATGTCGAGCACCCTCCCGAATTACAACGAACAGGTGGACGTGTCCGTTGCCTCGTATTGGAACGTGCGGCGCACGCAAGCTGAGCGGTCGCGCGATCTTGGGGTGGTGAATACGGGTCTCCGGGCCGAGGTCACGGGTGGGAGACACCTCGACGCCCTTCAATTGCTCCTCGTGGAGGTGTTGGTCGACGCGGGCATCCCGGCGCACATGCTCGACGTGAAAAAGCGGCCCGTGCCCGGCTACTTCAGACGAGACAAGAGTTGGGACCTCGTCGTGACGGTTGGTGAACGCGTCTTGGCCATCATCGAGTTCAAGTCCATCGTGGGCGAAAACCCCGGCCAGAATTTCAACAATCGGACCGACGAAGCGCTCGGCCAGGCGATGGACATCTGGAAGGCGGTAGAGCGCGGAATCATCGACTCGCCCCTGCGACCGTGGCTCGGCTACTTCATGCTGATCGAAGACAACGACGCATAGAACCGTCCATCAGCGCCGCGCCGCTCGGTCTGGCCGGCCGACGCGATCTTCGACGGTGCCAGTCCGGCCGAACGCGCCGCGATCTTCTTCGATCGGATGGTTCGTGAGCGGTTGCTCGACGCCGCCTGTGTGGCCTTGGCTCGAAAGACCGACGGCAACGTTCGTTACTCAAGGGAGACTCTCTCCTTCCAGGCGTTCGCGGCCGCCATGTTCGGGAGATGCCTGCAATTCCGGGTGACGAACCCGGACCTCGTTTGGGATGCCTGAGGCGATTCACTCGGTGCGTTGTCAGCAACGAATGACGCGCACTCGTCGTTCGCCGAGGGTCATCAGAAGATGTCGGAGGTCGTCGGGATCGCTCGTGTACAGGTGGGTGGCGGAGCGATACGAGGCCGTCAACGCGACCGAGGCATCAACTACGTCACTCGTCCGAGCCCGTCCGCAAAGCTCACCAGCGGCGCGGGCGACAATATCGAACGACGCGATTTCGCAGCCGCTCAGGGCCATTGCCAGTCGGGCTTGACGGGGTGAACCTCGCCAAACCTGGGAAAGCGCTCCTGCGGGGACCGTTACCGGCACTGCGGCCGATGCGGCAATCCTAAGGTCGGCCCAGAGTTCGCGATCTTCGCGTTCGAGCGCCACCAAGGCGCCGGCGTCGAAGACAATCATGCGCTGTTGCGGCTTCTCGGGTTCGTCAACCCCAATCGCCGGCGCGACGCAGCCAGCTCCTTCTGGGTGAAGGCGCCGTGCTCGCGCTCGAAGTCGTTTACCGCTTCGAGGAGGTAATCCTGTTGCACCCGCCGCCTCGCCGCTTCGGCCAACCACGCCGAAACGCCCTCGCTCGATCCCTCGGCCTGGCGCTGCACAACACTTGCGAGTTCTTCATCGAATGAAATACTGAACCTCTTAACCGTCATGGTTCCGATGTTACTCACGGTGTTACCGACGCCTGACGCATCAAAATCATGATGCTATGATGCCGACGAATGCGAACGACCGTAACCCTCGATGCCGATAGTGCGGCGCTGGTCGAGCGAGCGATGCGCGAACGGGGTCTCACCTTCAAAGAAGCCATCAACCATGGTCTTCGTCTGGGGCTGGGCAGTCCGAGTCCGACACGCGCCCCTCGCACTCTTCGTCTCGGTGGACCGCGGCCTGGTATCGATCTCGACAAGGCCACGCAATTGGCTGCCGCGCTCGAAGACGACGAGATTGCTCGCAAGCTGGAGCTGCGTAAATGAGCGTCATCGTCGACACGAACGTGTTGTTGTATGCCGCTGATGAGGATTCACGATTCCACGAACGGTCGGCGCATTGGCTGCACACGACCATCGCCGGTGCCGGCACGGTCGGGTTCACCTGGCTGGCATTGATCGGCTTCGTCCGCATTGCGACCAACCCGAGGATCATGCGAAACCCGGCCGGCGTCGATGAGGCTTTCGACCTCGTAGACGATTGGCTGGCCCAACCGGGCTCCGTGGTGTTGGACCCGACCCCGGCGCACCCCATGGTTGTTCGCAACCTCCTGCGCGTCGCCGGAACTGCGGGAAACCTCACGAGCGACGCCCACCTGGCGGCCATCGCTTTGGAGCATCATGCCCAGATTTGCTCGTTCGACAACGACTTTGACCGCTTCGGCGTACATCGGATCGAGCCCTGATACGCCGGCGTACCGAGGCATGGCGGGCGCTCGTCGCGTAGTGTCGGGTCCGTGACTCGACCGTCGGGGACCGTGACTTTCCTATTCACCGACATTGAGGGTTCGACCCGACGGTGGGAGTCCGATCCCGATGCGATGCGCCTTGCGTTGGCGGCCCATGACGGCGTGTTGCGAAACGCGATCGAGTCCCGCGATGGTTGGCTGTTCAAACACACCGGTGATGGTGTGTGTGCGGTTTTCTCGTCGGCTCGCGCTGCGGCAGACGCGGCGGTGGATGCCCAACGTTCGCTGGTGTTGCCGGTCCGGATCGGCATTGCGACCGGTGAGGCCGAGTTGCGCGGAGACGACTATTTCGGTCCGACGCTGAACCGGGCGGCCCGGATCATGGCGGCGGGTCATGGCGGCCAAATCCTCGTAGCGCTGTCGACTGTCGCGTTGGTCGACGGTTTGGAGTGGGTTGATCTGGGGCCCCGCCGACTCCGGGACCTTTCGGAGCCCGTCCAGATCTTTCAGGTCCGCGCCGAGGGATTGCGGGTCGAGTTCCCGGCGTTGAACACGATCGACACGGTGCGTGGGAATCTGCCGGCACAGGTGACGAGTTTTGTCGGCCGCGAGTCGGCAGTGGCCGCGATCGTCGAGGCCCTCGGCGGTCATCGTCTTGTGACACTGGTGGGGGTGGGCGGTGTCGGCAAGACCCGCCTGGCGCTGCACACTGCCGCGCACGTGGTGGGCGGATACCGCGACGGTGCGTGGCTCGTCGAGTTGGCCACGGTCCTTGACGCGTCGGTGTTGGTCGAGGCGGTGGCGGCGGTGTTCACCGTCCAGCCCCAGCCCGGCCGTAGCTGGCGTGACGGTCTCATCGAAACACTGGGCGGACGGGAGCTGCTGCTGGTGCTGGACAACTGCGAACATGTCCTGGATGGAGTGGTACCGCTGGTCGAGGCCGTGCTGGCGTCGTGTACCGGTGTGGTGATCCTGGCGACGAGCCGGGAGGCGCTGGGGATTCGGGCCGAGCGGGCGTGGCCGGTGCCGTCGCTGGATTTAGGGATCCACTCGGCCGCGTCGGCGCTGTTCGTCGAACGGGCCCGAGCCGTGGCGCCTGAGTACGAACCCTCCGAGAGTGATGGCGCGGTGATCGCCGAGATCTGCCAGCGTCTTGATGGCATCCCGTTGGCGATCGAGTTGGCCGCGGCTCGGGTGCGGTCGATGAGCCCGGCGCAGATTCGTGACCGGCTCGATGAACGGTTCCGATTGTTGACCGGATCACGACGCTCGATCGAACGCCATCAGACGTTGCGCCAAGCCGTGCAATGGTCCTTCGATCTGCTCACCAAGATCGAGCAACGCGTCCTGCAACGGACATCGGTGTTCGCCGGCGGGTTCACCCTCGTGGCCGCAACCGGGGTGTGCGGGCCGGACGCCGATGGCGATCTGGATGAGTTCGAGATGCTCGACGTGCTCGATTCCCTCGTCCGAAAATCGCTCTTGCACGTCGATCGCTCGCGAGCCGAACTGCGGTACGGCATGCTCGAAACCATTCGGCAGTTCGCCGAAGAGCACCTTGGGGCCAACGGCGGCGGCGACAACGTCCGCGACCGACACGCCTCGTGGTTTGCCGATCAAAGCGAGGCCGCGTTCCGACTGTTCCTCAGCCCGGCCGAAGCCCAGGCCTTCGAATTCGTCGACGCCGAGATGGCGAACGTGCAAGCCGCGTTCCGCTGGGCGGTCGATCACGGTCTCGTCGACGAGGCCATCCGCATCGCCGCTCACGCCCACGTGCCGGCGCGCCGGCGGCTGCGGACCGAAACGTATGCGTGGGCGGCTGAAGTCGTCGACGCGGCCCGTGGTATCGAACACCGCAAGCTGCCCCTGCTGCTCTCCATGGCGTGTAACAGCGCCCGCAGTCTCGGGCAGTACGAAGAGGCGAAACGCTACGGACACGAGGTGTTGGCCCTCGCCGATGACGGGCGCTACGACCCGTTCGTGTGGGCGTACGTCGACCTGGGCCTGATCGCGCTGTTCGAGGGTGACATCGAAGGCGGTCTCACCTTTATGCGGGCCGGCGCCGCGCACCCGGCCGATCGCCACGACCGGCACAACCTGGCCTACCTCCACGGCCACAGCGAGTTCGTCAGCCGTCACCTCCCGCAACAGGAGGTCGACGACGCCGTGGCCCTCATAGTCGCGACGGGCATTCCCACGATCGTGTCGTGGGGCCTGTGGGCGCAGAGTCTCGCCGCCGCGACACACGACCCCACCCTGTCCATCGCGCTGCTACGGCAGGCTATCGACGCGGCCGGGGCCGTCGGCGATCGGGTGACCGAACAGGTGGTCCGCGGCTCCCAGTTGAGCCTGCTCGCCCGGGCCGGCGACCCCGAACAGGCGCTGGCGGGCTTCGTCGACCTGGTGAGTGCCTGGCAGATCAACGGCGACACCACTCTTGGGGTCGGCATCGGAAACCTCGTCCTTACGCTCGGCCGGCTTGGGTACCTCGATGGAGCCACCCGGCTGTACGGCACGATCTCCCGCGGGGCCGCAATGAACTGGATGGTGCCAGGGCTGGACGAGACGTTGTCGACCATACGCGCCGCCGTCGGCGACAGCGCGTTCGACGTGGTCCGCGCCGACGGTGCGGCCCTGACCAACCGAGCGGCCGGCGAACTCGCGCAACAACTCATCAGCCAGGCCCGGCGTGACCTCGCATCGATCGCAGGCAGGGGGCATGATGGCTGACGTGTTGAACGGACTGGAACTCCCGCGGGGCCTCGACGATGTCGACGCCGCGTTCATGACCAAGGTGCTGCGCCAGAGCGGGGTGATCGCAGCGACGAACGAGGTCGTTTCCCAGGACGAGAAAGGCGTCGGCATGACGGCGGGCTACTTCTCGGCGATCAAGAAGGTCAAGTGCACTTACAAAGACGCAACCGACGCGCCGGACTCCTTCGTCGTGAAGGGCTGGCCGCTGTTCGAGATCTTGCCGAAGGAGAACCTCAGAGCCATCTTCGTGAAGGACATCAAGGCATACCTTTTCCCGGCCGAGCACTTCTACCCCCGCCCGAAGGCCTTGCTGGCTGCGTTCGACGCACCGAATGACCGCTGGGCGCTGGTGATGGAGGACGCCGACACCTTCGCCGACCACAAGGTCCACGAGCACGAGCTGACCGTGAATGAACTCATGAGAATGGTGCCCAAACTGGTGGATGTGGCGGTGGCCTGGGAGGGCTGCCACGAAGGCGAAAAGGCACGACAACTCGAGGATCTCGGCGTCGATCTGTGGGCTTCCGACGCCAACCTCGGTTTGTACAAGACGGTGATGCCTGGCGGGGCGAAACTCTTCGACAAGCTCACGACGCTCAGCGATTCCAATCTCGTGGGCGCCGCCCCGTGGGATGTCGAACTCGGTGGGCCCGGCATGTGCGAGATGTTCACCAAGAAGATCAGCGCCTTCTTCGAGAACGCGCACCCCGCCCGGGGCGCCACCTGCACCCTGTCTCACGGCGATCTGCGAGGTGACAACATCTTCTTCTGCGAGCCCAGCCCTGAGTACCCCGACGGGTGGCTGTGCATCGACTTCCAGCTCATGTTCCGCGGCCCGTGCCCTCCGATCTGGCCTACTTGATGGGAACCGGTTCGGTACTCCCCGAGGTGTACACGGGTGACAACATGAACAAGATTCTGCGGTCCTTCTACGACCAGTTCATGGAGAAGACGCACCTGTACAAGGACTATCCGTACGAGAAGTTCATGCGCGAGTACGCGATGATGACGACGGTCCACTTCATGTACGCCGTGGGTATGGGTGCGGCCATATTTAAGGCGTCGGCGTTCGAGAACGCCCAAGGAGCGCGGGTGGAGTTGGGGGGCAAGGGAGCCACCGAAGCCGACCTCAGCCCGGAGGAGCTCCGCCAGCGCATGTGGTGGCGCAAGATGGTCGCCAACTACCGGGAAAACTTCAAGACCTTCGACCACTACGAACTCCTCAAGAAGCTTCCGGAAAACCTCGAAGGCCTGGGAGCATGGAGCGAGCTGCCGGATCACCTTCGTTGAATCGAGCCAGATGTTGCAGCCCTGCGAGGTCGCCTCGTAGGTCTCGTCGAAGACGGCGCGTTCGTCGGCGGTCATGGCGGCCAACCGGCTCTTCTTCAGTTCTTCAGTTCGTCGTGCGGGTCATCAGTCGTCCTCCTCAGCGGAATTTCATTCGGTGATGCGACGGTGGCGGCGACGGATCCGATCCCCCTTCGAGGGTCGCCGCCACCGCAACCAGCGGTCGCGCTGACCGCGAGTGGGCCTGACCGATCGCTTTGAGCGATTGTTTTCGTTGAATGGGTTCGCGTTGCGGTCTCCTGATCGGTTCGGCGGCCTTCGACGATGCCCGCATATCGAACCTCGTCGGTCCAGAGGGAGACGTCAGCTCGCTGGCCGAGGTGTTGCGTGACCCCTCGGTAGGGGGATTTGAGATCAAGCTCTCCTCGATGCGACGCGTCAGCAGGTGGAGCGGGCCGTGCAGACCTTCTTCCGGGATCGGCACGTCGATGATCTCCTGTTGCTCTTTTATTCAGGCCACGGACTGAAGAACGAACCGAACCAGTTGTTCTTTGCGACCACCGACACCGACCCGGACCAACTCGAATCGACCGCCGTTTCGGCCCGCTTTGACGGCTTCACACTTCGATTCCCGCGGCCGGGTGGTACTCACGGCCTCGGACGCGTACCAGTACGCCCGCGATGGAGAGAGTATTGGCGATGCACCGGCCCAATCGCTGTTCACCCGCCACATGGTCGAGGGGCTGAGAACGGGAGACGCCGACCTCGATGGCGATGGGCAGATCACGGTGGACGAGCTGTACTTCTATGTGGAGCGCAAGGTGGTGGACGAACGACGAGGCCAGCGCCCCGCGATGTCGGCCCTCGACCAGGCTGGGCGCCTCGTGCTGGCCGAGAGCCGCCGCGGTCGTACGCGAATGCTGCCCGATGATCTCGTCGCTGCGGCGTCGAGCCCGTACGCGCAAGTTCGGGCCGGCGCGGTCGAGGCACTGGCCGGGTTCCTTGACGACTCGCGAACGTCAGCTGCGCGAGAAGCGGAGACATTGCCCGAAGGTCTCCGGGCCGATGACAGCCGAAGGGTGTCGCAGGCGGCGACCGAGGCGCTCCTCCCTAGAAGCGCCGCCGCCGAACGCCCCGACGAATCGCCGACCGCAGAGCCGCCCACCGAACGGAGAGTCGACGAGGCCGAATCAACGCCTCGACCGGCTCAGGTCGAGGCGCCCGCAGCCGTGGTCGAGCGCGGGTCACTAGCTGTCAACGATGCTGATACCGCGATGGCCGACGACGTCGGGCCGGTCGTGGACCTCGACACCCGACAGGCGCCGCACGATCACGCACTGCCGCCACCAACGAGGCCGCGCCGCCGTAGACGGGGGCCAGCGCTGGTCGCCGTAGCCGGCGCTGTGCTGGCTGCGTCGGCCCTGAAATGGACGGGCATGAGCGACTGGCTGACGCCAAAGCCAAAAGCTCCCACGTTTCTGACAACTACACCAAGTATCGGTGCCGATCTGACCACGATTGATGCGCGAAACAGAAGCTCGGCGGTGGCCGAGTTTTTGCGCTCGAGTTCGACGACGACCGTCCTCGATCCGCCAAGCACCGCGGCCGGGGTGCCATCGCAAAGGACCGTCATCCGTGTCGGCGTTCCAACCGAAATGGGGGCCCTCGACCCTCATCGGCCCGATGGCGTAACCGGTGCTGCGCAACTCGTCTACGAACCGCTCGTCCGTCAGACGGCGACGGGTTACGAGCCCGTGCTCGCTCTGTCGTGGACGTGGTCGAGCGACATGAAAGAGCTGACGATGCGGTTGCGACCGGGCGTGAAGTTCCAGGACGGACGTTCGTTCGACGCTCAGGCGGCGGCGTCGAACATCCAAAGG
>JANYDT010000075.1 GCA_025359845.1 Acidimicrobiia bacterium
GTCTTCGATTTGGGTCTTGTGTTGTTGCCAAACCCCGTCGGCCATGACTTGACGGGAGAATTCGGGCTTCTGTTCTGTCCAGGCCTTCTGTACGAGGAAAAACGACTTCTCGGTGCTGGCGAGGAACGCGACCTGGTCGAAGTTGGGGTCGTGGGCTTTGATGGCATCGACACCCCCGCCGGGGCCCCCAACACCGGCCAGGCCGCCGATCTTGGACGTGAGCCCCTGAAGCGGGTTGTTGCCCTTGTCCATTTCGTCCTTAGCCTTTTTGGCCAGGGCGGCGCCGGCCGCGAACAGAGCGACGGCCCCGCCGGCCAGAGTTGCGGCTTGGGCCGGGTTCTTGGCTTTGAATCGGCGGAAGACGAAATACCCGATCACGCCGACAATCGAGAGAAATACGAGCCCCCCGAAGATCCCCCCGATCGAGCTGGAGCCGCGCGATGAAGACCCCGACGACGACGAATGAGTCCGCTTGCTCCCCCCCGCCCGGTCGAACAAGACGCCCAGCCTTATCGCAGCCACCGAAAACGAACTCATGATGCGGCCGTCCCGCAACTCGGGCAGAACTTGGCGCCAGGACCCATCTCCGTTCCACAACTCGCGCAATGGGCCACTTTCGGAGCCAGCGGTTGGCCGCAGTTGGCGCAAAACTTTGCGCCATCCGCGTTCTCGGCGTTGCATGCCGCACAAGTCACCTTCTTGGGCGCCAACCCTGTGCCGCAACCCGCGCAGAACTTGGCACCGGCCGCATTGGCGGCCGAGCAACTGGGACAGGTCACGGTCGCGCCCCCCGCCCCGGCGACGAACCCTGGCCCGCCGCCTGCGAAACCAGGGGCCGGAGGAGGCGGGGCTGCGGTCTGCGGAGCCGGGGCTCCTGGCATCATCTGACCCATTCCGACCCCAGCGATGATTGCTCCGGCGGCGCCCAGCCCATGTTCGGCAGCGCCCGCGCCCATGCCCTTGAGCATCTCGGCCTGGGCCGCCGCGGTATAGCTGCCGGCGAGGCGCGTGTAGGCGGTGTCTTTGGCGAGGCCCTTCAGTTGCTTGAGGTCGTCGTCTGACAAGTTGATGTCGAAGTTGCCCATTCGGGTCAGCTCGAGGCCGTAGTCGGCGAGTTCGTTGTTGGTGGTCGCAACCACCGACTGTTCGATTTCGGGGATGAACGCCGAGAGCCCCATGATCGGCCAGTTGTTGCGCACAATGTTGCGGGTGATGTCTGTCTTCATCGTCTTGAGCAGGAGTTGGTCGACCCAGTCGGTGATCTTCTCGTTGTTCGAGCAATCGACAGTGCCGACAAGCTTGAGCACGACGTTGTGCGGACGGGTCACGCGCAACGCGTACTCGCCGAACACTCGCAGGCTCACGAAGAGCCCGGTTTGCGGGTCTTGGACATCGTCAATGCGGCCCCCGAACGGCTCGTCGACGAACTCTCGGGTCGAGATGTAGTACAGCTCGGCGCGGTACATGTTGTGGGCCACCACGTTGTCGAGGAGGACACCGAGGAAGGGAAGTTCGTCGGCTTCGAGCTTGTGCTGGCCCGGTCCGATCTCGCCGATCACGACCCCCTTGTTCACAAACAGGGCGAGCTGATCGGCGTTGACGATGGCTCGGCTGTACTTGCGAATGTTCAGGTCGGGATGCTTATAGACGATCTGGTTTTTCTTATCGTCCGGGCAGGCAATGAATTCACGATCGAAAAGCGCCATGCGCGCACGCTAGTGCACCTTCGCGCCAGTAAATGGTGCGCCTCGGGTCAGGGGCCAGTGGCGATCGGACGATCTGGATCGGCCGACCAATCGCTCCACGAACCCGGATAGAGGCGGGCGTCATCCAGGCCGGCCAGTCTCATTGCCAAGAGGTTGTGGCAGGCGGTGACCCCCGACCCGCAGTAACAAACGGTTGGGCGGTCCTCCCGGACACCGAGCTGGGCGAAACGTGCCCGCAACTCGTTGCGCCCCCGAAAGCGGCCCGTGACGGGATCGATATTGGCGTTCCACGGTGCGCTGTGGGCACCCGGGATATGACCTGGGCGCTTGTCGATGGGATTGGCGTCGCCTCGGAACCGCTCTGCGGAGCGGGCGTCGAGCACGACCGCTCCGCCGATCCGTCGGTGGAAATCTACGGCGACGACGTCGACGACATCGGTCAGGGGCCAGGGCCGGGCGGAGAAGCTGACGTGATTGGGACGCGGGGCGAGGTCGATCGACAACTCCCCAGTCCAGGCCGAAATGCCCCCGTCGAGCACCGCGCAATCGTGGCCGGTGACGGTGAGCATCCACCAGAGTCGAGCGGCGATCGATCCGCCGGCGTCGTCGTAGGCGACGACCGCCGTGTCATCGCCGATCCCCAGAGCGGCCATGGCTACGGCAAAGCGTTCGGGCGAGGGCAACGGATGACGACCAGGGCCGAGCCCGGCCTCGGCCGCGCAATCGCGATCTAGATCGACGAACACCGCTCCCGGCAAATGGCCGGCGTCATAGACGGCCTCGCCCGGTCGTCCGTCGAGGTACCAGCGCACGTCGGCGATCAGCAGCCCGGGGTCAAGCAAGTGTTCGTTCAACCAGGATGAGTTGACCAAGGGACCGGGAAGGAGCGGCATCGACCTCCACTGTACGGACCGCGACGGTTCAATGTACGGAGCCTGGGTTCCCTGTACCGCCCCTGTGGTCTCGCCCTCGAACCGCTTAGCCCTCTCCGACCCCTTTACCGTTGCCCTGTCCGTCCCCTTTACCCTCACCATCACTTTCACTGTTGCCCTTGGCCTTACCGTTACCAGGATGGTCGTTGCGGTGTTCGCCGCTGTTGCCCGGGCCAGTGTTCGCGCGTCGGCCTGATGGCTTGGTCGTGGACGTCGTACTGGTCGACGTGCTCGAAATCGACGGTCGGGTCGAGGTGGAGGTCGTCGAGACGGTCGCTCTCGTTGTCCGGTGCGCCTTGCCACAGTTGCTCTTGGCCGCCTCGGCCCGCTTCCCCTTGGGTTGGGATGCCACGTATTCGCCGTGATTGCGGGCGTTCTCGCACGTGACGACGCGTGGGGCGGAAGTGGTGGTGGTGGTGGGCTTGGTCGTCGTAGTGGTCGACGTCGGGCCGCCCACCTGGATGACGAACGTGGACGAAGGAACCGTGGTGGTCGTCTCGGCGCCGGCGTATCCGGTCATGGCGAAGGAGAGTGCGCCGAGGACGGTGATGGGGAGTAAGAGCCGACGTGCAGGCATGAGGACCTTCTGATTTCGGAAACGGTCGACGCGGGTCGCGAAGAACACTCCAACACATACGCGTCGATTTGTGTGGAACTTGTGAGGTGCTCATGACATTGTGGGGTGCGGCACGGATTTCGGCGGTGGCCTTAGCTTAGCTTAGACAGCAGTCTCGTTGCCTGCCCTGACCGCGCGGCGCACGACGAGTTGATGACCGGTTCCGACGGTGTCGCGACCGCCGTCCAATTCACACCAGCCGCCTTAGGGGTTGCGCCAGCGGTGGCCCATACGGTCGAGCAAGCGGTCCGATTCGGCGGGGCCCCACGTGCCGGAGGCGTAACGGGCGAGCGGAAAGTCGGGGTCTTGGAAGCTGTCCAGGAGGGGTTCGACGATCTGCCAGGCTTCGATCACCTCATCGGCGCGTATAAACAGTGTCTGATCGCCGAGCAGCGCGTCGAGGATGAGGCGCTCATAACCATCGAGGTCCTCCTCCGTGAATTGCGAGGTGTAGTCGAAGTCCATGGTCGCGGTGCGAACGACGAAGGCCTGTCCGGGAACTTTCGCGCCGAATCGCAGTTGGATGCCGGCGTTGGGTTGAATACGAACGACGAGCGAGTTTGGTTCGAGCCGTTTCGCCATCTTGACCGCAAAAGGGAGATGAGGAGCCCTTCGAAAGTGCATTGCGACCTCGGTCACCCGTTTCGCCAATCGTTTGCCGGTTCGCACATAGATGGGAACGCCGGCCCACCGCCAATTGTCGACGAGCAACTTCATGGCCACGAATGTCTCGGTGGAACTGGTTGCGGCCACGCCCTCCTCGGCGCGGTAGCCGCTCCCCTTTTCCCCTTCTACCAGGCCTTCGTCGTATTGCCCTCGGACGACATTGTCTTCGACCACCCGACCGTCCATCCGCATGATCGAACGCAAGGCCTTGACTTTTTCGTCGCGGATGCCGTTCGCGTCCATGGTCGCAGGCGCTTCCATCAAGGTCAACGAGAGGACTTGCATTACATGGTTCTGGACGATATCTCGCAACGCTCCGGCTTCTTCGTAGAAGCCGCCGCGGTGCTCGACCCCGATCGATTCGGCCACCGTGATTTCGACATGGTCGACGTAGTTGCGGTTCCACAATGGCTCGAAGATGGCGTTTGAAAATCGCAGTGCCAGGAGGTTTTGAACCGTCTCTTTGCCAAGATAATGATCAATCCTATAGACCTGACTCTCAGAGAAACCGGAGTGCACGACCCGGTCGAGTTCTGTGGCGCTGGCCAGATCTCTACCATATGGCTTCTCGATAACCACCCGCGAGAACGCGTCTGGTCCTAGCGGAACGTTCAAGGCGGCGCCCGTCAATCCGTTGATGATGAGAGGAAAACAGGAAGGAGGCGCAGCAAAGTAAAAGAGACGGCTTCCGGTGCCGGCGACCAGGTTATGATTTACGTCGATCTCTGCCAGGATCTGGTGAAGGGTCGAAAAGGTCTGTGCATCCGTGTACTCGCCGCTGACATAGCGGAATCGACTCGTGACACCGGCCCAGCTGACGGGCGCGTCGGCCACCGCAGCCGCCATTTTCGAGCGAAAATCATCGTCAGTCATTTGCGTGCGTGCGACCCCTACGACAGTGAAGGATTCGGTGAGAAAGCCCCGATCGGCAAGCTCGCAGA
>JANYDT010000089.1 GCA_025359845.1 Acidimicrobiia bacterium
GGCGCGGGATGGAACGTCATCAAGGTTATCTGGGGATCAAAATGGGACCCGATCATTGCCAAAGATAAAGATGGCGTTTTGCTGCATAAAATGAACACCACCGTGGACGGAGAATTTCAAAAGTACTCCGTCGAGAGCGGCGCCTATATCAGGGACCATTTCTTTGGCCCCGACCCTCGTCTCCGCGCCATGGTTTCTGATCTCTCTGATGACGATCTTCTAAATCTTCCTCGGGGCGGCCACGACTACAAAAAATTATATGCCGCCTACAAGGCCGCCACCGAGCACAAGGGCACGCCGACGGTGATCTTGGCTCATACGATCAAGGGCTGGACTCTCGGTCCCGATGTCGAAGGTCGCAACTCGACCCATCAGATCAAAAAGCTCGATCATGAGAGCCTCTTGCTCTTCCGCGATCGTCTGTTCCTCCAAGACCTGATTCCCGAGGGTTCAGTCAACGACGACAGCCCCGTTCCGCTCGTCCGGCCCGATATCGGGTCGCCCGAATACGAATACCTCATGGCCCGACGTCGCGTTCTCGGCGGGTCGGTGCCGCGCCGTTTGGTCAGGAACAAGCCCCTCACCGTTCCCGCCCCTCAATCGTCGGCCTTCGCCGAATTCGCACTTGGTTCGGGCAAGGTTGCGGCGTCGACGACGATGGCCTTCGCCCGTCTCTTGCGCTCGTTGCTGCGCGACGCCGAGATCGGCTCGCGTGTTGTGCCGATCATTCCCGACGAAGCCCGTACCTTTGGTATGGACGGTTTGTTCAAAGAGGTCGGAATTTATGCCTCGGGCGGTCAGAAGTATGAGCCGGTCGACGCCGACCTCGTCTTGTCATACCGAGAAAGTCAGTCGGGGCAGATTCTTGAAGAAGGCATCACCGAGTCGGGGGCGATGGCCAGTTTCACCGCAGCCGGAACCAGCTATGCCACTCATGGCCAGCCGATGATCCCGTTCTATATCTTCTATTCGATGTTCGGATTTCAGCGTACCGGCGACCTCATCTGGGCGTTCGGCGACGCCCGCGGTCGGGGGTTCATGTTGGGCGCCACTGCCGGACGCACAACCCTCAACGGCGAAGGCCTACAGCATGAGGATGGCCATTCGCTCATACTGGCCGCCACGGTGCCCAACCTTTGTGCGTACGATCCTGCGTTTGCCTATGAAGTGGCGGCTATTGTGGCTGATGGTATCGAGCGAATGTACGGCCCGAAGCCTGAAGATAACTTCTATTACATCACGCTCTACAACGAGAATTATGTGATGCCGGCCCTTCCCCCCAACGCCGGTGATGGCATCGTGCGCGGACTCTATAGATTTGCCCCGGCACCAGAACTGGGGGAGGGCTGCCCGCACGCCACCATCTTGTTCTCCGGATCGGCCTACCGCGCCGCCCTCGAGGCCCAAGAGGTGCTGGCTCGCGATCACGGCGTCGCTATCGAACTCTGGAGCGCCACGTCGTACAAGGCGCTGCGAGAAGAGGCGCTGGGGGTTGAGCGCTGGAATCGGCTGCACCCCACCGAAGCCCCCCGAACGCCGTACGTCACCCATATTCTCGAAGATGCGCAAGGGCCGATCGTCGCCGTGAGCGACTTCATGAAGCTCGTGCCCGACCAGATCGCCCGGTTCATTCCCGAGGGTTCGCGCCGATTTTCGGTGCTCGGCACTGACGGCTATGGCCGTTCCGACACTCGAGCGGCCCTGCGCCGCCACTTCGAGACCGATTCCGCCCACGTGGTCGTCGCCGTCCTTCACGCGCTGGAGGCGGAGGGGGCGGTCACGCCCGAAGTCGTGGCCAAGACAATCGCCGCGTACGGGATCGACACGAACGCGCCCGACCCTCGCGTCGCCTGAAATCGGTGTTGGGTCCCAGGTGGGATGACCTCGTCGCGTCTACGCCGGATTGGATCGATCCCTGGTGTTCGCGTTCGGCCTGGCAGAACGCAACAATCGAAGCATTCGGCGGGGGGCGCGAGCCGTATGTCGAGTTCGGTGACCGGTGGGGGCTGGCGGTGGCACCGTTCGAGTTGGAGGATGGAACTCCGGCGATCATAGGACTCGACCGGGTTTGGGGGTTCGGCGCCGCCGTGGTCGGCCAGCCTTCGCCGGAACTGGTCGGCCGGCTCGGGGCCCTTGGCCCGTGGCGCGTCGCCTTTCTCCCGGCCGGTGCCCCGGAGAGCGTGTACGAGGCCGCCCTGGTCGGTGCGCTGCAAGGTGGCCGCTGGCGGACCTTGGCCGGTGAGTCCACGGTGCGCCTCGTGGCCGATCTCGACGTGGGATGGTGGTCGAGGCGCAGTGGCCGGTTTCGCCAGCGGCTGAACCAGGCCCAGCGACGAAGTCCGCTGGGGTTCGAAACGTGTGACGACCTGATCGGGATGGACCGCCTCTTGGCCATCGAAACTCAAAGTCACAAGGGCCGCGCCGGGAGCGGCCTCGCCAGCCCCGATATGGAGCGGTTGTACCGGTCAGTCATCGAATCGGGGGCCGGCAATCGGTGCGTGATCGCCCGCCTGGGAGACCACGATGTCGGATTCATACTGGGTGGGGCGCATGATCGGACGTACCGGGGCCTTCAAATGTCGTACATCGAGTCCGTTCGCGAGTTCTCGGTCGGCCATCTGATGCAACATCATGAGGTCACCCGGCACTTCGGATATCGCTATGACCTGGGCATGGACATGACCTACAAACGGCATTGGGCCGATCGCGAGCAGACGACCCGCACGATTGTGCTGGTCCGCCGCTGACCGAGGGAGGCAGTGCGCCGACGCGCGTCGGCACAGGGTCGCCGGGTCGGTAGCATCGCTGCGCCATGGCCGAACATTTTGATCTCGTCATCATCGGTGGAGGACCGGGTGGTTATGCCGCCGCCTTCTATGCCTCCGCCGCCGGCCTCTCGGTGGCTCTGGTGGAGCGCGACAAGCTCGGGGGCACGTGTCTGCACCGAGGCTGCATTCCCGCCAAAGAGTTTCTCGAAACGGCTGCCGTGTTTCGCAACGTGCGTCACGCCGCCGAATTCGGCGTGCAGACGAGCGAGCCGACGATCGACTTCTCCGTGAGCCAGGCCCGCAAGCAGAAAGTCGTCAACTTGCTGTGGCAGGGTCTCCAAGGATTGGCCAAGCGGCGCAAGGTCACTGTCGTCGCCGGCACCGCCACGTTGCACCACGGCAACCTTGTGCGGGTGTCGGACGGTTCGGAGCTGAAAGGCACCGACGTCATCTTGGCCGCCGGTTCGGTGCCCCGAACGTTGCCCGGGTTCGAGCCCGATGGGCAACTGGTCTTCACGAGCGATGAGTTTCTCGACCTTACGGTCATGCCCACCTCGGCCGTCGTCATCGGCGGCGGCGCCATCGGCTGTGAATTCGCCTCGGTCATGGCCGACCTCGGCACCAAGGTGACCATCCTCGAAGCGCTCCCGAAGATTCTTCCCGGCTGCGACTCTGATTGTGTGTCTGTGGTTCAGCGCAGTTTTGCCAAGCGGGGCATCGAGATCCGCACGGCCGTCGCCGTAACCGGGCACGCCCCTAACGGCAAGGGCCAAACCACGGTCCACTTCGGCGAAGGTGAGTCGGTCACCGTCGACGCCGTGGTGGTGTCGGTGGGGAGGCGGCCCCGAACGGAGGATTTGATCGCCGACGGAGCGGGCGTGGCGCTGAATGACCGCGGCTTCGTGGCCGTCGATGCCTACATGCGTACATCGGCCCCGAATGTGTACGCCGTCGGCGATGTCGTGCCCACAGCTCAACTCGCCCATATCGGTTATGCGGAAGCCATCTTGGCCGTGAAGACCATTCTCGGTGAAGGGGCGATACCGATCGCCTATGACCGCGTGCCGTGGTGCATCTACTCCCATCCCGAGGTGGCGTTTGCCGGAATGAACGAAGAGCAAGCCCGCGCCGCCGGGCTTGATATCGTCGTCGAAAAGCACCGGTACGCGGCCAACGGTAGGGCTCAGATTCTCGGCGAGACCGACGGACTCGTGAAGATCATCGCCGAACGTGACGCCCGCACCGGACGGGCCGGGCGCATCGTCGGCGTGCACATGGTCGGCCCGTGGGTCACCGAACAACTGGGCCAGGCCTATCTCAGCGTCAACTGGGAAGCGACAGTCGACGAAGTGGCCCAGTTCATTCAGCCCCACCCATCCCTATCGGAGACATTCGGTGAGGCCGTTCTGGCCCTCACCGGGAGAGGACTCAACGGCTAATGGCCGACATCGTCATGCCCCAACTCGGTGAAACGGTAACCGAGGGCACGATAACCAAGTGGTTCAAGAACATCGGCGACCGCGTCGAACGAGATGAACTGCTGTTCGAGGTGTCGACCGACAAAGTGGACTCTGAGGTGTCGTCATCGGCGGCCGGCATCCTCACTGAGATCCGGGTGCCCGAGGGCGAGACGGTTGACGTAGGGTCCGTTCTGGCGGTCGTCGGCGACGGCGCCGCGGCAGCGATTGCGCCCGCCGCCCCGGCCCCGGCCGTGGAGGCGGCGGCACCTCCTGTCGTTGAGGTCGGGGCATCGCCGACCCCCGTGATTGCGGCACCGGTTCCTGCCGCGGCTCCGCCGGTGCCCGCCCCTCCGCCGCCGCCCGCCGTGGCGCCGACCGCCGCCCCTGTTCCTGTCGCTGCGCCTGGGGGCGACCCGGCACCCGCCTCTGGATCGGCGATACAGGGTCCGGTCTCCTCCGCGGGCGAAGCCGACGGCATGGCCAAAGTGTTATCGCCGGTGGTCCGTAGACTCCTCCACGACTACCAAATCGATCCTGCCACGATCACCGGCACCGGTACCGGCGGACGTATCACTCGAGAAGACGTGCTGGCCATCATCGATCAAAATGACGGGTCGGCGACACGGTCTTCTTCGTCCGCCGCGCCGAGCCCGGCCGCCGCTCTCGCGGCGCCTGTCCCTCCGGCCGGAGCGTCGGCCGCGCCCGAATCGGTTTCCCCAGGCCCCGCCACAGCCGTCATAGCGGCTGAAGCCCCGGCCGAGGCCCCGACCGTCGAAGCGCCCGCCGCGGCGCCCTCTACGAGTACCGTCTCGGCCAGGCCGTCTCCGGCTGCGACGGCCCCGGCCGTGCGAGTAGGGCCGCGCGATGAGGTCGTCGCCTTCAACAACATCCGGCGCCGCACCGGCGAACACATGCTCAACTCCTTGGCTACAGCCCCGCATGCCTTCATCGCCGTCGAGGTCGATTTCTCGGCCGTCGATCGCCATCGAGCCAAAGCCAAGGTCAACTTTAAGGCCGAGGAGGGCTTCTCGCTCACCTACCTGCCCTTCATTGCCCGAGCGGTCGTCGATGCCTTGCGGACCTATCCGAACGTCAACGCCTCGGTCTCCGAAGGCTCGCTGGTGGTGCATCACAGCGTGAACCTCGGGGTGGCCGTCGACCTCGACTTCCAGGGGCTCATGGTGCCCGTGGTTCGAGACGCAGACGGAAAGCGACTGAGGGCGATCGCCCGCGACATCGTCGACTTGGCGGCGCGAGCTCGGTCCAAAAAACTCATGCCCGACGACATCGCGGGCGGCACCTTCACCATCTCGAACGCCGGTCCTTACGGCATCGACCTCATGCAATCGATCATCAACCAGCCGCAAGTGGCGATCCTGTCCGTGACGAGCGTCAAGAAGAAGCCGGTCGTGTTGGAACTCCCCGATGGCAGCGACACCATCGCCATCCATCCGATGGGCATGCTCGGCCTCTCTTGGGACCATCGGGGCTTCGACGGCGCCTACGCAGCCAGCTTCTTGCACGAGGTGCGGGCGCAGCTCGAAGGCAAGGACTGGGCGAGCGAGCTGTAGTGGTGCTGGAAACGCGCTGGCTCGGACGGGTGGCCTACGACGAGGTTCTCGCCCTGCAGCGCGCCATATTCGCCGGCACCGGGGATTACCTGCTCCTCCTCGAACATCCTCCGACATACACGCTCGGGGTGCGGGCCGATACCCGAAATTTCCGGGTACAGCCGGCGTCGATCGAAGCCAAGGGGGCCACGATCAGGGCGACAGACCGCGGTGGCGACGTCACCTTTCACGGTCCCGGCCAGCTAGTCGGATATCCGATTCTGTCAGTTGCGGGTAAGCGGGGCGGGGGGATGGCCGACACCGTGGCGTACGTCGCCGGCATTCAGTCGTTGCTTATTGCCGCATTGCAACAGCTCGGGCTCGATGACGTGGGCACGGTGCGCGAGTATCCGGGGGTGTGGGTTGCGCCGGGCTCGGATCGGCCCCGCAAGATCGCCGCGGTCGGCGTGCGCTTGAGTCGCGGCCGTAGCATGCACGGCTTCGCGATCAACGTGACCGATGAGCCCCTTCAGTGGTTCGAACACATCGTGGCGTGCGGCATCGCCGAGAGATCGGTTACGACCCTGCATCGTGAAGGAGTCGACGCAACCATGCACGAGGTCGTCGACGCCGTCGTGAAAGAGGCACAGTGGCGATGGGGCGCCGGTACTCGACACGACGTCGTGTGGCGAGAGACACCAGAAGATCTCTCGGCGTTCTCGCGCGGCGCGGCGAATGGTGCGACCCCGGTCCGGTTGCTGGCCCGACTCGATCAGGCCGGCGTCGAAGGAGGGTTATCGATTAAGGACCGAAAACCTCCGTGGCTGCGGGTCAAAGCCAATATGTCGGGCGAGTTCCTAGGCCTCAAGCGGTCGGTTCGCGAACTCGGTCTGGTAACGGTATGCGAAGAGGCCGGCTGCCCGAACATCCACGAATGTTGGAACGACGGGACAGCCACCTTTATGGTGCTGGGAGCGCGGTGCACACGGGCTTGTGGGTTCTGTTTGGTCGACACCCGTCGGCCGTTCGCCCCGGCGGCCGATGAACCCGACCGAGTGGCCGAAGCGGTGAGCCGAATGGGACTGGCCCACGCGGTGCTCACGATGGTGGCCCGCGACGATCTGGCTGACGGGGGCGCGGCGCACATGGCCGAGTGCATCAAGGCCATCCGGGTACGTTGCCCCGGCACGCGGGTCGAAGTGCTCATTTCCGACTTGCGGGGGTCGGGCGCAGCGCTCGATGTGGTGCTCGCGGCGCGGCCCGACGTGCTCAACCACAACCTGGAAACGGTGGCCCGATTGCAGCGGGCGGTGCGTCCCTCCGCCGGTTACGCCCGATCGTTGGCCGTCCTGGCGCGGGCTGCGGCTCAGGGGTTCACCACCAAGTCGGGCCTCATGGTCGGGCTCGGCGAATCGCTCGAGGAAGTGCAGGCGGCAATGCGCGATCTTCGCGCCGTCGGCGTTTCCATTCTGACCATCGGTCAATATCTCCGGCCCACGTCCAGTCACCTGCCCGTGGCGCGGTGGTGGACGCCCGAGGAGTTCGAATCGTTACGGGCGTACGGTGAGGGTATCGGGTTCGCGCACGTTCAAGCGTCGCCCCTGACCCGATCGAGTTATCACGCCCGTCAAGGCGCCGAGGCGGTCGTGGCCGGCTGAGCAGAGGGACCGCGCCACGTAGTGCCTCAACCACAAACCCACGCCTCGTCCGGCAGCTTCGCTGCCAGGCGAAATGTGGCGTGGGACGAGGCGTAGGATTGTGGTCACGGCACTAGGCTCTCGTTCGTGAGCGTTACCAACTCGGCTGCGTTATTTCGCAGCATCCGTCTGTCCAAGATCCGCGCCGCCATGGCCGAACACCACGTCGAAGCGCTCCTGCTGTCGCTCGGGGCCGATCTGCCGTGGACGATCGGTTACGAAGCCATGCCGCTCGAGCGGCTCACGATGTTGGTGCTCCCGCTCGATGACGAGCCAACGCTGGTGATCCCACGCCTCGAGGCTCCCCGGGTCAACCATTGGCCCGAGTTGTTCGCGCTGCGACCGTGGAATGAGACAGACGACCCGCTCGACATCACCGCTGCGCTCATCGGGTCGAGGACCCGTCTCGCCGTCTCCGATCGCTGCTGGGCAACCTTCTTGGTCGGTTTGCAGGCCCGCCTCCCCTCGGCGAAATGGCAGAACGCGAGCACGGTCACGGCGCCGTTGCGGGCGGTGAAGGACGCTGCCGAAATCGAAGCCCTGATGGTGGCCGGCGCGGCCGCCGATCGCGTCGCGGCGCAGCTACATGGCGGCGAAATCGCTCTCGTCGGTCGAACCGAAGCCCAAGTCTCGGCCGATATTTCGGCGCGGCTCATCGCCGAGGGTCACGACAAGGTGAACTTCGCGATCGTGGCGGCGGGCGAGAACGCCGCGAGCCCGCACCACCACGCTGGTGCTCGCGTCATCCGAGCCGATGAGGTTGTGCTCTGCGACTTCGGTGGCACACTGAACGGGTACTGCTCCGACATCACCCGCTGCGTGCACACCGGTGAGCCGACGTCTGAGTTCGCGGAGTTGTACGACGTGCTGATGGCCTCACAAGCGGCGGGCGTAGCGGCCGGAACTGTGGGCACCCCGTGCGAAAGCGTCGACGCTGCGTCGCGCCGGGTAATTGAAGACGCCGGGATGGGCCAGTACTTCATCCACCGGACGGGTCATGGTATTGGCATGGAAGAGCACGAAGACCCCTATATGGTGAGCGGAAATCGGTTGCCATTGGCGGCTGGTCACGTCTATTCGGTAGAACCGGGAATTTACGTGGCCGGCCGATGGGGTGCTCGACTCGAAGATATCGTGGTCGCTACCGAAGATGGCCCGATCGCGCTCAATCATGCCGATCACCGCCTTATCGTTGTCGACGCGTAGTGGTCTATCGCTGAAATGAGGAGGTGGGTGGGTGAGTAAACTCGACGCGTCCACGGTCCTTCTACAATGGGCCACTGGCGGACTTTTCTTTCTCTGGGTAACAACCCGCGGCCGACTGGTCGGAATCGGGTATGGCTGGTTGCTTCGGGTCGTGTATGGCACGTTTGCGATTCTCGGAATCGTGGTGGCGGTTTTTGCCACTGGCGTTGTCTGGGTCCGCGAGTTGAGCGCCGGCGGTGTCGTGATCGCGACCGGCGTTGCCCTGGTTTCGTCGATAGTACGACGCCAAGCTGGAGTGTCGGGTCAGCGAGCCGAGCGGGATCGAAAGCGCGAGCGGGTGGCGGCCATGGCCGGACCGCCGGGACCCGAAGACGAAGCCGCGGCCTCGCTGACTATGCACGATGCTTTCGGCCGGGTCAGCCCCGAAACCATCAGGACCGACCGTCACGGCCTGGAGTTCGCACCAGCTCTCGATCTGGTGGCACCCCTCGTGGGCGTGATCGGATTGGTTGCAGGCGGATGGGCGGCCGGAGGCAACAATGGGTTGATCATCGCCCGGACGCTGGTGGGCGCAGCCTTTCTCGGTTGCGTGAGCGACGCCATGCTGCTCGGTCATTGGTATCTCGTCCAGCCCGGACTGCCTCGCCGGCCGATTCATGAAGTCAACGATTGGCTGTTTCGTATCTGGCCGGTCGAAGTCGCCCTCTTTCTCCTTCCGACGGGCATGATTTCGGCACTTAACGGCTCTATTCACGACGGGTCGAACGGGCTACTCTCCTGGTTTTGGGTGGCGTGTGCTCTCGGCACCGGCGTGCTGTCACGGGTCACTAAAGCGGCCCTTAAAGAGCGATTCTATTCCGCCGTCATGGCCGCCACAGGGCTCCTTTATTTGGCGATTTTGACGGCCTTCGGGACGGATTTAGTAGCTCGCGCCATCCTGCGTTGACGGTCACTGCGACGGCCTCGCAGGCCGGTGCGCCACATGGCGAACGCAGTGACGAAAATCAAAGCGAGCATCACGAAGTACACGGAGCGTAGGGCACCGATACTTCCGTCGGCGGCGATCCGCCCGCACGCGGCGGTAATGATGGCGATTCCGAGCGACGGCGCCAACTGGGTGGCCGCGGCCACCCGCCCCACGGTGTCAGGGTCGGCCAGACGCAAGCTGGCTTCTGAGGTCGACGTGAACGCCAGGCCCATGCCGAGGGCGCCGGCCGTCCATCCGACATAGGCAATCCACAAAGGAACCCGAATCCACAGGACGGCCAGAATGCTGGCCACACCGGCGCCGAGGCCGAAGGTGGCCAAGACCAGTCGACGCCGATCGGCCCACCACAAAGGGGACCGGGCCTGGAGCCATGAGCCCACCGTCCAGGTCAGGGTGCCGCCCGTAAGGGCCACCGCGGCGATGGTCGTCGACCGGCCGCGGAAGTCGTGGAGCACCCGAGGCACGAATGCTTCCGCCGACACGAACGTGGTCATGATCAACGACACCGCGCCGACAACCGCGGGCAGCCCCGGAGTGAGGCGCAGGGTGCCAGGCGGGAGCAAGCGGCGCAATGCCGGTCCGCCGAAAACGACACCGCCGATGACAGCGACCAGCGTCAGCGCCGGGTTGCGAACGCTGAGCCCGCCCACGACTCCTGCGGTTGCGAAGGCCAGCCGCAAAGCCGTCTTCGTGACCTTTGTCGCTTCTGATTTCGAAGTAGACGGGGCCGCTCCCGATGCGGCCCGGCTGAGCGCAGGCGCCACCAGCAGCGCGACGAAGGGTACGAGAGGCAAGAGCCCGCCGAACACCCATCGCCACGTCGAGTGGTCGGTGACCCATCCGGCGATAGTCGGACCGATTGCTCCCGGCACCACCCACGCCGTGGAGATGACGGCGAACATCTTCGACCGCAGCCGTTCGGGGTAGGCCCGTCCAATCGCGGCCAAGTTCAGTGCGGTTACGGCTCCCGCTCCGAGCCCGGCGATCATCCGCGCGCCCACGAGAATGGGCATGTTCGGAGCAGCCGACGCGATGGCCAATCCGAGCGCGAACGTAACCAGACCTATCAGGTACGGCGTTCGCGACCCACGACGATCGGCCGCGGCTCCGGCCATTGGAATGGTGACCAGTTGACCGAGCATGAACGCCCCAAAGGCCAGGCCGTAGAGACGGCTGCCGTGGAGTTCGGCGGCCACTCTGGGCATGGCCGCCGATACACCGAGGGCCTCGAATCCGATCATGGTGACCGCCAAAAACAGGCCAATCGTGAGCGCCCTGAGCCCCGGACCGAACACTCCCGTTGTGTCGCTCTCGGCCTCCATCACTTGCTCGCGGGCCGGTCGGCCATCATTCACGGGCCCGACGGGGCCGAGGGGCCGGCGCCCCCCGAGTTCCTCCACCTATCCGTTCCAGTGCAGGATCGCGGGCGCTTCATGGTCGGTGCTCAGCACCGAGATGCTGGCGGGGCCGAGGGCGAGCTGACGACCGAAGCGGGGGTCGGCGCCGAGCCAGCACGAGGCGAGGATGCGCAGTAGGTGGCCGTGAGCGACGAGCGCCACATCGCCGTCGACCGATCGTACCCGCTGGAGGACGCGCCTGGCCCGTCCGGCCACGTCTTCGATAGTTTCGCCGTCGGGCACACCGTCGTCCCAGATCGACCATCCGGGCCGCTCGACCTGGATTTCCGAGGTGCGGAGGCCTTCGTAGGCGCCGTAGTGCCATTCCTCGAGATCAGGGTCGGCCACTGCCGATGCCCCGAGCCCGGCGAGCTCGCATGTGTCCCAGGCCCGGCGCAACGGGCTTGACCACACCGCGGTGAACGGGTGACCGCGCAACCGTTCGGCCAGCACCACCGCCGCCGTCCGTCCCTCGTCGAGCAATTCCAAATCGGTTCGACCGGTGTGTTGTCCCGTCTTCGACCACGCCGTCTCGCCGTGGCGGATGATCACGATCTGTTGCACTCGTTCGGCCATTCACACATCGAAGCAGGTTCGCCGCGTCCAGGCTCGCGTGCCCGAAGCGTCAGGCCCGGCCGAGCAGGTCCCAGCGGTTGCCGGCAACGTCTAGAAACACCGCTATCCGGCCGTACGGTTCGGTCCGGGGCTCGCGCACGAACTCGATACCAGCATTGCGCATCCGCTCGTGGGCCCCATCGAGTCGTCGACCCGTAAAAAGAAGCCGACCCGACCAGCCAGCTGTTTGCCCACCACTGCCGACTGACCTTCGCCGTCGGCCCGGGCCAGCAGAAGGCCTGTGGCGGCGCCGGGGGGGCGAACAACAACCCACCGTTTCGGCCGGCCGTCGTTGGTGATTGACGGTGAGTCCTCGACCAACTCGAAGCCGAGCGCGTCGACGAAGAAGGCGATGGCCGGGTCGTATTCGTCGACGACGATCGTCACCAATTCAACGAAACTCATGCCGTAAGGAATCAGCGGCTGTTCGCCTTCGGCTTGGCTGCGGGTCTGTAGGTGTTGACCCGGAAGCAGCGCCCGAGCCTGGCTGAGTACCGGCACGGCCGAGGAGCGGGCACCGGCACGTAGATGATTCGCGTGGGCGGCGGAAACGGGGGCGGCGGGATCGTCACGACGGGTGGAGGGGCGACCGGGAAAATGGGCGCATCGGTGCGAACGCCGCCGCTCGGAAGGGCGGGCAGAACTGGGGCCTGCGGGCCTTGCCAAGCTATTTCCTCCCGGGCCAGTCGAGTTACTTGCTGGTCGAGCGCCAGGGTTTCGTAGGCGTCCACGTTGAGGTTGGTGCGATCACCGGGGGACGCCCCGTCGGCGCCGTAGGTGAGAAACACGAACTTGGCCATCGTGAGCTGCGCCAGTTGACGGAATACGTACTCGGCTTGCGGGTTGGATCCGCTTGAGGCGATGGGCGAGATCTTGATGCCGCGTCGCGCCGCCAGCAGCGTGTCAAGGGCGTAGTCGACGTCACCGGGGTAGTCGAGGTGAGGTGGCGCGTCGGCCACGAGGAAGACGAGTTTGATTGTGTCGTCACCGCGCCATCCCGGTCTGGTAATGGCGTCGTGAAGGGCCTGATTGAGCGCCTCGGGCTCGTCGCCACCGCCGGCCGCCCGAACGGTGGCAAGTTGACTGTTGAACCGGTCGACACTTCCGTCGAAATCGTAGGTCCGACTCAAGAACTCGTCGCCGCAGTCACGGTAAACTGTCATCGCGAAGCGAACGTCGGGTTGGCCGGGGAGCGCGGCGATGGATTTCGAGATCGTGAGGAGGTTGGTCCGCAAGCGGTCGATCTCGTCGCCCATCGATCCCGTGGTGTCGATGAGGAATTGCACGTCGAGCTTCACCCGATCGGCGCGGCGGGCGCCGCCCAGTGTGAATGAGTGCCCGACGGTGGAGCGATCGAACCGTGCCGTGGTTTCGGCGCCGCCGCCGGAGATCCGCACTGTCCAGCTGTTCGAGCCAGGCCGCGACGACAGTCGAGGAAAGAAGAGCGTGCGGCCGTCGGCCATGGTGCGCAGGTCGACCAATGGCGTGCCATCGTCGGCCGCGATATCGACGCGAGCGCCTAGGACGGGCCGGCCACCATCATCGACTACTCGCAGCACGTGACGTTCGGTGACGTCGAGATCGTGGGCGAACAAGCCCCCCGTGAGCGCCTTGCGGCGATACGACAGGTAGTCATCGAAGCGGTCGTTGTCGTCGGTCGATCCGGTCCGGAGACCGCCGAAGCTCGACGGTGCGGCCGTCGTGGCCGGAGCTTGGACGACCGCACCACCGGCCCCGGGGGCCGGCTTGGACGCCTCGTCAAGGGCCGCGGCCGAGGCGATAGTGTCGGAGGCGCGGCCGGCTTCAGCGGCGGCTGGGCTGGTGACGGTCGAGGGCTTCTTGGCCACGGACTTCTTGCGGACCCCTCCTCCACCGGAACCGCCGGAATCACCACCGGACAACGAACCCCTTTCGAGCTCGGGGCGCGGCACCGGCACTGGCGGTTCGATCGGCGGTCGTACGACTGTCGAGCAAGCGGCCGAGCTGATGACCGGCAGCCACGACCCCCGGCCCCCGTTGTCGGGGCTGGCCGCGCCCCGAGCCAAGTCATAGGCGGCGTCAGGGAGGCGGACCGGAGGCGGTGGTGCGGTGGGCGGAGGCGGTTGCTGTTGGCCCGTAAACGGATTGCCGGACTGGGCCAGACTCGGGGTGGCGGCGACCAGGCCCAGGGCGAGGCCAGCGGCTACGAAACGAGCCCGGTAGGTCATGGTGAAGCGGGTGTGGTTCCTCATGCCCATTTGACGGACGGTGGGTGCTGCAGAGTTCCCAGGAATCAAAAACTTCATGGCCTAACCTCTATCTCGGCCGTGGCGTTGCGCCCGAAGATTTCGGGCCGGTACATCTCTTCGGCTTGGGCCGGGGCAACCACAAAATGTCCGGGCGCGGTGGCCCGAGCGACGTAGTCGTACACGAGGGTTCCGGCCGACAATGACGAAGCGAAGAGCAACACCCGATCGTCGCGGATTTCGGTGTGGTCGATGCCAAACGCTCCACCTGAGCCGCCGGAAGACACCCCGGTCCCGGTCGCCTCGGCGGTCGAAGTCGAGGCCAGGTTCGTGTTGAGAATCTCCAGTCCGGCCGGGATCGGATCGTCGATCACGACTTGGCGTCGGGCCTGCGCTGACTTCACGGTGAGCCGCACCCGTACCAACTCGCCGGCCGCGAAACTCGTAGCGGGTTGGCCCTGGCCCGTATACGTCCGGTAGTCGCGAGTCACCGTGAACCCTTGGTCGATCGGTCGCAGCGATCGTAGGGCCGGGGCGTAACGGAGCCGCAAAGTGTAGTTGACCCGTCCGACGCCCGTCGCTTGTACCCTGACCGCACCGTCGCGCAATTGCGTAAGCGCGACGGAACCCGACGCGATGTCGAGCGAGTGCGGGGCGAACGTAGCGCTTAGAATGGGAGTGCCGCCGGCCGTGATCGTGGCTTGGAGCTGACCGGCCTCGGGTTCCGCCGCGCGGGCGTAGTCAACCAGCCCGGTGAGGGCCGAGGCGTTCTCGTAGGTGTTGGCCCACGCTCCGTCCTTGCCCCGCTGGGCCAGCAACCACCGGGCCATCGGGCCGGCGAGCGGGCCCTTCGGGTCGACTTTGGCCACGATCGAGAGGAGCGCGGCGGTGAGGTGGGTATCGTCGGAGAACCGGTACCAGGCCCACGGGCCCACGTCGCTCCACGAGCGGTCCTGTTGGACGAAGGCCTGGTCGGCTTCGACCCGCACCGAAGACAGCAGTTCGCGATAGAGCGTTGGGGCGCTGTTGCTCGTGTCCCCGCCTTCGACCAACGCCGCGAGGAGGTCGATCTGCTGGTCGATGGGCAGGTCCCAGCGTTGCCGGTAAAGCCGCGCGGCAAGGGCATTGTTGGGCGCTCCGGAGCGAGCCAGCGCTTCGAGAATCGACGCGCGCGACAGCCAGACGGCGTCGTCGCGGGCCGGCGCTTGTTCCAATACGCCCCGTAGGTAGGTGACGATGCCATCGCGCAATCCGGTGGGCGCGGCCACGCCGAGGCGGTCGGCGTCGAGCAACAAGACGAGCATGCGAGCGGTGAGGTAGGGGTCGGCGATGCTGCTGCCTTCCCAGTACCCGAGCCCGCCGTCGGGAGTGCGGTAGTTGGGAATACGGGCCAGCTCGTTGATCACCACGGTGCGAAGGTCGGTCTGTCCGATCGAGGCCAGTGGGAAGGTGGACTTGAGATCGGTGAGCATGAGCAGTGCCCGAATGCGGCTGGAGCGTTGTTCGAGGCACCCGTACGGATACTGCACAAGGGACTCGACCCCCGACTGCAAGCCGGCGAGCGCGCTGCTCGAAACTGTTGCCTCGAGGCCGCCCGCGTCAGGCTCGATGTTCGTCGGCACCGTCAGCCGCTCCGTGATTGCCTTTCCGGCTTCGACAGTGCCGGCGGCGGCGACGGTCTCGATGCGTTGCGTGCGTCTGATGGGGATCTCGGCTGCGACGGCGTCGGCTTCTCGATGCCCGGCGCCCGTAAACGTGGCGTTGAGTCGCAACTTTGCGGTACCCAGCGCCGTGGCCCGGAGCTTGAATCTTACCTCGGTAGGACCCGTCGGTACGGTTTGGGTTTGCGTCATGGCGCCTTCGATCGTCAGCGGTCCGTCGATGGAGATCGTCAACGACGCTTGCCCCGATGCCCCCGTCTGGTTCTGTATGACGGCCCCGGCTTCGAAGGTGTCACCCGGTGTGACGAACCGTGGCACGGCCGGTTGCACCATGAACGGCTGGCGGATCTCGACAGTCGTTGTGGCCCCGCCGAAGTCTTCGGCGCCCGATGTAGCCACGGCCAAGATGCGATACGTCGTGAGCGATTGCGGGAGGGTGAATCCAACCGTGGCCGTGGCGTTGGCCGCGACTTGGACGGCGCCGGCCCAATGGGCCAGCACGCGGAAGTCGGTGCGTAACGTTGGGGCCTGCCCTTTATCGCCGTCGGTGAAGGACGGGGCGTTGGCCTTCACCTCGTCCGAAACTGGTTGCGCACCACCCGCGCCTCGCGGTGCGGCAGCCTCAGCCGAAAGCGCACCCTTCTCTTTTCGGGCATCGCCGCGATTGCGGGCATCCTCGTCGCCGATCGGTGTCGGCGCCACGTACAACCGGGTCCGAGCGTCGGCGGTCGACACGAGCACAGGGCGCGGCGACCAGAGCACGGCCAGCAAATCAGGAACCGTGTAGCCGCTCAGGCGCAACACGCCCTCGTCGACCGCCCACAGCGTGACCTGTGCGGCGGCGGCCCTTCCGGTAGCCTCTTTGATCGCCACGGTGGCCACGGCCGGAGAGCCCGGCTTGTACGTCGCCGCGTCGGCCTTCACCGTGACGTTTAGGCGATGGGCTTCAGGCTTGACGGTCAAGTCGACCCGGCCGATTCTGGCCTCGGGCCGATCCTTCGCAGTCGCGGGTTTGAACAGAGTTACGGCGATCGAGACGTTCGGCGCCCCCGCCGCGGGAATCGGCACCGAAATGGCGGCCACGCCCCCGACGATGCTGATCCGCTGCATGCTCATGACCTGCTCGCGCTCGACGCTGGCGATCCCCTCTACGTTGGTGGCGTTGGGCCATGGCGACGTGACGAGGATTTGCGCGGTCTGGCCGGGGGAGTAGCTCGCCTTCTCCGGCGTAAGGTTGACGGCGTTGGGGTCGGGCCGCGACCACGTCGCCTCGCCCGGCCCGACGATCCATGTGAGCGCGCTGGTCTCGATGACGTTGCCCCGTTGATCGGTTGATGATACGACCAGTTCGTGCTCGCCCGGCCGCACCGGAGTCAGACGCAGCGGCGCCGATGCCGACGTCGCCGCTGACGCCGTCGTGGTCAACTGGATGGTGGACTCATCGGTGAATGTGGGGGTGGCGTTGTCGGCCGGAAAGGTCCAGCGCCGCAAGGTGGCCGTGACCTTCACGCCCGGCGTGATGAGCCCATCCGGTGTCACCGCGATGACCTTGGCCACGAGCGGCTGACCGACCCGCCCGAAGCCGTTATCGAGCTTAAGACCGAGATAGTGCTCACCCTCGTGCACGAGCGTGCTCGAACGATTGGCGATGACTTGACGATCCACGTTCGTCGCCCGCCCCTCCACGGTGACGGTATACGGGCTGTGGCGGATGCGCTGGACGGGCAGCGCAATCTTGAGCGCGATCTGTCCCTTGCCGTCGAGCGTTGCGTCGCCCTCGGCGGCCAAGCCGGGTGCACCATCGTTGGCGCACGGGTACGCGACACACGCGAAGTCCCACCCATAGCCCGACAGTCCGAGTTCGGGATGGCCCGTCGTCGGATCTACAGAGGTCGCCGAAACCGATGTGCTGGTGTGGCCCGGCTGGCCGGCCATGGGCGCTCCGAACAGGAAGTCACCCTCGACCGTACCCGTCATGGTGTCGCCACTGATGTAGTGCTCCTTGTCGATCTTGACATCGACCTTGATGTCGGGGCGCCGAAAACTGGTCACGAGAAACGAACCTGAAACCGACTGTCGGGCTACCATCAAGTTGATCGACCACTGGCCCTGGATGGCATCGGTCGGCAAAGTGAAGACCGTATCGACGGCGCCGTTGGCGTCGAAGGCCACGTCTCGGCGCACGATCTCGGCGCCCTTCTCATCGGTGATCGTCAGCACCGCAGCCAACGGAGCGCCGCCCAGGCTCTGGGGAAGGCGCAATCCGGTCGGCATGGTGATGCGAGCCACGCCGTGGAGGTGGACCTCCTCGCCCGGTTTATACACGCCGCGATCGGTGAACACCGAGCCGGCCACGGTCTCGCCGACGGCCAACGGCGACTCGGTGGAGGTGCTGGTTTGCCCGTCGCTCGGCGGCGGTGGGGATCCCTCTCGCCGGATTTCCTCGATCGCGATGGGACCGCCTCCTAGCGTCCACTGCGACGACGTGTAGGCCAGATCGGTACCGGTCGACGCTATGGCAATGAGCTCACACGAAGGCGGGGTCGGCGGGCACGGCGGTTGACGTAACCACGCGAACCCATCGGCGTCGGTTCGGCCGGTCCATAGCGGCTTCGACTCGTCCATGCGCCAAAGCTCGACGTCGACGGCCTTCGCGGGCTGGCCGGTGGCGAGCGAAGTCACGGCCAGCGCGACCATGGTGGGGGCCTGCTTGATCGTGACCGCGAGGTCGGTCACCTGGACGAGCGACGACGTCCAGGTCGGCGGATTGTTCTTGATGTCGTACGTGCTTTTCGGCTCGAACGATTTCGCCGATACGGCGACGAGGTGTGGTCCGAAGCCGTCGACCGCGAGCGGCTCGATCTTGTCCTGGTCGGGCGCGCTGGGCACGGTCATGGCGCCCGTGTGTCCGGTCGGCCCAGACTGTCCAGCCGCCGTAAGGCCTTGGTCGGGCGCAGTGTTGGCGCGCACTACACGGATCGCGGCCACGATGTCGGCCTTGGCGATCGGCCGGTTCACGAGGTCGAACGCCGTCACGTTGCGATGAACAACGGTGAGGTTTTCAGTGCGGGCCGATTCGAGCACCGATTCGCCTCCGCTGAGGTTGATGTACGCCCGCCGCCGACCGGTAGTGAAGCTCGACGTCGACCGGTACCCGAGGCGATGGCCGGTCGAATCGGTGACGTCAGGACTTACTGACACCTCGTACGTCCGCAGCGACTGCAACCCGCTGAAGGCGCGGCCGGTTTTGTCGTTCACGACAGTAACGCCGGTCTGCGTGTCCCGCCGCGTCACGAGGCCCACGAAAGCACTCTCGCCGTAGGCCCCCCGGATCTCGATCGGCACTCCTGCGGCTGGATCGCAGTCGGCTCGACAACCGGTAGAGAGCACTGTCGGTTGGTCGGGCACATCGACGGTGGCGTTGGCGATGCGCAGGCTGGTGAGCGGGCCCTCGTTGCTCTTGATTCCGTCGGCGAACTGGACCGTGGCCGCGGTCGATAGAGGGACGGCGCCCGTCACTTTGAGCCAGTGACAGGTCTGGCGAGGATTCGATTCCGGGCACTGGCCGGTGCGTTCGAACGTGGTCGCACGAACCTCTTCAGGCCGGGCGGCGGCCAAGCGGCGTTGGCCTTCGGCGTCGGCCGCCTGGGCGGGCTTGGGTCCGTTCGGCGTGAATCGCAGGTGGACGTGACTGGCCAGGTCGGGCCCGTCGACAGGTTCACTGCACGTGACGAGAATGCTCGACGACCGCTGCACGTCGGCCCAGCCTTGGGCCGTCGAATACACCGAGCACGTCACCCTCGGCGTATCGAAGGCGATTACATTTGGACGGGTCAGTTGCGGCCACCGCAGAGTGGCGGTGTAGCGAGTCGATCGCCGAGCCCGCACCGTCGGGGTGAGCACCAGGACGCGTGTGGATGCCCATCGCAACGCTCCGGGCAGAGCGGGTCGCACCTGCACGTCGGCCAAAGGCTGTTTGGCGATGTCGCCCAGCCCGATCACGGGCCGGTCGAAGACCCAGCGCAGCTCGTTGGCCTGACCAACACTGCGCAACTGGCCGATAGGGGACGCGAAGGCCACCGCCGGCGAACCGGAAGGCGGCGCGCCGCGCAGCCGGGCCCACGGATCGGCGGTCTGCGCCGCGGCCGCCGGCGCGGCCGAGAACGCCGAAGCGGTGAGTGTAGCCCCGGTGAGTGCGGCCGCAGTGAGTGCGGCGATCAGACTGGAAACGGCGGCGGTGAGAGTGCGCATGTGATCCTCCGGTGGCAGATGGTACGAGCAGTTCGACGACGGCCGACGGCAGATGGTTCCCGTGCCCCGCTCTCGATCACCACCTACGTTCCTGGCGAGGGATAACGGTTCCTTAACGAGTGCTCGCCAGGCGCTGACAACTGTCGTGAGCCCCCATCACAGGTGACTCGCAAAGTAGCCAACGTCACCTCG
>JANYDT010000095.1 GCA_025359845.1 Acidimicrobiia bacterium
CTCCCGCGCCGGCCCCTCCCGGCTCCCGCGCCGGCCCCTCCCGGCTCCCGCGCCGGCCCTCCCTGCCCCCGCGGCCGGCCCTCCCTGCCCCCGCGCCCAAAACTGCCACCCAAAATCGATTTTGGGCCTTTGGGTGACAGTTTTGGGCGCCATCGAAATGTTTTACAATATGTTTCATGATTATTCATGATTCAGTCCCAATCCTCGTGGGGCCACGCGCCGCCGGACTTCTTGGGTGGGATGGCTTTCGCGCCAACGACGCCCACGACCAACCTGTGTGGCTAGTCCCCCACGGCACCCGAACCCACGAGAAGGGCGTGATCCGAAGTCGTCAATGGCGGCTCCCGTGGAAGATCGTCGACGGCGTCGCCATCGCCAACCCGGCCCTCGTATTCAGCCACCTGGCTATCGGACTGCGACCACTACAGCGGTGGGATAATGATCCCGATCCCATCAGCTGTGTCGACCGAATCGAACTAGCCCTGGAGTACTGCCTTCGCCACGGTTACCGACTAGCGACCGGGGCTCGCGGACGGGGTGCTCCAACCGCAACGACCTTGTCCCAACTCCTCATCCGACGCGGCATCGGGGAGCCACCGACCGAGAGTTATGCCGAAGTGCGCCTCATTCAGCGCTTGCGGCGCCACGGATTGGACCGAGTCTTTCGCCAGGTTCCCCTCCTGCGCGGAGGCCGGATCGTCAATAGGATCGACATAGTCGTGCCATATCACCCACGCTCGCTACGGCCGTTCGCGTTCGACGCGGAAGTGGGCGTCCCGATCGAAGTTGATGGCCGGGCGTATCACGAGCGTCAGTTCGAGAAGGACCGGGTCCGTCACAACAATCACACCATGGCCGGTGGCCGTCTCCTCGTGGCGACGCCATCGCTGATCGAAGGCTCATTCACTCGATTCGGCGCCGATATCGTGCGGGTCCTCGCCCGTTTCGCGCCCAAAACTGCAACCCAAATCCCGACAACCGCTTTTGGGTGACAGTTTTGGGCGCCGCAGGGCGCGCGGCAGGGCGCGCGGCAGGGGGCGCCGCGGGCCCACGTCATCGGGCGCGAAGCAGCCGGTGAACCCGTAGACCGGCCCTCCCAGCTTCGTAGCCGTACAATCGGGCCATGCCCGAAGCTTTTATTGTCGATGCCGTACGCACCCCGGTCGGTCGCCGCGGCGGCAGCCTGAGCCAGATCCACTCCGCCGATCTCGGCGCCCATTCCATCAAGGCGCTGATGCTGCGCACGGGTATCGATCCGGGGGCGGTGGAAGATGTCATCTTCGGCAACGTCGACTCGATCGGACCTCAGGCCGGTGATGTCGCCCGCACCTGCTGGCTGGTGGCCGGCCTCCCCGAACATGTTCCGGGCACTACCGTCGACCGCCAATGCGGCAGCGCCCAGCAAGCCGTCCATTTCGCCGCGCAAGCGGTGATGGCCGGGGTGGCGGACGTAATCGTGGCCGGCGGCGTGCAGAACATGAGCCAGATTCCGATCAGCTCGGCGATGCTGGCCGGGCAGGCGTACGGCCACGAGACGCCGTTCAGCAACTCGCCGGGCTGGACCGCCCGCTACGGCGACCAGGAAGTGAGCCAGTTCCGGGGCGCCGAAATGATCGCCGAGAAGTGGAAATGCTCGCGCGACGACATGGAAGCGTTCGCCGTCGAGTCGCACCTCCGAGCCATCCGGGCGCAGGAGGAAGGCCGATTCGAGGCCGAGATCGCGCCGCTCAACGGGCTTACGCGCGATGAGGGCCCGCGCCAGCCCGACTGGGCCAAGATCCGCTCCCTGGCTCCGCTATTGCCCGGTGGCCGCCTGACCGCGGCAGTTTCGTCGCAGATTTCCGATGCTTCGGCCGCCATGCTCATTTGCAGCGAGCAAGGGTTGAAGGACCACGGCCTCAAGCCCCGGGCCCGCATCCACCACATGTCAGTTCGGGCTGACGACCCTGTGTGGATGCTCACCGCGCCCATCCCGGCCACGAAGCACGCTTTGGCCAAGGCCGCAATGACGCTCGACGACATCGACCTGGTCGAGATCAACGAGGCGTTCGCGTCCGTCGTTCTGGCGTGGGCCAAGGAGACGGGCGCCGACCTCGCCAAGGTGAACGTAAACGGCGGAGCCATCGCTCTCGGCCATCCATTAGGGGCGACCGGGGTGCGGCTCATGACGACGCTGCTCAACGAGCTCGAGCGCACCGGCGGCCGCTACGGCCTCCAGACGATGTGTGAAGGCGGCGGGCAGGCCAACGTAACCATCATCGAGCGGTTGTAGCGGGCATCGGGCGGTATTGCGACTGATTCAACAACCTTCCAACGATGACACCTCGACGGTGGTCACGCCGTGATGCCGCCGTCCATGGCGACAATCGAGCCGGTCATGTAGCTGGCTTCGTCGGATGCCACGAACGCGAATACACCCGCCATGATTTCGGGCGAGGAGTATCCCATGGGCGAGATCATCTTCTTCATAAGTTCGAAGTTGGGATCGGTCGGAGGGGCAAAGCTTTTGATGATGTTGGTGTCGGTTCCGCCCGGCGCCACCGCATTCACCCGCACCCCCGAACCCTGGTATTCCGTTGCCAGCGCCTTCGTAAGCATGACGACGCCCCCCTTCGACGCACAATACGCCGCACTCCACGGCTGGCCCATGATGCCGGCGGTCGACGCAGTATTCACGATATTGCCCTTGCTGACGAGTAAATACGGCAGCGCGGCGGCCGCACAATAATAGGTACCGGCCAGGTTCACCCCCAGAATCTTGTCGAAATGCGACGGCTCCCAGTCGTGGCTGTTCCAGAACTTTCCGATGCCGGCAATATTGCAGAGCACGTCGAGGCCGCCCAGCGTCACGGCGGCGGAGTCGACCATCGTTTTGACCGCCGCCGCATCAGAGACGTCACACCTCAGACCAAACGCCGCGCCGCTACTGTCCTTGATTGCAGCCACCGTGGCCGCTGGATCAGCCAGGTCGACGCACGCTACGTGCGCCCCTTCGGCCGCCAAACGTTGCGCCACGGCCCGTCCAATTCCTGACGCCGTTCCTGTTACGATTACTCTCTTATCTACGAAACGCCTATCCATTACATATCCTTTCTTCGGCCTATCGAGCCGCTAAGGCGAGTAACTCTATATCATCGAACAGCGAACTCACGAACCCTCCAACAGCGTGGGATCGCGGCGCAATTCGGCCCGCACCATTGCTTCCCAAAACCCGATGAACCTGGTGCCGTCGCTGGTGATCCGCGCCGCCAGACCGGGCAACTCCTTGCCCCCGCCCAGCGCCTCGACCTGCCACGCGTGACGGCAGCGCTGTTCGAGGGCAACCGCCCGCTGATGCACCGCCCGGACCGAAACACCCGTCACGAACACGCCGTGGTTGGCCAGCAGCGCCATGTCGGCGGTGCCCATGGCAGCCACCGCGGCGCGGGCGGCGTCGGCATTGTCGACCGCGGCTACGTACTCGTCGACCAACACCAACGTGCCGCCGCCCAGCGACGAGCTCTGGTCGTAGCACTTCGGAATCCGAAGCGCATCGGCCCAGATCGTCCCGTAGCGGGGATGATTGTGCATGGCCACCGTCACGTCATGGCGGGCCTTGTGCAGCTCGAGATGCAACGGGATGCCCAGCGGCACCGGCCAGTCGCCCTCGAGCAGTCGCCCTTCGATGTCGATGCGGATGATCTGTTCGGGGCGCAACTCGTCCCACGTGATCAGCCACGGGTTGCACAGAAAGGTGCCGTCGGATTGCTTGATGGTGATGTGGCCGGCGAGATGATCGTCGTAGCCCTCCGACCAAAGAGCGCGGGCCAAGAGTGTCAGCTCTTGCTGCGGTGTCAGGTCGGGGATGAGCCTGTCGGGTTTGGGCGTGAACACGGGCGCCTACCGCCTCGCCGATGACGTACCGGCAGACTCAGCGCCCAGCGAGGCGGGTAGTACCACCGGCGGCAGCGGATGGCGGTACAGCGCCGCCGCGTTCTCACAGCACAGCATGCGCAATTCGTTATCGGGCAGATGGCCCCACGCCTTCTCGATGACGAGCTGCGTGTCGGGCCAGGTGCTGTCGCCGTGCGGATAATCGACCTCGACCATGATCTTCTCGAGACCGATCCGGTGGCGGGTGTCGATGGTGGATGGATCGTCGATGGTGCAGAACCAGAAGTTGCGCTGGAGCACATCGGCCGGCCGCAGGTCGCCGAAGCGGCCGACCCCGTAGCCGGATCGATCAACGATGTTGTCGAGGCGATCGAGCAGCATGGCCACCCAACCAATCCCGCCTTCGCTCATGGCGATCTTTAGGTTCGGGTAACGCGCCGGATGACCCGACCACAGCCACTCGGCGCACGCCGTCAACGAAAGTTGACCGAACAACGTCGCCCCCAACTCGAGCGCCGGCGCGCCGGCCGGGAGGTCGGGCATGCCCGAGGAACCGACGTGGAGGCTGATAACCATGTCGGTATCGGCGCAGGCCCGGATGATCGGGTCCCAGTGCTCGTCCCACAGCGACGGCAGCCCTATCCGATGCGGACGCTCTGGCAGTGTCACGGACACGAAACCGAGAGAGGCCATCCGGTGGATCTCCCGCGCCCCCTCCGAAGGGTCGGCGAGGAACGTGATGCCCATCGGGATGATCCGGTCGGGATGGGGGCCGTACCACTCCTCGATCAGCCAGTCGTTCCACGCCCGCGTGACGGCCTTGCCCAGCTCGGGATCACGGGCCAGCGAGAAGACACGACCGCAGAAGCCGGTGATCTGCGACGGGAAGTTCATCGACGCCCAGACGCCGCCGATGTCCATGTCACGGATGCGGGCTTCGATGTCCCAGCAGCCCCGGCGCATGTCTTCGAAGCGGGTGGGCTCGAGCTTCACATGCTCCCGCTTGCGGCCCGCCACCGCGTTCATACCTACCTGGGTGAAGCGCTGCTCGTCGAACTCCCACACCTGATGACCGTGCTCGTTCTCGACGATCCGCGGCGCGCCTTGCTGCAACGCGGCGGGAAGGCGCCCGTCGAACATGTCGGGCGGTTCGACGAGATGATCGTCGACCGAGATCACCGTGTACTTGACCTCGCGGGGCAGCGGCTCGTCAAGAAGCAGATCGGTGTTGGTGGGTCCGATGCGGTAGGTCATGGGCGGCGTCACGATACAGTCCCAGGCGTGCGGGATGCCGAGCCACAATCGAACCAGGCCGGCGAGGTGCTGGAGCCGTGAACATCTTCGATGTGCATCAGCAGTTGATCGACGACTATCGCAGCTTCACCTCGGCGTTCGTGTCGCCGCGTGATGCGCGGATCAAGGCGTTCGTCGAGGACCGACTGGCCGCGGGCGCTCAGTGGCCGGACCCGTGGATCTCGCTGAATCCGAGCTTCGAGTCGGGTGGAAGTGTGACCGAGTTGATCGCCGATGGTCTGCTGCATGGTGAGTGCGAGAAGATCTTCCGCGACAAGGCGTCGCCGGCGGATTGGGGGGCCCGGACGCTGTCGCTGCACCGTCACCAGCGCGAGGCGATCGAGGGCCGCCCGCACGGGTGGGAGTTACGTGTTGACGACGGGCACGGGGTCGGGCAAGTCGCTGGCGTACATCATCCCGATCGTCGACCGGGTGCTGCGGGAGAAGGCGACGGCGCCGGACGGGGTGAAGGCGATCATCGTGTATCCGATGAACGCGTTGGCCAACAGTCAGGTCGGTGAGCTGCGCAAGTTTCTCGGTCACGGCTACCCCGACGGCAAGGGTCCGGTGACGTTCGAGCGCTATACCGGTCAGGAGTCGACCGAGGACCGCGACCGGATTCTGGCCAACCCGCCCGACATCCTGCTGACGAACTACGTGACGCTCGACCTGGTGCTGACTCGGCCCGATGAACGCCGGCGTCTCATCCGGGCCGCGGCCGGTCTGCGGTTCCTGGTACTCGATGAGCTGCACACATACCGGGGTCGTCAAGGGGCCGATGTGGCGATGCTCGTGCGCCGGGTGCAGGACGCGTGCGAGTCGCCCGATTTGCAGGTGGTCGGGACGTCGGCGACGATGGCGTCGGGGGGCAAGGCCGAAGCGCGTCGACGGGTGGTGGCCGAGGTTGCGACGCGGCTGTTCGGATCGGAGGTGACGCCCGGGCGGGTGATCGGCGAGACCCTCGTGCGGGCCACCGCCGAGACACCACCGGATTGGGCCGCGCTGACCCAGGCCACCCGGCGAGCCAGCGCACCCGAATATGCGCACAAGCAAAGCACTTATGACGAGATGGTCGCCAACCCGCTGGCGACCTGGGTGGAGACGGTGTTCGGGCTCATGCCCGAGCCCGACACGGGGATGCTCATTCGGGCCAAGCCGACCACGATGCCCAGAGCTGCGGCTCAACTGGCGGACGCGACCGGGCTCGACGCCGGGACCTGTGAGGGGGCGCTGCGGGCCACGCTGCTGGAGGGGAGCCGGGTCCGGGACCCGCGCACGAATCGTCCGCTGTTCGCGTTCCGGCTGCATCAGTTCATCTCGAAGGGTGACACGGTGTATGCGTCGCCGGAGCCCGAGGATGTGCGGTTTTTGACCGATCAGTACCAGTTGCGGGTGCCCGATGACCCCGGCCGGTCGCTGCTGCCGTTGGGGTTCTGCCGGGAGTGCGGGCAGGAGTACTACGTCGTGGCCAAGGTCACGAAGGACGGGCATTCGGCGTTCGTGCCCCGTCACGACAATGACGCCTCCGGGGGCGACGTGGTGACCGGCTACCTATATCTGTCGTCGGATCATCCGTGGCCGCTCGACCCGGTGGCCGAGGGCCGGGTGCCCGATCATTGGCTCGTCGAAGACGGCGATTCCGGGTCGAGCGTCATCGTGAGGTCGAAGGAGAAGTACCTGCCGACCCTCGTGTGGCTGCATCCTGATGGGGTCGAGGATTCGGGCGGGGCGACGACGAAGGCGTGGTTCATGTCGACGCCGTTCGCGTTCTGTCTGCGCTGTCGGGTGTCGTACGAACAGGTCCGCGGCAACGACTTCTCGAAGTTGGCGACGCTCGATCAGGAGGGCCGGTCGTCGGCCATGACGGTTATTGCGTCGTCGATCGTGCGGTCGCTGCGCCAGGCCGATGAGGCCGAGATCGCCAAGTAAGCCCGTAAGCTCCTCACGTTCGTCGACAACCGCCAGGACGCTTCCCTGCAGGCCGGTCACTTCAACGATTTCGTTCAGGTCGCCCTGCTGCGGGGCGCGTTGGCCAAGGCCCTGGCCGACCGGCCGGGCGGGCTGTCACACGCAACGGTCGCGCAGTTCGTGACCGAGGCGATGAACCTCGATGTCGCCCAGTTCGCCGAGAACCCCAACGCGCGGTATTCGGCGAAGGAGGACGCCGAGCGGGCGTTGCGCCAGGTGGTCGAGTTCCGCCTCCATGTCGATTTGCAGCGGGGTTGGCGGGTGACGATGCCGAACCTTGAACAGGTCGGCCTGCTCAAGGTGGAATACGCGAGCCTGGACGAGATCGCCGGCGACGGCGAGTTATGGGGGCAACCTCATCCGAAGATCTCCCTGCACGAAGCCCACCAGAACGCGAAGGCCCTCGCACTGCTCCGTGGCGTCGAATCGGACGCCCGCGCCGATCTGATCAAGATTCTGCTTGACGAGATGCGCCGGGTGCTGGCCATTGACGTCGACTGCCTGAGGGAGACGGGTTTCGAGGCCAACAAGCGTGACGCCGGCCAGAACCTGATCGAGGAGTGGCGTTTCAGCGACTTCGAGCAGGTGCCCCCGATCGGCATGGTGTTCGGGCGTACGGGCAAGGCCGGAGGCGCTTGCAAAGATCTGAACATGTCGGGTCGGGGAGCGTTCGGGCGCTACCTGCGCAGCTCGTCGGGGCTCGGGACAACGCTCGATCTGAGCGGTACACAGACCGTGATCCGTCAGCTCCTGGCCGTGCTGCGCGAAGCCGGTGTGCTGGCCGAAGTGGCGATGGACGACGCCGGCAACCCCGGCTGCCGGTTGAAGGCGAGCGCGGTGCGCTGGTGGCGGGGCGACGGGGTCCACGGCGCCGATGATCCGTTGCGGCGCCGTCTCGACCCGGAGGCGAACGTCCGCGTCAACCCGTTCTTCCGCGACCTGTACAGCGGCGTGGGGGTGTCGTTGGCGTCGATGATGGCCAAGGAGCACACCGCCCAGGTGCCGCCGAAGGAGCGCGAGTTGCAGAAGACGCCTTCCGCTCCGGGCGTCTGCCGGTGCTGTTCTGCTCACCCACGATGGAACTCGGGGTCGACATCTCCTCGCTCAACGCGGTGGGTCTGCGCAACGTGCCGCCGACGCCGGCCAACTACGCGCAGCGTTCCGGACGGGCCGGGCGCAGCGGACAGCCGGCGCTGGTGACCAACTACTGCGCGACCGGCAACGCTCATGACACGTACTGGTTCCGTCGCAGTCAAGACATGGTGGCCGGGTCGGTGCAGGCGCCCCGGATCGATCTGGCGAATGAGGAACTGGTCCGTTCGCATGTGCAGGCGATATGGCTGGCCGAGACCGGACAGTCGATGAAGTCCCGACTGACCGACGTGCTCGACGCGGGGGGCGAGACGCCGGCCCTGTCCTTCATCCCCGAGGTGTGGTTGGCGTTGATCGACGACGGCGCGGCCCGCCGGGCCGAGGTGGCGGCGTCAAGGGTGGTTGACGCGGTCAGGGTCTCGTGGCCGAGCGCGGGAGGGGACCCGTCATGGTGGCATGACGGGTGGGTGGCCGACGTCGTGCAGAAGGCACCGACGACGCTGGACCGGGCAATGGACCGTTGGCGTGACCTCTATCGCACGACGATGGCCGAGTACGTCGAACAGTCCCGCCTCTCCGTCGATCCGAACGCGCCCCGCAAGGCGAGGGAGTCAGCGGCCGCCAGGGAGCGTGAGGCCAGGGAGCGGTTGAAACTGCTGCGCAATGAGGACTCAGAACTCGGCCAGACTGACTTCTATTCCTACCGTTCCTTGGCGTCGGAGGGGTTCCTGCCGGGATACTCGTTCCCCCGGTTGCCGCTCGCGGCCTACATTCCGGGTGGACGGGCCGGTAAGAAGCACAAGGAGGGCGACTACCTGCAACGGCCCCGGTTTCTGGCCATCAGCGAGTTCGGTCCCGGCGCGCTCCTCTACCACGAGGGCGCGCGCTATGAGGTGACGCGCATCCAACTGGCCCGCAGCACCCAACCCGGTGCTGGGGTCCAGACCGAAGAGGCCCGCCGGTGCGAGGACTGCGGCTACCTGCATCCGGTCGAGGTCGGTGTCGATGTGTGCGAGGGCTGCGGGGCCCGGCTCGGAGCCAAGACGTACGGTTTGATGCGGCTCCTCACCGTGCACACGCGACGCCGCGAGCGCATCTCGAGCGACGAGGAGGAGCGCCGCCGATCCGGCTTCGAGCTCGAGGTGTCGTACCGCTTCGCCCGCCACGGAGACCGCAACGACACCGTCCTGGCCGAGGCCCGCGACGGGGAGACGGTCGTGGCCGACCTCGCCTACGGTGAAACGGCCACCATCCGGGTCGCCAACATCGGGCGTCGCCGCCGCAAGAATCCGACCGATCATGGCTTCTGGCTCGACACCCTCGAGGGACGGTGGCTAAGCGACAAGAAGGCCGCCGATGCGACCCTCGATGCCGACGCGCTCGACGCCGACGTGGATGACGTGAAGACCAAGGCCAAGGTCATCCCGTACGTCGAAGACACCCGCAACATCGTCGTGCTGCGTTTCGGACGGCGGCTCGACGAGACCGAATCGGTGTCGCTGCGCCACGCCCTGGAGCGCGGGATCGAGGCCGAGTTCCAGCTCGAAGAC
>JANYDT010000186.1 GCA_025359845.1 Acidimicrobiia bacterium
CCGAGGACACAATCCGCAACGTCGGAAGCACAACACCCGAGAGTCAACGAATTTGCCTTACCAGCGGGTCTGGATCGTCAAACGGGGACCGTAGGCTGGCGCGGCCATCCCGCCGCTCGTAATGAGCCGAGCCACCCGGCCGCGGTGGGGACGGTAAGGCTCTAGCAGTTCGAGCATGCGCTCATCCGAGCCGCGGGGTTCACCCACGAGGTTCCAACTCACCCAGTTCTTCAGGTGATAATCGCCGACACTGACGGCGTCGGCATCGCCCACCGCGGCGAACGCCACTTCGGCGGCCGTCCACGGACCGAGCCCGGGGATGGCCTGGATGCGGCGGTGCAGCTCCGCCGGGTCGACAGTCGCCTCTTCCAACCTATGGGCATACCCGGCGGCCCGACGGATGGCGTCGCTACGCTTGCGTTCCACGTTGGCGCCGTGAAAAATATGGCTGGGCGTGTCGGTCACCACCTTCGGATCGGGCGGCAGAACGAGCGCACGGGCTCCGGGCGGAATAGGCCCGGGAGCCGGATCACCCCAGTGACGGGTCAGCGCGCCGTACGAGATCCTGGCCTCGCGTCCCGTGACCTTCTGTTCGAGCACGGTGGGTAGGAGAGCCTCGAACACCGCTTGGGTGCGGGGAAGTCGAAGACCGGGCAGCCGCCGCCGAAGCCCTTCAACCACGGGGTGATGCGATACGAATCCGTCCTCATGATCGAGTCCTCCGACCAACGCCGGAGCATGCTCGAGTAGCCACTCGGCGCCCACGCCCCACGCCGACACGGTGATCTCTGCGCCCCGACCGGTGAGCCGTTGGGTGGCCGGACCCTCCGGTGTTCGAGTGGCGCGCCAGATTTCGATAGTCGCACCTCGGCCGCGAACGAGCATGGTGGGGTCGCGGCCGCCGCGCCATATGGGGCCCATGGTCAGGCGTAAGTCGGTGGGCAGCAACGGGCGGAAATCCCGTCGAAGTTCGGCCACCGTCACCGCGAAAGCAAGCCGGTGCCCCGGAGATGCGACGTCTCGTTGATGGACTTGATGGAACGCTCGCCGGTCGAAGCGATCATGATCCGGTTGAGACACGTGTAGTCAGGGAGGAAGAACCCCGGACCCGGAGCCAGCCCGAGTACCTCGCTGGCGATCGCATTGATCACGCCGCCGTGGCATACGGCCACGACCCGCTGCCCCCGATGGGCGCCGGCGATCCGCTCCATTACCGACACCACCTGCTGGCGGAACACGGCCGCGTCGACCCATCCCTCCGATTCGCCTCGGAGCAGGGCTTCCCATCGTTCCCCTTTTTCGGCCTTTAGTTGTTCCACCGGGATGTACTCATGGTGATGGCGGTCGTATTCCGCCAAGTCGGCGTCGAATACGGGCGAGAGCCCGAGCGCGGCGGCGATAGGGGCCGCGGTCTGACGGGCCCGCAACATGGGGCTGCACCACAGTGCATCGATCCGCCCTTCCTTCGGGTCGGCGAGCCACGCGGCGACGGCCTCGGCCTGGTGATGCCCAGGTTCGTCGAGCGGCGGGTCCGCCGGTGTACCTTCGGTGTTCACCACTCGAATCGGCAAGGCGTGACGAACGACGATCAATTCCACTGGCCCGAGCCTAGGCTCCCGGTGCCTTGGCCACTGGGACTGACGCCAGTGCTTCACGCCAGCTTGCGTTTTCGAGGAGCAACCGCCGGTAGGCCATGACGTGGCGGGGCATCGACAGGCCCAGAGCGCCGACCACTCGATCGCCGCGACGGTAGAGGGCCAGCAGCTTGCCCGAGTCGGCGGCGCCGGCCACGACCCTCACTTCGTCAAACCCACCGACTCGTCCTAGAAACTGGATCTTGGTGGCGTACTGGTCGCTCCAGAAGTAGGGGACGGGCATGTAGGACAGGGCTGCCTCGGGCGTTCCGTTCAGGTCGGCCAGCAGCGTGGCCGCGCCGTGCTCGGCCATCTCGGCCGCGTTCGTCCAGTGCTCGACTCGAGCCCGCTCGTCGTAGCGAGCGTTCGGCCAACACGCGACGTCGCCGACCGCGACGATTGAGGGTGCGGCCCGACATGTCTCGTCGCACTCAATGCCGTTGCCCAGCGTCAAGCCCGAACCTTGGAGCCATTCAATGTTGGGTTGGACGCCGACCCCGACCACAACGACGTCGGCCGCGAACGACCGCCCGTCGGCGAGCGTGACCGACTTGGCCGTCGTGGCCACAATCGTCACTCCGGTATGGAGGGTGACACCGTTACGTTCGTGGAGCCCGGCACAGACGCCGGCCATATCGGGGCCCAATTGGCGCTCGAGGGGGAGGGGAGCGGCCTCGAGAATGGTGACTTCACAGCCCCTACATCGGGCTGTCGCGGCAACCTCGGCGCCAATGAATCCGGCGCCGATCACCACGACCTTCGCTCCGTCGCGTAACTTGTCACGCAGCTCGTCGGAGTGCGCTTTCGTCCGTACTACGGCGTGATCGCCATGATCGAGAGGTTCCGGCAACCGGCGGGGTCGAGCGCCGGTCGCGATGACAAGTCCATCAAACGCGATATCTCCCGTAGAGGTCGAGAGTGCAAGGCTGGCAACGTCGAGCGACTCCGCCCTGACGTTCAGCTGGAGGTCGAGATTCAATTCGTCAAACCCTCGGGCCCGCAACCAAAGTTTTTCCTCACCCCACGCCCCGCTCAGATACTGCTTCGAGAGCGGAGGTCGGTCGTACGGAGCCGAACCCTCATCGCCGACAATCGTCAAACGCCCCACAAAACCATGGGCGCGAAGTGCTTCTGCCGACCTTAGACCGGCTAGCGACGCGCCGACGATGACGACGTGTTTACGCTCTCCGTCGCCGACCGAGCCCACCGCTCCAGACGTGTTCGTCACTCGATCGTGATGGCTTGGGTCGGGCACAGGCGAACGGCTTCTTCGACCTTGGCCCGCATTTCTTCACCAGGGTTCTCTTGGAGAATGTAGAGATACCCGTCATCTCGCACCTCGAACACCTCCGGAGCGGCGCTCATGCACAATGCGTTGCTCTGACACTTATCGAAGTCCACGACGATCTTCATGCCGCGTTCCTAGCACTCCTGGGAGCGGCTCGCGCGACTACCGTCGTGACCGGAAATGGTCACCATCCCGAAGATAGCTGTCGACCCGAGTGCGCCACCGTGGGTCGCCGATCGCGTTCGCGAGGGAGGGGGCGAAATCGTATCGCCTCAGGAGGCGCAGGCGTTGGTGTGGGCCTCTCCCTACAACACCATCGGACTACGCCAGTTGTTGGCCGAAGCCCCGGCCATACGGTGGGTGCAGTTGCCGTTCGCAGGAGTCGAAAATTGGGTGGCGGAGGGCTTCTTCGACGACGGTCGCGTCTGGACGTGCGGCAAAGGGGTTTACGCCGAACCGGTGGCCGAACATGTCGTGGCGCTGGCGTTGGCGGGAATGCGCCACATCAGCGTCTACGCCCAAGCGAGAAGCTGGGGCGAGAAACTGGGCACGTGCCTCCTCGGCGCCAACGTGTTGTGTCTCGGCGGTGGCGGTATCACCGAATCGCTGCTTCGGCTGCTGGAACCGTTTGGCTGTCAAGTCACGGTGCTGCGCAGCCGGCCGGGTTCGAGCGAGCTTTTCGGCAACCCTCGCCAGGTCGGTCCGGAGGCTCTCCACGCCGCCTTGCCCGCCGCCGCGCTGGTCGTGGTCGCTCTGGCCCTTACCCCGGCGACGGTGGGCATAATCGGCGCGCCCGAGTTGGCCCTCATGGCACCTAGGGCGTGGCTGATAAACGTCGGGCGAGGCCGACACGTCGTCACCGACGCGCTGGTCGACGCTCTCCGCGCGGGGCGGATCGGCGGGGCCGGGCTCGATGTAACCGACCCTGAGCCGCTGCCCGACGACCATCCACTGTGGGGTCTGGCGAACTGCATCGTCACCCCGCACACCGCCAACACCCCGGACATGGCGAAAGGTCCACTGGGAGCTCGCATTCGGGAAAATGTTCGCCGTTACGGCGCCGACGAGCCGCTCATCGGCCTGGTCGACGCTGCGCTCGGGTACTGAACTCGGCTACTGAAGTCTTGGCGTTACAGACCTTTCGCAGCGATTGGCTTCAGCATCGTGAGTTCCGGGCGGCCGGCCATGAGGCCCTTCAGTTTCGGGCCGAGCGCCTTCATTGCCTCACTCGTGCCGTGGGCGTCAAGTGACGCTTTGTCGGTGTACACCTCGTAGAACCAAACCGTCACTTCATCGGCGGAATCGACGTGGAGCGCATATACTTCGGTACCGGTTTCGGCGTTGACCGCCTGCACATGAGTGCTGAACAGAGCAACGAGTTCATCCCGCTTGCCTTCGGCGGCGGTGAGTTTGGCGAGTACGGCGATCTTGGCTTCGGACATGGTGGTGATCGTAGAAGCAGCGCAGCATCGGCGTCGAACCGCCAACGGATCGGGAACTGGCGCGACGAGGTCATGGAAGGTGGCACGCTTCGACCATGGCTTCTGACGTATCGCTGTCCCACGGGCTCCCTGAAACGATCCTCGACCCCGAGCCTGCGCACCTCCTCGCCGAGCTGGAGAGGGCTTCGTCGCGAGACCAGGTCGCCCAAGTCGTTGCCTCGGCGCCGCGCAGTCTGGCCGCGTGGGCGGCTCTCGGATCGAGCGGCCGCGACGTCGTGGAGCGCTACACCGCATACCGGGTGGGGTACCACCGAGGTCTCGATACACTCCGACAATCGGGGTGGAGGGGTTCGGGTTACGTAAGGTGGGAGCACCCTACGAACCGCAACTTCTTACGCTGCCTCGACGGATTGCGGGCATGCGCCGAAGCGATCGGCGAAACCGACGAAGCCGAACGATGCGCGCTCTTCCTACTTCAACTCGATCCGAGCTGGGCCCGCACGGCCCATGACTAGTTCAGTCGCCTCAACGTCCATGACCGTCGCGTCAGCCTCGCTCGACGTCAACGATGTAATCGAAGCCGCGCAACGGCTCGGGACCGCCGTTCATCACACCCCCCTGCTCTCAAGCGCCACGCTCACGGAGCGGGTAGGGGCTCGAGAGCTTCGGGTCAAAGGTGAACACCTGCAACGCAGCGGCTCCTTCAAGATCAGGGGCGCCCTCAACGCCATCCGCAGTCTCGGACCAGCAGAACGGGCGGCCGGAGTGGTGGCATTTTCGTCAGGCAACCACGCCCAAGGGGTGGCCCTGGCGGCGCGCATCGAGGGGGTGAAGGCCACGATTGTCATGCCGAGTGACGCCCCCAAAGTCAAGATTGAAGCGACCCGCGGTTACGGCGCCTCGATCGTCTTGTACGACCGCACCACACAAGACCGCGAAATGGTGGCGGCGCAGATAGTCGGGCAACGCGGCGCGACGCTCATCCCGCCGTTCGATCATCGTGACGTAATTGCCGGTCAAGGTACGGTTGGTTTGGAGGCCGTGAGCGATTGGCCAGATATCGACGTAGCCGTCGTGCCTGTCGGCGGGGGAGGGTTAGGCGCCGGAATGGCCCTTGCGCTCCACGCTGCTCGCCCACAGATGGCGATCTGGGGGGTGGAACCAGAGTCTGCCGACGACGGACGCCGGTCATTGGCGGCGGGGGAGATCGTGCGCATCGCGCCGCCCAGCACCATCGCTGATGGCGTGGCCACCACGGCTCTTGGCCTCTTGACCTTTCCGATACTCCAGAAACATCTGAGCGGCATCGTGACCGTGACCGAAGCCGAGATTCTTTACGCGCTCGGTTTCATCCTGACCCGCATGAAACAAGTCGTCGAGCCTACCGGCGCTCTGACGACGGCGGCGTTGTTGGCCGGCAAGCTCGACGTCGGCGGTCAACGCGTGTTGACGGTGTTCTGCGGAGGAAACCTCGACCTCGATGTCTTATTGAAGGTCACACGATGAAGGTCACACGATGAAGCGGCCACGATGACCCCCGCCTTCGATCATGGCGCCGATTTGACGCTAGCCCTCGAACTCGCAGACCTGGCTGACGCCATCACCATGCGCCACTTCCGGTCCCGTTCGCTGGTCACGGAAACGAAACCCGACCTCACCGAGGTCACCTTGGCCGATCGCGGCGCAGAAACTGCGATCGTCGAGGCGTTGCGGTCGGCGCGGCCCGGGCACGCGGTCCTGGGCGAAGAGCACGGCGTTTCCGGCCTGCCGGACGCGCCGTTTCGGTGGATCATCGACCCTATCGACGGCACCGGAAACTACGTCCGCCACGTACCCATCTGGGCCACCCTGATCGCCCTTCAAGACGTAATGACCGGCCATGTAGAGGTCGGCGTCGTAAGCGCCCCCGCGCTTCGGCGACGATGGTGGGCTCGGCGCGGCGGGGGAGCGTTCGCCGACGGCCAACCGATCGCTGTGTCTCGAGTGGCTCGTATCGAAGACGCCTTCGTTTCGTGGAGCGACGGGCACTGGCCGGTGACCGTCCATAGCAACAAGCGGGCCGGTTGGCAGCGCGTCGTCGAGCGAGCCCACCGCCAGCGCTGTATCGGAGACTTTTGGCAGCATGTCCTCGTGGCCGAAGGGGCGATCGACATAGCGTGTGAGCCCATTGTCTCGCTCTGGGACCTCGCCGCGCTTGTGCCCATTGTCGAAGAAGCCGGGGGCCGTTTCAGTGACCTCGACGGCGGTATCGGTCCGGGCGGCGGGAGCGCGCTGTCGAGCAACTCGCTGCTCCACGACGCGGTGCTGGCGGCCTTGGTGGGGCAGCGGGACCAGTAGGGTCGCCTCATGGCTCGGATCGCCCTCACCAATGATCGATGGGGGTTCGCCTCGCAGTGTTTCGTGTGCGAGCCGGCCAACGCCACCGGCCTGCAAATTCCGTTCTTCCACGATGAGGAGGCGCAAATTGTCGTGGCCCAGTTCACACTATCGACCGCGTTTTCGGGGGCCCCGAACTACGTACACGGCGGTATTTCTTTGGCCATCCTGGATGAGGCCATGGCTTGGGCAACCATCGCCGTAGCCGGAAAATTCGCCGTAACCAAGACGACCACCACAACGTTCGAGCGCCCGATCCGCATCGGGATGGCGCACTCCGTCGAGGCCCGGGTCACAGGACAAGGCGCCCTGCTCCTGCTCACGGAAGCGACCATCCTCGACGCCAAGAATCGCGTGTGTGCCTTAGGCTCAGCGGAATTCGTTCCGCTCGATTTGCGCCAGGCCAAGGCCGCCATCGGTGAGGTGGGTGACTCTGACTCAGGCTTTGTACGCCGGTGACACATCCTTTGTTACCAGCCTTTTCGGGGGTGATTGTGGCCGGAGGGGCGAGTCGGCGCATGGGCACAGACAAGGCATTCATCGAAGTCGATGGGCGGGCGCTCGTAGACCGACTGGCCGAGGCTTTGACCGAAGCGGGGGCCAATGAAGTCTTCGTCGTGGGCGGTGACGCAATTCGGATCGGCCGCCTCGGACTCGAATGGGTCGCTGATAAATGGCCGGGAGAGGGTCCGCTGGGAGCGGTCGCGACCGCTCTGGAACGGGCTCGCCATCAGACAGTTTTCATTGTCGCCACCGACGTTGCGATGATCGGTCGGCACCAGATTGTGCCTCTCGTGCGCCAATGCGAGGCGACCACGCCCATCGTGCTTCCAGCCGGCGGAGACCGTCCAGCGGTCCTTCAAGGGGCCTACCATCGAAGCCTCCTCGACGGCTTTCGCCGGACCTTCGAAGCGGGGGAGCGTTCCCTTCGGCGAGCCATACGGGGGCTCCCGGTCGCTCTCGTCGACGTCGAAATCGCCGCCGACCTCGACACGCCGGAAGATCTTGCCCGTTTCACGAGGGCTCGCTATAAGCGATAGCGTGCGGCAATGTCCGGGCCTGTCCCAATCATTGAGGTTCAGGAACTCGCGAAGTTGCTTCAGGGGGGCACGTGCCTGATCGATGTCCGCGAACCCGACGAGTTCAGCGAAGCGAGGGCTCCCGGAGCGTCGCTAATTCCGCTCCAAACCCTGCCTTCTCGTATGGGCGAGATTCCTGGCGATCAAACCGTGTATGTGATCTGCAAGTCCGGGGGTCGCAGCGAGAAAGCGGTTGAATTTCTCCGTGCCAACGGGATCGACGCGATCAACGTCGCCGGTGGCACGCTCGCTTGGCTCGAGGCGGGCTTTCCGCACGAGTCCGGCCCCGCTTCGTGAACGTACCTACCCGATGGGTCGCGACGGATCGCGAACTCCAATCGCTGATTGCTGAGGTCGGCGCCCATGAAGAGTACGCGCTCGACACGGAGTTTCTGCGAGAGCGCACGTACTACCCGCAACTCGCTCTCATCCAGATTGCCTGGACCGGTCATATCGCCCTTATCGATCCGTTGGCCGTCGATGTCGCCCCGTTGGCCGAGCTGTTGCGTAGCGATCGGTTGGCGGTCGTGCACGCCTGCGACCAAGACCTGGAGGTACTCGACCTGGCCTGCGCCACGATCCCGTCTCGGCTGTTCGACACACAATTGGCCGCCGGCTTCGTCGGGTTCTCGACCCCGTCGCTGAGCACGTTAGCCGAAAAGCTGCTCGGAATTCATCTATCCAAAGGCGACCGGCTCACCGATTGGACGCAACGTCCCTTGACCGCCGCGCAGCAGCGCTACGCCGCCGCCGACGTCGCCCACCTCCTAGAGCTAAAGGCGATGATCGTCGAGCAGCTTGACATTTCAGGACGGCGGGTTTGGGTGGAAGACGAGTGCGAAATCGTCAGGAGCCGGCCTCGCAACAAGTCGGTGCCCGAGCGGGCGTGGTGGCGATTGAAAGACGGACGGATGTTACGCGGCGGTGATCGGTTGGTAGCCCAAGAACTCGCGGGGTGGCGAGAGCAGAAAGCCCGCGATCTCGACCGGCCCGTTCGATTCATCGTGCCCGACCTCGGCATAATCACGATCGCGCAAGCCCGACCCACCACGACTGAAGCGTTGCGCAATCTCCGCGGCCTCGACGGGCGCTTCGGCAAAGGGGTCTTGGCCACCGAAATCCTTGAGGCCGTGGCCCGCGGCTCGGAGATGTCGCCTGAGCAGCTGCACGTTCCCGATCCCGACGACTTCGACCGACACCTCCGGCCGGCCCTGACCCTCGTATCAGCGTGGGTCGCGCAGTTGGCCAAGGACGCCAAGATTGACGCCAGCCTCCTGGCCACGCGTGCCGATTTGGCCAGTCTGTTGCGGGGCGACCGTAACGCCCGCCTGGCCAACGGTTGGCGGGGTCAACTGGTCGGCCATGCCGTGCGTCAGCTGCTCGACGGCGACGCCGCCTTGGCCTTCAACCGCAACGGATCGCTCGCGCTCGAGACCCGCAGCGGTGTCTCGTTGGCGCCCGAACTGAGTGTTCCTGATGCGCCGTGGTCGGCGATGGACGCCCCGATCACTGACGCCCCGATCACTGACGCCCAGATCACTGACGCCCAGTAAAGGACGTTCAGTAAGGGACGGTCCACCCGAAGTTTGGCCAAGACGCGCTGGAGGGGCGGTGGCAGCCACCGCCCCTCCTAAGTTTGTAGTCGGTGACCCGAATCGTGCGGTCAGTGGCTGACCTTCACCGCCACCTTGACCTTCTTGCACACACTCTTGCCTCTCACCTTCGTGCACTTGGTTACGGTCCTGAAGACGGTCTTCTTCTTTACCGTGGTCTTTCCCCTGCTCTTGCCCTTGCCTGAACTCACGATGACGGGCGTGTCAGGCACGAGGCTGGGCACGGGGGCCACAATCGCAGCCACGGCCCTCGGCTTGCCTACCGCGAAGCCGGGATCGACGGCCAGAGGAGTGGCCCCGGCCTTTACTGTCGTAGTGGTCCCGCCCGGTCTGGTGGTGGTGGTCGTGGTGGTCCCGCCCGTGACGGTCGTGGTCGGAGTAGCGGTCGACGATGACCCTCCGGGCGGCACGGTGCCGTTCGCTGAAGCCTGGGAAAACGGCGCCGCGAACGTCGCCATGGTGCTCGACGTGGTCGTAGTCGACGTCGACGTGGTCGACGTCGACGAGGTGGTCGAACCACCGGGCAAGCTCGTCGTCGAGGTGCTCGACGTGGTGCTGGTCGAGGTGGGGGCGACGGTGGTTGTCGTGGTGCTTGTCGAAGTCGTTGGTGCGGTCGTGCTCGATGTGGTTGTGGTCGCCTGAGCGATGCCGGAGATCACCCCGACAAAAACGTTGGCGGGGCTGTAGAACAGGCCGGAGACGGAGGCTGACGCCACATGGGCGCCTGCGGTGACCGGAGATCCATATTCCAACCACAGAAAGTTCGCTGTAGACGAATTGCCAGGCCCAAAGACGGTCGCCGTCAACGCACACGTTTGGCCCACTTGAGCCGCGGCAGCGAAGTAGAGAAAGCTAAACCCGCCGGCCAAGAGGGGGATGGACTTGTCGTGGGTGATGCCCGAACAGGTTGCTGAAAGTCGCATCACGGTGGGCCCGGTGCTGGGCGAATCTCGGACGCTGGCCGAAACGGGAACTATTAGGTTGGCCCCGGCCGTTACTCCGGGGTCGTCGTAGTGGACGCGCACGACAATCGCCGTACTGTCGGCCGGAAAGAATTGTTGATCTACAGAAACTGTGGGATCGGGGGCGGACGTCTCGCCAATGAACTTGGCCGCCAGGTTCGGCCCGACCAGCGTGGTACCGCCCACCTCGAGCGACACCCAAGGCGTGTTGGTACCGGCCACGCCGCTAATTCTGGCGCTGATCGTGCACCGATCGTTGGCCGACCCGGAATCGGACGGCATGACGACACCTGTGGTCGCCACAACGGATCCGGCGGCCAGCGTGACCACCGAGGAAGTTTGAGCTTGGACCGGAGTTGTGCAAGCTACTGTCGCGGTGCCGGTGAGCGCGCCGGGAGCGGTGCCTTCGAGGATGAACGTCACCGGAAAGGTGTGGGTGGCGGCGACCGCGTTAGGGGTTCCACCACCGAGCGTGGTAAGGCCTAAGACGGCGACGGTTGCGCCGAGAACTGTGCCGATGATGCCAAGGGAAGTTTTTCGCACCGAATCTCCTTTTGGAATGGCGCGAGGGGAGATCGCGCAGGGTGGGGGTGCAGGCGGCCAAAAGGTTAGTCGAAATTGGAGGCGACGGATACGGCCTGCCCGAAGCAGCCCACGAAATCGTCAGTTCGTAGCGAAGGATGGATTACTTTACATAACGAACATTATGGGCGTCTTGACCAGGGGAGCAGAAGGCGCAGTTTGGTTGCCCACGGCGACCGGACTTGGAATCCGCACGGGCGGTGTCGTCAAGTCGTGTAATCGGCATTGATCCGGATGTAGCCCTCGCTGAGGTCACAGCCGTAGACCGTGCAACGGCCGTCGGCCACGCCGAGACTCACGCTGATGGTCACGTGCTCACCCCGCAAGTATTTGGTAAGGCGTTCCAGACCGTCGGCCCCGACGGCGACGGGGTAGAGCTCTTGGTCTCCGAATCGGATCACGACCCTCTCTTGGTCGATATCGCTCTGCTCGGAGCACTTACCGATGGCCATGGCCACTCTCCCCCAGTTCGGATCGGCCCCGTGCACTGCCGTCTTTACCAATGGCGAGTTGACGATCGCCTTGGCCACGCGTTTGGCCTGGGCCGTGTCGCGTGCGCCGTCGACAACGACTTCGAGCATCTTCGTCGCCCCTTCGCCGTCGCGGGCGATCATTTTGGTCAGTTTCAGCGTGACATCGCGCAACGCCACTTCAAGGGCTTCGGGATCGACCGCCCCGGCCGCTCCGTTGGCGAACACGACGGCCGTATCGCTGGTCGATGTGTCGGTGTCGACGCTGACACAGTTGAAAGAATCATCGACCGCCCTGCGGAAGCGGATGTCCAACTCGTCAAACGCGATTTCGGCGTCGGTGAACACGAATGCGAGCATCGTGGCCATGTCGGGCTCGATCATCCCGACCCCTTTGGCGATACCGACCACCCGAGCCGACGAGCCTGCCACGTTGGCGGTGACGACCTTGGGATGGGTATCGGTGGTCATGATGGCGCGCGCCGCGAGCTCGGCGTCGGTCCCGGTGGGCCTGGGCAGTACATCGAGATGGGCGCGAATCCGGTCCATCGGATACTGACGGCCGATGACGCCGGTCGACGCCACGACGACGTCACGGGGTGAGCAGCCGAGCGTGGTGGCGACACGGGAGGCGAGTTCTCGGGCGTTGGCCCGGCCCACCTCGCCCGTTGCGACATTGGCATTCTTGGAGACGACGACCACGGCTTGCGCTCGACCGTCGCGCAGGTGATCGCGCGAAATGATCACGCTGGCCCCGGAGAACAGGCTCTTCGTGAACACCCCGCTGGCGTGACACGGCCGATCCGAGGCGATGATCACGAAGTCGTCGCTGTCGTCCTTGATACCGACGTTGGCGACGTGGGCCCGAAATCCCTGAGGCAACTCGATCATCGTGACGACTTTACGGCCCCTGTTACGGCTCGGCCGCGCTGAGGCCGATTCATTCCGGAAGGGCCTCCAGAAACGCCAGGGCGGCATCGATGAACCCGAAGTTCTGGGGAGTGCCGAAATGATCGACGCCTCTCAATACCTTGAGACGCGCATCCGGGAGAGCAGCCACCAGCGAGTCCGCGCTACCGACGAAATCCTTGTCGCCCACCACCAACAACGTCGGGTTGGTGACCCGTTGGAGGTCCTCGATGGTCAGGCGACCGCGTGGCCGACGCATGCACGCTGCCAGAGCTTTGGGATCGTTGGCAGAACCGGCTCCGAACTGGGCGAATGCCCGAGCCAACGTGCCCCCCTCTCCGGCGGAGTCCCCCGATTCGATGGCTTGGGCCACCGGTTCCGAATCGCTCTCCTCGAGATTGCGCTGGCCGACTCCGCCAATGACGAGCCGGCCAAAGCGGTGGCTGTGGGTCGAGGCCAGCTTCAAAAGCAGTTGACCGCCCATCGAGAAACCCACCGCATCTACGGGGGTGTTGGGCAAGTGCTCGAGCAGGCTCAGTTCGAGATCGGCATAGGCCGCCGGGTCATGAGGTTTTTCGGCCCTACCGTGACCGAGCACGTCGGGACCGATCACTTCGCGCCCCGATTCTCGAAGCAGATCCACCCAGCCGGGCTTACGCCAGTTCAGCTCGAAACTGGACGCAAAGCCATGAACGAGGAAAACCGGTTCGTTTCGCACCAGGACAGGCTAACGGAACGGGTAACGTAGAACGCTGTATGTCTCACCGCATCGACATCGAGCTCACCAGCGCGTCCGGGGAAGGCTGGACCTGGCGAGCCGCCGGAGCCCGCCAACCGAAGGGAACGGTTGAGGCCGCACTCGTCTACGACGGGGCCAGGGTCGGTGACGTCGTGCGCGCCGAGGCCGAACGGACTCTCGACGGAGCCACCGAAATCGTGTCGATCAAGGCTCCCAAAGCGGCTCAAGCCCGACCGGAGACCTTGGAGATCATCGCGCCGGTTCACACCGGCCCCGACGTCAACGTGATCTATGCCGAAAGCAGCCGCGGCTCTGGTCCCCGCCGCGATCGCGATGGCGCGCCCCGACGCGACCGACCGGAGCGCGGCGACCGGCCTCCGCGCAGTGATCGCCCCGGCTTCGAAAGCCGGGGGCCTCGACCCGATCGTCCGGGCACTAGCCCTCGCCCCGGCTCATCGCAGGGCCCACGTCCTGATCGCGCCGAACGTCTGACCCGGGCTGATCGACCCGTGGGGGCTGATCGACCCGTGGGGGCCGAACGCCCGCCCCGCCCCGATCGACCGGCCCGACCCGCACTCCCCCAAAGCGACGGTGCCCGGGCCCGCGAAAAGGCAGCCAAGACCCGCAAGCTCACTCCGTCGCGCACGCATCGCGATGCCCTCCTCGAATCGCTTCCCGTAGAACAGCGTCTCGTGGCCGAGCAGCTCTTGCGAGGCGGCATTCCGGCCGTGCGTCAAGCCATCATCGATCACAACGCGGAATTGCGTGGAACTTCGCAACCCGAAATGCCGGCCGCTCCCCTGTTGGCGATGGCTGATGCTCTTCTGCCCAAGACGAAGCAGGCCGATTGGCTCGACCACGCCCAAGCGGCCCTTGACATCGCTGATGACATTACCCTTCGAGATCTCCGAGCCGTCGTCACGCAGGCCGATGGCGGCTCGCGCGACGACGCATCGCGTGATATGGCGGCTAAGTTACGCGAGGCCTTGCAACGCCGTATCGAAGGCGAACGGGTGACTTGGAACGCCGAGATCGGCGAGTGTCTCGAAGGCAACCGTTTGGTCCGGGCGTTACGCCTCGCCGGTCGCCTTCCTGACCCTGGGGCCAAAATCGCCCCAGAACTCCACGAGCGCCTCGTCACGTCCACCAACGCCCAGCTCAGTGCCGATACGCCACAAGATCTGTGGGCCACGATCATCGAGGCCGCGGCCGACGCTCCCTTCCGCCGCGAAATTGCCCCGGTGGCCTTGCCGACGATTCAGGGCGAGGCGTTCGCGTCCGTGGCGGCCCAGGCCTCGAACCGAATCCCGTCTCTGCTGAAGCTTCTGGGCTTGAGTATTCCGCCGCCGCCTCGGGCCAAAGTCACCGCCGGTTCGAAGGGCTAGAAACGTCGGGGCTACGGTCGTGGCCATGTCTGACCCCACAGTCGAATTTACGGTACACGCCAATGTTGCGGTGCTGACCATCAATCGCCAGGAGGCTCGAAACGCCGTCAATGGTGATGTGGCCCGCGAGATGGAGGCGGCCATCGACCGGCTCGAGGCCGATGATCACCTCTGGCCGGAATTGTGGCTGGGGCTGGTTCGGTCTTTTGCGCCGGGGCCGATCTGAAGGCCGTCGCCACCGGACGAGCAGCCGAGATCTCCACCAAACGGGGCGGGTTCGGCGGTATCGCCCGACGCGAGCGCAATAAGCCGTTGATCGCGGCCGTCGACGGTCCGGCGTTGGCCGGCGGGTGCGAGATTTGCCCTGGCGTGTGATCTGATCATCGCCTCCACCCGAGCGACGTTCGGCATTCCCGAAGTGAAACGGTCGTTGATCGCCGGAGCCGGCGATCTTTTTCGGCTGCCCCGTGCCCTGCCCCGAAATATCGCGCTCGAACTGGCCTTGACGGGCGACCCGATTTCGGCCGAGCGGGCTTACCACTTCGGGATGGTCAACGAGCTCTGCGAGCCAGGTCAAGTCGTCGAGTGGGCTCTGGCGTTAGCCGCTCGCATCACCGTGAACGCCCCGCTGGCCGTGCAAGCCTCCCGCCGAGTCGTGCTGCAGGGGGCGCAAGCCGACGATGATGAAGCTTGGCGGCTCAGTAGCTCACAAGCGGCTCCGGTGTTGGCCAGTGAAGACTTTCAGGAGGGTCCTCGGGCGTTCATCGAAAAGCGGGCCCCTCAGTGGAAGGGTCGATGAGCGCGCAGTAGCACTACGCCACGCCGACCTCGCGGAGAAAGGTTCTCAGTCCGTCGACCAAATCAGTACGATCCAGGTCTTCGATAAGGACCCAGGCCGCCTCGCTGGCATCGTCACCGGCCCTCAGCGTCGCATCGACTGACCAGAGCCCGCCGATCGGAGCGGCCGCAAAGTCGAGGATCACGTAATGATGCGCCTCGGTGAGGCGTTCTGCCCATCCGAGGAATGAACCGACCGAAACAATGAGGCCTGTTTCTTCCTCGACTTCGCGAACTACCGCGTCGGTCAGAGACTCCCCCCGCTCAACGCGGCCGCCCGGCACCGACCAACAGCCCGCCTGGGGCGGCTGACCTCGCCGAATTAGGAGGATCCGGCCGCCATGAACGACGACCGCCCCGACACACACTTCAGGGCGGCTGGTCACGGCCCGAGACGGTGGTGCACAACGATGGCACGGGCCGTGAAATGCGCGGCCTCGAAGAAGTTCTTGGTTATTCGGGCGCCCGGGAGGGCAACCGCATCAACGCCAGCGCAGCCGTGCCCTACGCACCGGTCCACGACGGAATTCAGCAGGGCGCGCCCGACGCCCACCCCTCTCGCCTCTGACGTCACCATGAGTTCGGTGAGTTCGCCGATGGGGCCCGACTTCGCCTTCAAGGCATTGGGGTCGGCGTCGGCCCCGTGGGGCACGAGAAGTGCAACATCGGCCCCGTCGGGTAAGAGCTTCAGAAGTGCACTGGCGAAGCCCACAACGACATCATCGATCGTGGCGACCAATACCCATGACCGTGAATGGCGCTCGGCTCCGAGGCGGACCGAGTCGGCGAGCGACACCACTAGCGGAAGCGGCCGTCGATGGAGGCGGAGCCAGACGTCGCCACCTTTTTCGCTCCCTATCTCGCTTTCGAATTCTTCGACCAACTGAGTCAACGCCGCCAGGTCTTCCGCGATGGCCTCACGCACTTCGATGTCGACCACGACGCCTACGTCGACATTCTGGACGGCGGGAGCTTGATCGCCGTCCATGGCGCTAGACGCAGTCTCGACAGAGGGTCTTTTTGGCGTCGGCCAACTGGCTTGGATGCTTGACCAGAAAACACGACTGACACACGAATTCGTCGGGTCGCTTGGGCACGACGGCCCCCGCACCCTCGCCCCGATCCTCGGTCTCGGGCTGTTCTTCGTCGTCGTCAACCTCGACGTCTTCGATGACCAAACGATCCTTGAGAATCACATCGAGACTCGCCTCGACATCATCGGGGTCAACCTCGTCGTCGTCGTCGTCTTCTTCCTCCTCGACGCGGGTCGCGACTGCGCTCTCCTCGACCTCATCCTCAACGAGAACGTCGAGTTCATCACCGTCTAGGTCATCGACGGGATCAACTTCGAACTCGTCGTCGAGGGCATCTTCGTCGAGCGCGTCTTCGTCGAGATCCGCCTCCAGGTCGCCGTCGAGGTCCGGCTCCAGATCCGCGTCAGGATCGGCTTCAGGATCGAAGTCCTCGCTCAAGCCCTCAAGGTCCTCAGGATCAATTTCTTCTAGCGCTTCGTCATCCACGTTTGAAAGACCTCCGATGCTGTTGGAGACCGCGTGGCGGTCCGAGAAGGGCGGCAGCATACTCACTCGGTGCACCCCCGACGACGTTCCTGGGCGTTTCCGGCAGGCACTTGCTTGCGACCTTTGTCACCACAGAGAAAATGGCAGGGACCGGGATCGGTGGGGCCGCCCCCTACTGTTCCTTGCGGTCGAGCGGGCGTTGTCTACCTACTCCCAAGCCCCTGCCGCGGCTACTCCCCCTTCGGTGGCCCAGTGATTGCAAGTCACCGAGTTACCGAAGGCCCACGACCTGGGTTGGCGTTGCACGCTCACCTATTTCAGATGACCCCGAAACCGTTGTCAAGCCGGGGCGCTGCGAAAACATTGGCTCTGAACTGGATAATCCTTCGTTAGGCCTGGTCAAATTTCTATTCACCGCAACCGAAGCTTCGGTGCTACGCCATGGGCACGGAACAGCGGCCGCAGAGCCTGGATGTCGGCCGCGTAACGCTTCGTCTCCGGGTAGACGCCGTTCTTGTGCATTGATCGAAATCCCTGGTAATACGCGCAGAGGGCGGCATCGATATCGCCGTTCGCGCGTTGCAGCAAGAACCGCAACATACGCGCGCTCATCCGGATGTTGTCTTCTGGTTGTTTTGGGTCCAAAGGGCGCCCGATGAGATCGCGGGCGACGAACTGGGCTGTGTCGGGCATCAGCTGGCCGATTCCTATTGCGCCGGTGGAGGAGATCTTCCGTTGGTTCCAGCCCGATTCCAGCCATGCGGTGGCTTCGAGCAGGTCGATAGGGATGGCGTTGGCCGTCGCCCAACGGGCGAAAACCGGACGCAGCGCGAGGCGGCCGGGCTCTGCCCGTAACCGCGCCGGCAACTGTGGACCTGGGACTGGAATCGGAATGACGAGAATTTGGGCAATCCGAACGCGGTGGCGGTCAGGGATTTTGTTCGCCGCAGTGATTTCAGCAACGGAAACGCCGTACTGCTGGGCGATACGGCTGAGGTTCTCTCCCTTCGCCACACGATGGACGACGGGATCGGGTACGCGATGTGCCGCCCCGCTGCGCAAAGCCGCGCCGCCGCTCCACAGGGCCACAATTACGAATACCAACACGAAGTTTCGCGACCGGCTTGTACCGGCCAGCCATGCTTCGTCAGAAATAGATCGGCTCTTCAAAGTTGCCTCCTGGGGAAGAAGGACGCGAACCTTTCACACGTTAGCGCCCTTTGAACTCCGGCAGGCGCTTCTCGACGATCGCGGCCAGAGCTTCTTTATGATCCTGCGACAAGAACGTCACTAATTCCGATGAGGCGGCCACGTCGAATGCCGTGTTCAGAGCATCTTTCACGAGCTTGTTGACGGCGGCCTTGGTGTACTGGATCGCCAGAGGTGCGCCCGCCGCCAACCTTTGAGCGAGCGCCAGTCCGGCCTCATATAGATCGACGGCCGGCACCACATCGGTGACGAGGCCGAGCCGTAGCGCTTGCTCGGCTCCGAGTGCATCGCCGGTCAATAGAAAACGCTTGGCCAGGG
>JANYDT010000202.1 GCA_025359845.1 Acidimicrobiia bacterium
GCAGTAGTTGATGACTTCAAACGACCCGCGCCGCCGCCGTCGCGCCGAGCGCCATTATGCCGGCGATCTTGACCCAGCGACGCCGGTACCACGGTCGCCGGTACTCGACTTCCTCGCTCGAAAAGTCGCCCTCGAGCGGAAGCAATAGTTGGCGGGCCACGCGGAACGCTCCTTCTTCCACATAGACGTCAACCCGCCCGAGGGGGTAGCTCGGGCCCAACCAACTCCGCGCTTCCGTCATTATACCGTCGGCGCCCAAACGCACCACGAGCAGCTGTGCTTCGAAGCGCGACCCGCAGGTCGTGAGTTGAACCATGCGCACACCCATGACCCGCCAGCGTAGACAGTGTTGGCCACTGCGGAGAGCATCCTCCTGGTTGGACCAGAACGAGAGCTAGGGTGCCTCATGGATAGGCGCATCTTCGGACTCGAGAACGAGTACGGGGTCACGTGTACGCTTCGAGGGCAACGGCGCCTCAGCCCTGACGAGGTAGCGCGCTACCTCTTCCGCCGGGTGGTGTCGTGGGGCCGTAGTTCGAACGTGTTTCTTGAGAACGGAGCCCGACTGTACCTCGACGTGGGCAGCCACCCGGAGTATGCCACCCCCGAATGCGACTCGGTCCACGAACTCGTCGTGCATGACAAGGCCGGAGAGCGCATTCTCGAAGGGCTGTTGGTATCGGCCGAGCAGCGGCTCCGGGAGGAGGGCATCAAAGGCGATATCTACCTCTTCAAGAACAACACCGATTCGGCCGGCAACTCGTACGGCTGCCATGAGAACTACCTCACCAGCCGCCGCGACGAATTGGCCCGCTACAGCGACGTGCTGATTCCGTTCTTCGTCAGTCGCCAGATCTATGCCGGCGCCGGAAAGGTGCTTCAGACGGCACGGGGCGCGGTTTACTGCATAACGCAGCGAGCCGAGCACATTTGGGAAGGAGTGAGTTCGGCCACGACGCGCAGTCGTCCGATCATCAACACTCGCGACGAACCTCATGCCGATGCTGAACGGTATCGCCGCCTTCATGTGATCGTCGGCGACTCCAATATGAGCGAGTACACCAACTTCTTGAAGGTTGGCACTACGAGCATTATGTTGCGAATGCTCGAAGACCCGGGCGTCGTGTTGCGAGATATGACACTGGAGAACCCAATCCGCGCTATTCGCGAAATTAGTCACGACATCACGTGTCGGCGACGGGTTCGACTCGCCAATGGACGCGAGGCGAGCGCGCTTGACATCCAGCGCGAATATCTCGATCGCGCCCTTAAGTATCACGCCAGCAAAGGGCTCTCAGAGATGGACAAGCGAGCGCTTGACATGTGGGAGCACTGCATTACCGCTATCGAACGCGATCCTCTCACCCTGAATCGCGAGATCGATTGGGTGATAAAGTATCATCTCATAGAGAAATATCGAGAGAAACACGACATTCCGCTCAGTAACGCCAGGGTCGCCTTGATCGATCTCCAGTATCACGATGTAAACCGATCCAGAGGATTGTTCTACAAACTGCAACAGCACGGCATGGTCGAGCGTACGTGCACAGATGAAGAGATAGATATTGCCGTCGATCTTCCGCCTCAAACCACCCGAGCTCGCCTCCGAGGCGAGTTCATCAAGCGGGCCAAAGAACGCAAACGCGATTTCACCGTGGATTGGGTACATCTCAAGCTCAACGACCAGGCTCAACGGACGGTGCTGTGCAAAGACCCTTTCAAGTCGCGCGACGAGCGGGTCGACAAACTCATTGCCTCCTTGTAGCCTGTTTTCTGGCCGGTAGCGGTGCCCTCGTATCGTACCCTTGCGGTCGCTGAGATTCTCACCGCCCGCGCCGGCCTGCAACGGGTCCTTCTCACCGATGGCTCGCGGGCCTACAACCTCGTCCAGCTAACCGGACCGGTGGCGGTGGCCGATGAGGTGGTCGTGAATACGACCGCTGTCGAGATGGGACTGGGGACGGGCGGTTGGCACGTGGTTCACTGGAACCTCGCCCATCGCGACCTCCCCAGCACCGGGGGAGGCCACATCTTGAAGATGCGGTATACCAGCCTCCAGGCCGATGTGAGCAGCTACGGCGAGCACAAGCGGCGCGACGATGGCACAGCAGGGAATGGCCTTGGCGACGATGGCAACGCCGGCGACGGTGATGAGCTGGCCGGCGTCCCCGTGGTGGTCTGCTCGCTGCACAGTCAGATGGCGGTGGTGGCCGCGGCCTTCGCCGAAGCCGCGCCGGGCCGTCGGATGGCGTACGTGATGACCGACGGCGCGGCGCTGCCTTTGGTGCTGTCTGATCTGGTGGCGGACTTGTGCGAGCGGGGTTTGTTGTGTGCGACGGTAACCTCTGGTCACGCTTTCGGAGGAGATGTAGAGGCCGTCTCGATAGCCGCCGCGTTGGTCGCGGCCCGACGGGTGGGAAGGGCTGATGCCATCGTGGTGGCGATGGGTCCCGGCGTCGTCGGAACCGGGACCACGCTCGATACGACAGCGCTCGAAGTGGGGCCTATCCTCGATATTGTTGGCGCCCTCGGAGGTACGCCGGTGGTGTGCGTGCGAGCGTCGGACTCCGATCCGCGCGACCGCCACCGTGGTCTCAGCCATCACACTCGCACCGTTTTGGAGCGTTTCGTCCGAGTCCGGGTCAGAGTGCCGGTGCCGGCCGGACTTGACCCAGAAGCGATGTCGACCATTGCGGCGCGCCACGATGTCTCGGTCGAGGTGATCCCCGATCCGGCCGCACTCTTGGCCGGCCATCGGCTTTCGGTCACCACGATGGGGCGCACCCCCGCGCAGGACCCTCTGTTTTTTGCGTGCGCCGTCGCCGCGGGCACGCTGGCTGGCCGTATTCTCTCGCCTTGAATGGCTCGCCTCGAACGGCTCCTAAACCTGGCGGCGGCGCTGCTGGCCGCCGATCGGGCGCTTACCGCAGAGGAGTTGCGGGAGCGGGTACCAGGGTATCCGGAAGAGAAGGGTAGCTTTCGGCGGCAGTTCGAGCGCGACAAAGATGCTTTACGAGAACTCGGCATGCCCTTGCAGACAGTTGCGATCGCCAACGAATCCCAATCCGGGTACCGCGTCGAGTTCGACGAGTACTACGTCAAAGATCCGGGACTGGAGCCAGACGAACTGGCCGCCCTGCACCTGGCCGCCCGCATGGTGCGCATGCGAGGTCTGGCTGATGCCGACCTCGGAGCGTGGAAGTTGGGTCCGGGCGACGAGGCCGTGGACGGGCGCCACTCGGGCCCCGACGAATCTGCGGCGCAGTTGCCCGGAGGCGCCAACGTCGCAACGGTCTTCGCCGCCATCGCTGGTTCGCGATCTGTTGCGTTCGTCTATCGCGGCGCGCCCCGGCGTGCCGTTCCTCGTCGGCTCAGTTTCCGCAACGGCCACTGGTATGTGGCCGCCTTCGATGTGGAGCGCGGCGACGACCGCTCGTTTCGTATCGATCGATTCGACGGCGACGCCACGCTCGGCCCCGGAACCGAGGTACCTCCGAGTGCCCGTATCAGTTCCGAGATCGGGCGAGGATGGGAACTCGGCGACGGTGAACCGATGATCGCCCATGTGCGGATCGACCGCGCCCAAGCCCCGTGGGCTGTGACCCACCTAGGTGAGCCGGCCGTCGTCGAACGCCACCTTGATGGTGCGGTCACGGTCGCTCTCTCGGTGCGCAACCGAGAGGCGTTCCGGAGCTTCGTGCTCGGCTTTCTCGACCACGGCGAAGTCGTAAGCCCTCCGGAGTTTCGCGCCTCCGCGGTCGCGTGGTTGCAAATGGTGATCGATTCCGTTGGTACCGAAGGGCCCGGGACCAATGAGTAGGGCAGAAGACCGCCTCGCTCGAATCTTGGCCATGGTGCCGTGGATTGTGGCCCACGACGGGCCCGCCGTCGAGGACGTGTGCGCCCGTTTCAGGTGCACCCCCGAGCAGCTCACATCCGACATCGAGTTGTTGTATCTGTGCGGTTTATACCCCTACACCCCCGACCTTCTGATCGAGGCCGAGATCGACGACGGACGGGTGTGGATCAACTACGCCGACTACCTGAGCCGCCCGTTGCGCCTTACTCCCGCCGAAGGACTCGCCTTGATTGCGGCGGCGAGCACGTTACTGGCCACTCCTGGGACCGATGCGGACGGGCCCCTCGCCCGCGGGCTGGCCAAATTGGCGGCTTCGATCGGCGCCAGCGCCGATCCGTTGGAGGTGGCGCTGACGCCTGTCACCCCTGGCGTGATGGAAGCCCTGGCCGGCGCCATTGAACAACGCCGGCAGATCGAAATCGACTATTACACCTTTGGCAAGGACGAACGGTCGTGGCGCACGGTCGAGCCCGCCGGCCTGTTCCTCGACGCTGGTCATTGGTACCTTTCGGCCTACTGCCATCACGCCGGTGACGAACGGATCTTCAGAGCAGATCGCATTTTCGGGTTCCGGGCCCGGTCCGAACCACGGATGGCGCCCGCCGCCCCCACCGCTCCGCCCCTGTTCGCCCGTCCTCCAGACAGGGAGGTAACCCTCTTGCTGACCGAGTCGGCGCGATGGGTGGTCGAGCAGTACCCGTGCGAGGAGGTCACCGCCCGGCCCCAGGGCTTAGAGGTCCGTTTCGCCGTGCATGAGTGGGCCTGGCTCGACCGTCTGCTCCTTCGACTCGGGCCCGACGCCACGATTTTGGCCGCTCCTGCGGGTTGGCCCGGTGTTCGCGCTGTAGCGGAGCGCATGATCGCCCGATATCTTCCGGGTGCCCATTAAAATTGTGGTGATGTCGGCGCTCACCGCCGCATGGAACCGTCCTCGTCATACCGGTTGGGCCAGGCCAACCCGTCGTCCTGCGTTCTTGGCCTTGACGCCGAGCCCTGACCACGCACCCGTTACTGCTGCGAACGTGCACTATTATCGCCATGATGTCGGCTGAATCGATGAGGTCTGGCGTCAGGTTCGGGCGTCGGGCCGCGGTCGACGATCCCACGAGTAACTTCGACTCGGGCATCGCCCCAGAAGCCGATGAGATCGTGGCCGCTCGTAGCGCGCGTCGCGTGCCCACGGGCCGTCGTCGCAAACAGAGCCGCACCCGGTATTTCGTCGAGTGGTTCGCCATCATCTTCTTCGCATTGACTGTCGCGCTGACGGTGCGGGCCACCATGGTCCAGGCCTTTTTCATCCCGTCCGAATCGATGGTTCCGACCCTCAAGGTCGGCGATCGGCTCCTTGTCAATAAGTTCGGGTACCGAATGCACGACGTCGCCCGGGGCGACATTGTCGTGTTCAGACGCCCGCCCAATGAGGCCAACCGGACCATCAACGACCTCATTAAACGGGTCGTGGGGCTGCCGGGGGAGACTGTCGAGGCCCAAAACGGCAAGGTGTACGTCAACGATCAGCCGCTTGTCGAGAAGTATCTTCCGGCGGGTACCGTCACGGTCAACATGCCTCGCCAGGTCGTTCCTGTCGACATGTACTGGGTCATGGGTGACAACCGCGGCAACTCGAGCGACAGTCGGGTATTCGGGCCAATCGATCGCAAGCTGATTGTGGGGCGAGCGTTTCTCCGGGTCTGGCCCTTTGCCAAAGCCGGTCGTTTGTAGCGACCAGCGTCGTATCGACCTGGGCTGGGGTCAGGGGCTCGGGGCGACGACGCTCATCATGCGCTCGACATCGTCGCAATACAGACCGTCGATCTCCATTCTGACCAGGTCGCGTAGCATGCGTTCCTGTTGCGCGTCCCACCCGAAGACGAACCGGTCGAAGCGGTGAAACAGGGTGGTAAGCCCCAGGTTCCAGTCGCTGTAATGCATATTGATGGCGTCGATGCCGGCGTTGCCAAGACGGGCGGCATGGCGCTCCGGACCGTCTTTGAGGTTGCGCAGCCGGGTCGAATCGACGAGGCGAATTTCCGTGCAGCGAGGGCGCCATAGCGCCAGTTGCTCCCAACGCGGGTGGCACAACCAAAATCGTTCGCCGGCGTTTGATCCCGCAGCCCGCACCGTGGCGAGGACGGCATCGAGGGCGTCGTCGTCTTTCAGGTCAAGCGAAAGATCGAAGTCTGTGCCACAAGTGTTGTACAGCTCGTCGAGGCCGGGAATGTGGGAGGGAAGGGCCTTGCGTTGGGTCTCTCGAATCGGCTTGCGCCGCACCACGGCTCCGCGCCCGACTCCACCCCGCCCGATCCCGCCTCGCCCGATTCCCGACCTCACCACCCCGTCGTGATCGAGCACGGCGTGGCCGTCGGCGGTCACCCAGACGTCGCTTTCAATCCCGGTAGCTCCGAGCCGGCGGGCCAACACGAACGCTTCGAGCGTGTTCTCGGGAGCGTTGGCGCGAGCGCCGCGGTGAGCAAATGCGATTGGCCTCAGCAGTGGGGCTCGACGCCAGTTCTGATCATCGGCTCCAGAGTGAAGCGTCATTCGTCCCCACCTTTGGTGATTCGCGTCAAGACCGGAACGGACCGGGTCGATTTCTTCTGTACCGGATGAGTAGTGCACATCGCCGGCCAGTTTCGCCTATACGGAACCGCAGGGAGGGAATCGAAGCATGACCAAAATACGAGCACACTGTCCGTCGTGCGGCGATGTCGAATTCGGCGTCGACGCGATCGTGATAGTCGCCTCGATGGCCGACGGTGTCGGTTCCGCTCCTACCAAGGCGGTGGGGCGTACGTACCGGTTCTGTTGTCCGTCGTGCGACGCGTCGGTGATCCGTTCGGCACTGCCCGAGGTCATTGACCTCTTGGTCACCGCCGGCGTCGCCGTCGACCTCAACCCGGCTCTTCCGCCTCCTCGTGCGAACGGTCGCCGTCGCACCGATCCCGTTTCGCTCTCGCACGGCGCGCCCCCGATCAGCGCCGCTGACCTGGAACGCTTCCGCCGCCTCCTCGACTCCCCGGATTGGTTCGACCAACTTCAACGGTAAGTCGCAGGCGTCGCAATACTGCGTTGTTGTGGCATCACAGCGCTAGCGCCCAGGTGCCACGCAAACGCCCGAGTGCCACGACAACGGCGGGCTGCCACGAAGTGGTGCCGCGAAGGGGCACTAGTGTTGCCCTGTGTTCAACCTCGGCGCCCCCGAGATCATGGTCATCTTGTTGGTGGCATTGGTCGTCATCGGGCCTAAGAAGCTCCCCGACGCGATACGACAACTGGGCAAGGCGATACGAGAGTTCCGCCAAGTCACGAACGATATGCGCGCTGATCTTACCGACGCTCTCGGGGTTGACGAGATCCGCGACGCGTTCGACATCAACCGACTTCTCGCCGATGACCCGGCTCCGGCTGTGGCCCCACCGACGCCCGGAGCGGCGGTGGGCGCCACTGGCCCTTATAGTGCCGTCCCGGCCCCGAATCTCGACGTGCCGCCCCCCGACGGCGTCATCGATGGGCCGACGCCGCTCGCCGTTCCGCTCGCCGACGTGCCCGCTCCGGCCTCGTCGAATGCCGACGTCCTCGCTTGAAAGGGCGGAGCCGACGCCCTCGAATCGGGCTGCGCCAACGACTTCGCCGGGCCGCCAAGTCACGCCGGGATAACGCGAAAGATCGTAAAGCGAAGAAGGGTGACGACGATTCGGACGCGTCGGGCACCCCGGAGCGGATGACCCTGGTCGAGCATCTCGTCGAACTCCGCCAACGCATCGTCAAGACGATCCTCGCCGTTTTTGCCGGCGCCATCGTGGGGTTCATCTTGTATCCGCGCTTTCTCAACCACATCGCGGGTTACTACCGCGAGGCCGTCAAGGATCCGAACGCCAAGTTCATAATCCTGAGCCCGGTGGAAGGCATCACCACCCGATTTACCGTCGCCACCTACGGTGGCATGGTGCTGGCCTTACCGGTCATCATGTGGCAGTTCTGGAAGTTCATCGCGCCCGGCTTGTACGCCAAAGAGCGGAAGTACGGAATCGCATTCGTCGTCAGCTCGGTGTCGCTGTTCCTCTTGGGCGGCGCCATCGCCATCCTTACGTTGCCTCAGGCCCTCAAGTTCTTGGTGTCGGTGTCGGGATCGGCAGTCGAAACCCGGTATTCACCGGCCAAGTTCGTCAACTTTGTAACACTCATGGTCATCGCCTTCGGGTTCAGTTTCGAGTTTCCGATCGTGCTGGTCTTCCTTCAGGTGCTTCGAA
>JANYDT010000232.1 GCA_025359845.1 Acidimicrobiia bacterium
CGCCCCGAAATCGCGGCACTGACGATGTCGGGTTCCAGCCTTCTGGTCGCCGTCAACGCGCTCCTCCTCAAGCGGCTCCGCCTCCCGGCGCCCACCGCCGTGGCGGCACCGGTTCCGGCCTCCGACACTACGTCGTAGACGCGGGCACCGAAGGGCTCGTGGCCGATATCCGCACGAACTGGGTCATCCGGACAGGAATGGGGCGGTCAGGCCGCGCGGCCAGCGCGACCCATATGCGCAGATTCGCCCCAGTTCTTCTTGCTGACGGGCAGAAGAAATAACCTGCTCGCCGGGTCACCATCGACATCGAGGCCGAAAGACCCGAGGGTTTCACCGAATCCACCATGCGTGCCGTCACCGAAAACGCCCGCACCCCCAAAATCACCGATACCGGATTCTGGTGCTCATGCCGATACCGATCGCGGGGTTGACGCGCATATCGATTCCGTGCAGGAGGTCCGTCTGCGGGCGGGCGTCTCGAACGGCAGCCTTTACCACCACTTCCCGAGCAAGGCCGACCTCGTCGCCGAACTGCGGGTCGAGGGCATGCGTCAATGCCAGGACGTCGTGCTGGGAGCCGTGGACGGTGTCAATGTCGCTGAGGAAGGCGTGCGGGCCACCGTGGGGGACTACTTGTGCTGGGTAGAGGCGCACCGGGAGCTGGCGGCGCTGCTGTTCGCCGATCTGCCCGACGGAGTATTGCTCGCAGCCGAAACGGTCCTGGCCGAGCCGAACCGACGGTACGTGCGGGTTGTGGGGGAGTGGCTCGAAGTTCAGATGCGGGCGGGTGCGTTGGTCGAGCGCCCCTTCGAGATTGCCCACGCGCTGTGGCTCGGACCGACCCAGGAGTTCTGTCGCCACTGGCTGCGGGGCCGCACCCGGCTGGGGCCGACCGGGGCGGGGGCCGATCTGGGTACCGGCGCCTGGCGGGCTCTGTCGGTGGCCACTTGAACGCGCCGGACGGCTTCTTGCCGTATCACCGGCCGAGTCGGTACCTCGACCTTATCGGGCTGCTGTACGAGCGGGCCGACGACCAATCGACCGTGCGGCTCCTGGTCGACGACCGCCACACCAACGCCCGAGGTTTCCTCCACGCCGACCTCCTGGTGGCCGAATCGTGCTTAACAGCCCGGTGGCGAGCTTCGCGCGTCGTGGCATCGGGGACGCAGCCGGCGCGGCTTGCGAGAACGAGACCAAGGAGCTGCACCATGATCCTCGACGACGCCATACACCCCTATTACAGTCGTCGACTGGATCGCGGAAGTGTAAACATGCTGGTGTCGCCGCCAAGAGGGTGACGACGGCTCAGCCCCCAATAAGAACATTGGGAGCCCCTATGGCTATGGTGCTTACCGAGGTTGCCTCCTGGATGGTGTCGCCCATGCGCGCCGCCGGCATTCCGTTAATGAGCACGGTGGCCGATCCGTTTATCACGATACCCGTGCCATCGGGGATAACTACTTTCACGATAGGGCAGGCATGCATATCGCCGGGCATCGAAGCCATCATGGCGGCCAGTTTGGCGACCGCGTCAACCGCCGTCTTCACCAGGTTGGCCTGGGCCGCCGGCCCGGCCGGAGTGGCCGCGGCAGCCGTAGCGGCCGCGGACGCGGTCGCAATATCGGTAGCCGTTTGCGCTACCGCGGCGACGAGCGAAGCCACCCCTGCCGGACTCGTGCCACGCCAGGCCGGCATCGACCCGATGAGCACATTCATGCTGCCGGGCGAGCCCGCCAGCGGCGACCCGTGAGCGGTGAGGTCACCCATTCGCGCCGCCGGACGGCCGGGCATCAGGGCCGCTCTTCGCCGTCGTCTTCAGGACCGGCCACGCGCTGAGTCACGGAGGTCGCGACATCGTCAGCTTCGTGTTCGAGATGATCATCGGCGGCACCGACCGTCATGGGGCCGTTACCGCTCATGGAGCGCTGCTGCACGACGTGGGTGAGCTCGTGGGCCAAGAGGCGATCACCGTCGGGGCTGTTGGGTCGGTACGCGTCACCCCGCACGAAGATGTCGTTGCCGGTGGTGAAGGCCTTCGCCGTGACCGCCTGATTGAGCGAGTCCGACTCGGAGCCGGTGTGCAACCGGACGTCGGCCAACGATGTGCCGAACGCGGATTCCATGTTCGAGCGCACCCCGCCCGGCAACCCCGATCCACCACCTCGAGCGGCGTCGATGCGCGACGCGAGGCCGCTACTGACGGCCCCTCCCTCGAGACCGACCTCAGGCGTCCCATCGTGCTTCGCCTGCATCATCTTCTTTTTTTCATCGTCGTCTTCGAGCCCCCCGGTCGGCGCCGGCGCAGCCGCTTCGCGATGCAGCAGACGGGAAAGCCCGGCGTTGCCTACTTGGGATTGCAACGCGACCATCGGGCGCTCCGGTTTCTCGCGTACATCTCGCTGGACGGTCTCGGGCGACAGTTCGGCAGGAACGGAATCGAACACATGCTGACGTGACATACGGCTCCTCAGAGGGGGCATCTATGGAATATACAGGTTGTTCATGGCACCAGCGCGTGGTAGATGCCGAACTCGGCTTCGAGGCAGAGACGACCGAGTTTTCGATACTCACGCGACGTCGAGAGGATCAACGCCTCCATGTCCAAAGGTCGCTCGCCGTCGGCGGCCAGAAACGCAGCAGCCACCGCGATATTGCGAATATTGCCGCCACTCAGCTTGAACCGGTCGGCCATGAAGTCGAGATCGACGTCGGGATGGCGCGGTACCCGCGATCCCACACTCCGTTCCCACAGCTTTCGTCGATCCTCGGCTTCGGGCATCGGGAAGTCGATCAGCGCATCAAGGCGTCGGGCGAAGGCATCGTCGACGTTGGCGCGCAGGTTGGTGGCCAGAATGGCGATACCTTCAAACTGTTCGATGCGCTGCAGCAGATAGGCCACCTCGATGTTGGCGTACCTGTCGCGGGCGTCACTCACTTCAGAGCGTTTGCCGAACAACGCGTCGGCTTCATCGAAGAATACAACGGCGTTGACCCGTTCCGCCTCCGTGAAGATGCGCTCGAGGTTTTTCTCGGTCTCGCCGATGTACTTGTCGACCACGGTGGCCAAGTCGATCGTGTACAGATCCAGCCCGAGGGTACCGGCCAGCGTTTCGGCCGCCATCGTCTTGCCCGTGCCAGACGGCCCCGCGAACAGCGCGGCCACCCCCTGGCGCCGCCCCGCCTTTCCGCCCAGACCCCACGTGCCCAAGACGTGATCGCGCAAGCGTACCCGCCCCGCGATCTCACGCAGCTGGGCCCGCACGTCGGCCGGCACGATCAGGTCGGTCCATGTCGCCCGCGGTTCGATTCGGCGCGCCAAGCGCTCGAGCCCGCCTGAGTTCTGGGCCCGGGCGCCGGCTTGCACGTCGGCCGTATTCGGTTCGGCTGGGTGGCCGTTGATCGTTCTCGAACTCGCCCTCAGGCGCGCCGCTCGGGCCGCCCGAGCGATCTGGTCCGGGGCCAGTCGGTAGCCGACAGTGTCTCGGGCGACCGTGCTCGGCGGGCCGGTAGGCGCGTCATCGGAGCCGCTTTCGTCGGCGCAGTCGCTGGGTGTGCCGTCGCGGGGCGCGCCGTGACCGGGCGCGCCGTCGCATGGCACGCCCCCGATCCCCAGCTCGGTCTCCCATAGCGCCGTCCGTATGGCTTCGGGTAACGGGGGCGCATCGATCATGTAGGCCGGACGACTCGACCAGGACGGGTCCCACGATCGCCGGCCGACCAGCACCACATGGAGCGCAGCGTTGGCGAGCACGCGTAGGGAGCCGAGATGGTGCTCGGCCAACTCGTCGATGTCTCCGGCCACTACGCTGCAGCCGGTCAGGCGGGCCTCTCGAATCGCGGCAACGACGGTCGCGGGCACATCCTCGGTGGCGATACGAGCCATGTCGAGGGTGATCACACGATGGCCAACGGCGCGCAAAGCGTTGGCTCCGAGGGCGTGCCCGGCGCCGCCCGGTCGTTCGCGGGCGTAGACCAAGACGCGGGGTTGGGCTGCGAACACCGCGGCCAGTTCGGCCACCGCCGGCAGCTCGGCGTTTGGTTGTGGCGCTACTGCTGCCAGAACAAGGGGATCGGATTCGTCGCTCCCCAGCAAGTAACTGGTAACCCGATCGGGGACCCGCAGACTCCGGGTCAGAAAAGGCCGATCGACGTCCTCGACCAGGAGCAGCCCCCCGGAGATGAGCGGACCGTTCGGAGACAACCGATCGCGAGCCGCGGCCGATAGCAGCGTACCCATGCACAACTCGAGGCCCAGCCCTACGCTGGCCCGCCGCCGCGTCACATCGTCGTGAAGGTAGCCGTACAGCGACTCGTAGCGAGGGTCGATGTCGGGCGCCACCGCCACCAACACCAACCACACATCGAGCGCGGAGAGACCGAAGCGGCGGGCCATCGCTCGCAGCCTGATATCGGTTCCTTCGGCCTCAGCCTCGTCAGCGGCGCGCTCGATGGACGGATCGAGTACGATCACCTCGGAAATATCGAGGTGCCCGCCGGCGGCGCGGGAAAGCAATTCGTCGACATGGGATTCCGACAGATACAGGCCGCGGAAGTTGTCATCGGGCTGTGGGTCGACGGCTCGGCGGCGCGCCACCGCGTCGCGAACGCGACTGTCGAGGGCCCGCAAGTGGGCGGCAAGATAGTCGTGCGAAAGCGCATCGGCCATCAGTTGCTCGTTTCGGACCGAGCGACCACGAGCCGGAGCACGATCCTCCGGGAAACGATGAGCGCGCTCACGGTCACTCGGGCTCGCCGTCGCGGCCGATGCGGTGAGCCACCACGGTTCGCCCCGGTTGGGCCTCCGTGCCACCGAACTTCCGTTCACCCGGCGTCCTCGGGGACCCATCCGGCGACAACCCATCCGGCGCCCTCGGGGACCCATCCGGCGGCGCCTTCGCTGCAGCTGGCGGGGGTGGCGGCGCCGACCCCCTCGCCCTGCGCTTCGGCTTGGCGGCGGCTGCCGCGGCGGCGGCCGCTTCGGGGTCAGCGGCAGGGCCCCTCACCCCGACGATCGGTTCGACCACCGGCGGCCCGGCGGCGGCAAAGCGCCCGGTATCGAACGGAGCGTTGATGACGAGGTCGAGCGACGGCTTCAGCTCGCCCCCGAGAGCTGACCAGATATCGGATATGGCCCGATCCTGGCTGGGCGGTAATGCGATCGACACTGACACGGCGAGCGGTTGGTTGGCCAGTGTTCCGCTCAACACGTCATCGGGCAACTTCTCGTGGCGCAAGAAGCAGGCGAGCGCGGACGACAGGAGCCGATGCTCATCTTCGGGCCGTTGCGTCCACGCGGTGAGAAGGTACGATAATTTGAATCGTCGCGGCGGAGGCCGACGCTCGATTACCCGTCCGCTCGCGTCGCGTATTTCTTCATAAGCCACCTCGCGCCGGTTCAGGTTTTCCCGAATGTCGTACAGATAAACGTCGATGACCGGTGTGTTCTGTCGCGACGCCCAGTCGCGGGTCGGGGCGTCGAAGGAGATGTCGACGCCCGACGACCCGCTACCAAGCGCGTCGCGGCGCAACAGGGTGCGGATGGCTTCGTCGACATCGTGAATCACAGTTCTGGTCAGCGTCGCGGCGCCAGGCCGAGAGCGGAAGCCGTGATCGGTCCGCCAAAGGGGTGCAACCCCTCGCCCGATCGGGCAACCGGGGCGAACCTCCGTGCTGCCCGCTCGACGCCTTGAGTGCCGCCTTGTTGCCTTACCCTGTGGGGGATGGCGAAAGGTTCACGCGAATGAAGACAGACGCGCCTCACGTCTCCGCCGAAGCGTCCACCCCGGCGAAGACGGACGGGCCTCGCGAATCGCCGGCGATGGACAGGCCGAGCCGCAGCGTCGGTGGTCGCCACGGACTTCACCAGTTGCAGCGCGCCGCCGGCAATCGCGCGGTGGCGAACCTGTTGAGCGGCCGCGGGGCGGCGCCCGGCGGCGCGGTCCCTATCGGCGTTGCGGCCGCGCCCCTCCTCACCGCCGGTCTCGTCGCCCAGCGTGTCCCCGAGACCCCCAAAGCAATGAACGCGCCCGCCGAACGCGAGTTGGATGCCAAATGGAACATCGATACGTCGTCGATCCCACCTGCGTTGGCTGACCAACTGATGGCGAAGGCTTCGGTGTCATTGACAATATATGAGGCGTACGAGACAGGGCTCGACAACGACGCCGAATTCACCGGAGCGGCCGCCGACTTCGCAAAGACCTACGGCTCGTTGGGAATCGCCGGTGCGGCCAAGGGGCCGGCGACCGTGGCGTTGGGGGTGCCGATCGCGATCCACGACCGCGGTGATCTGTCTCAGGTCATCGTCACGATGCACCGAACGTTGCGTCGACTGGCCGACGGCAAACGCGAGCGGCTCAAGGCCGGGTCGGCGGACGGGGTGGCTCCGGACGTTCCGGAGCCCCAGATCCAGTCGATTGCGATCTTCGCCCACGGCGTCCGCAAGGCGCTTGGCCTCGACCCGCAAGGGGCGACCGGCGGCGGGTGGATGGGGATCGACCGGATCCCGGCGTTCGTCAACGCCATCAAAGGTTCGGTGCCAGGCAATGTCAATTTCTTGTTGTTCGCGTGCAGCGCCGGCGCGGGTGAGACCGAAAAGCCGGGTATGCCAACGGCCGATTCGGCCGGCGGCGAAGGATCGTTCGCCGCCGCGCTGGCCAACGCCTTGGGTGGCACCGCGGTCGTCTTCGCCCACAACGTGGGCGGACACGCCGAGTCGAACGCGCACGCCCGCTCGTTCAGCGCCGGCTCGCCGACCGGCCGGGACATGTTCAACGTCATGTACGACGCGGCCTTCATAACATCGGAACGGACCCGTGTGAAGCAAAGTTCGGCCCCGGTGGTGGAAGGTACGAGTGACTCCGACCTCGAGGTCGGGCTTCGGGCCGCGATGTGGGAGCATTTCGACGACGCGATCGCGGCGGACTTCGGACGAATCCGAACGAAGAGCCGACACTTCGCGGTGGGCGGCTACGGGGGCGTGGGCGCGGCGATGTTCATGGATCCGACCGGCACCGCGTCGCTGCTCCACGGGGACTTCCAAACTGTTTGGATGACGGCGGCTCGCATCGCGAAGTTGCGAAAGGTTTCGGCTCCGCCGACCGGAGACGAGCCATCGAAGGTGGCGAGGTGGGCCGACACAAGCGAAACCGTCGGCCTTCGAGTCCTCCAGCGGAATCTGCCGGGCGCCGATCGCAACTCGGGTGTGATCGGGGCTTCGCCCGCCGCGCAGCTCGGTGACTTCTATGACATCGCCCAGCAGCCGCCGGTCGATGTCGTCTCGGGTGGCGGCGCCCCTGCCCCTGGAGGGATCCCCGCAGCCATGGGGCTTCTCCAGGGCCTTTGGATCATGGACATGTTCACGGCGCTCCAAATCCTGCGCATCAACGGCTCGACGCGAGCGCCCAGGTCGCGGGCCCCGTTCGAGTGGCTCATCTCGAACCGGGCCGCGGCTGCGCCCCGCATCCGACTGGTGCTCACCGCCATCTCCCACCCCGAAGCCGTCGTCGAAGCCGACTTTGCGGGCCTTCCCGCCGACCAGGTGCGCGAGGTCAAAGCCTTCATGGCCTTACGCAGCTGGGATGACCCGGTGGCCGGCCTTCCTCGTACCGCCTCGCCAGCGTCGCCCCTCACCCCCGCGCAGCGCGACATGCTCGAGTACATCCGCCGCCGACGGGCGGCAGCCACGACAATCAGTGGCGCGATGACCGTGCCGGGCGGGGTGATGTACATGGGCAAACCGTCGGAGGATCCGACGCCGACGGGAGCGCAACCCGGAAGCCTCGACGCCGAAATCTGGAAAGAACTCGACCTCGAGGGTTCGGCCAGCGCCATCAATACCTACGACGACCAGCTCTTCACCTGGGGTAAAGGTTGGTCGGCCAAGACGACGCTGCCCGCTATTGCCGATGCCTTTTTCGCGGCCGACCCAGGAGCAAAGAACGAGCTTCTCGAAGCCGGATTCACTCATACCGGCGGGAAGTGGCTGTTCGTGAGCCTCACCGAAGAACGAGTGCTGGAAGACAACGCGGCCCTCTCGGCGTTTCGGGGTGACATCAAGTTCTCGAGCCTCGTGGCCCATCTCGTCGAGGACCCCGCTCATCAGCAGCAGATGGTCAACGCCCAATGGTCAGCTCTCAGCACGGGCGGACACGCCGGCGACGTGCCGCGGACGATCCGCCAGGCTTGGCCGGGCGGCTGGTCCACCGCGGCCGTCCGTTTCGGAGCCCATTGCGTGCACTGGGGCCGCTCCTGGGGCGAGGTCGAACGCAACGGTCCGGCCATCGCGACGCTGCTCCAGTGGATCGCCCGCCTCAAGGGCACAGTCGATCCCAGCGGCGCGATGATCGTACGGGGCTGGAGTTCGCACACGATCCGCCACTTCGCCAACCATGTGGCGAATGACCTGATGGCCGGACCCGACCCGCTCCCGGTGCCCCCGGCGCAAGGGACCTTCTACTTCCAGATGGACGGAAAAGGAAATGAGCATCTCTTTCACCATTGGTCACCTTGATGGCCGGTCTACACCTTCGACCAAGGAAGCCCGCCGCCAACGCGAGCCAAAAACCAATATAAGGAGCCGGTCGTGACGTTACAGATGGGCGACTCTATGCCTGATGTCAATCTGGTCGACCAGGACCTCCGCCCCTGGAGCATCTCGGGGCACGTGGGCCGGCCGCTGGTGCTGATCCTGCATCGCCACTTGGCTTGACTGCCGTGTCAGGAACATGTGATCGCCGTGCGCGATCACCTAAACCGCTTCGGTGACGCCACGATCGCCATAGTGACATTCGCCGACCCACACCGACTCGCCGGCTATCGGGCCCACCTCCAGATACCCTTCTCGATACTTTCCGACATTGACCGAGCGATGTATACGCTGTTAGGCGCCGGACGGGGGACCGCCCGACAGATATGGTCGCTCGCCACGTTGCGCACGTACGCGCGGCTCATCCGTGGCGGCAAACGCCTCCATCGTCCGACGGAAGACATCAATCAGCTCGGTGCCGATGTTGTCATCGGCCGGAACGGACGCATCCGATACCTCGCTCTGCCAGCTACTCCTGACTCGCGGCCGCCGATCAGCGATCTTATCGAAGCGCTGGACTGACGCGCAGGGCGACGGGTGGGTGTACGCCCACCCATCGACCCAACTGTAGCGGTCCTACTTGGCGACGGTCGTATCGGAAGCGGCCTTCGTGGCGGTTGACTTGACTTTGATCGTGCGACATGTGCGCTTGCCCTTGACGGTCTTGCAAACACGTTTGGTCGTTGTCTTGGCCTCGGCGTGGAGGGGAACACCGACCATGACGGACATGGCGACGGCGGCAGCGGCGAGAGTGCGTTTGAGCTTCATAGACAAACACACTACCCCGAAGCACTCCGAAGCAGACTTCATCGCCATCTCAGTTCGCGCTCAACATCGTCTATGACGCTCAGCCTCCACTATGTGTCGTGTCCTGAGGCCGATCAATTCGGGGAGACTGACTCCATGGAACGGACGCGACACCAACCGTTCCTACCGCGCGCACTAACCCACGCACTACGGATCGTCGTCGTTGCCGTCATCGGTGTGAGCGTCGTGTGGGGTCGGCGGCTTCAAACTCGCACCCCCGAAATAAATCTCGGCGCGGCGCCGCTGGTTGGTAGTTGGCATTGGCGGCCCTCGTGGCTCCTGCTCCCGCCGGCGGTGATCGGGGCGCTCGTAGTTGCGGTCGGCCCGTCCGTCCTGCGCCGGTGCCAGTTCTGGTTGGGTGTGGCCCTCACCGCCGGCACCGCCGTCAGTTTCAGCCTGTTGCTGGCGGCGGCCGATGGCGCGCACGCGATCCTTGCTCCCGTGGTCGACAAGACCGAGTACTTCGACAACCTTGACGTGCTGCCGCCCGCCCGCGACCTGCTCACCTGGTTCAGCACCCGCGACTTCCTGGTGAACTACTCCGTGCATCTCAAGGGACACCCACCCGGATTCATCCTGCTGATCAAGGGTTTGGCGGCGATCGGTCTCGATCACCCGTGGGCCACGGGCGCGTTGTCTTTCGCCGGCGTCGCGTTGATGTGCATCGGCGTGCTCGTGACGGTCAGGACTGTCGCAAGCGAAACCCACGCCCGCTCGGTTGCCCCGTTTCTGGCCATCGCGCCGTTCGCCGTCTGGTTGGGTACATCAGCCGATGCCTTCTACACCGGTGTCTTTGCGCTCGGCGTGGCGATGGTCGCGTCCGGCGCCCGCCGGACCGGCCGCACGGGTATCGTGCTTTGCGTATTCGGGGGCGTAACCCTGGCCGCCGCATTGTTCCTGACCTACGGCGCGTTCGTCCTCCTCCCCCTCCCCGGCCTCCTGATGCTCGTCGGCACGCGCACCTCGTGGAGCACACGGGCGCGGCGATGTGGCGCCGCGACACTAGGAGGTGCGGTCGTATTCCTCTTGTTTCGCCATTTCGGGTTCTGGTGGTTTGACGGTCTCCGCACAACGCGAGGGTTGTACTGGGAAGGAACCGCCAAATTTCGTCCGTGGACATACTTCCTTGTCGGAAACCTTGGTGCCCTTCTCATCGCTCTCGGGCCGGCAACGTCGGTCGCCATTGTCCGTCTACGGGATCGAACCCTTTGGCTATTGGTAGGGTCGACGTTGGCTTGCGTGGCCCTCGCGAACGTGTCTCAGTATTCCAAGGGAGAGGTCGAGCGGATTTGGCTGCTCTTCATGGCATGGATGACGATCGCGACCGCCACTCTGCGCAATCCACGACGATGGCTGGCCCTCCAGCTCGCGACCGGTCTGCTTCTACAGGCATGGCTGGTGTCCAAGTGGTGACCACCGGATCACAAGACAGCCACGACGGGTAGCCGGCACCAGCATCGGAATCATCCCGCAATGGCGACCGCCACCTCTCGCATCGCTTCGTAGGAGTGGCCGCTCACGAAAACGTCGACGTAGGGCAGCGCCGCCACCATCCCGGCGACAAGGGGCTCGTAATCGGCGCGCTGTTTGCGGGGGTTGACCCACACAACTCGATACGCGAGGCGCGAGAGGCGCGCCATCTGCTCTTCGAGTACCGCGGCATCGCCGCCCTCCCAACCGTCGGAAATGATGACGACGACCGATCCCCGGGCGACGCCGCGCCGACCCCAGCCGTCGAGGAATTCGGCGAGGGCCGCGCCGATGCGCGTCCCCCCCGACCAGTCCGGCGCAGCCGCCGTAGCGCGATGCATCGCGACCTCCGGCGAGTAATGGCGCAGGACCGGCGTGGCCCGCGTGAGGCGGGTCGAGAACAGGAACGCCTCTGCCGTCAACGCCCGCACCGCGGCGTGCAGCAAATACAAATACGCCCGCGAGTACCGCTCCATCGACCCTGACACGTCCGCTATCAGCACCACCCGCCGCGCCCGCTTCACTCGGGCTTTGAACGCCAGGCGCACCGGATCACCGCCGCTGCGCCGAGCGGCGCGGATCGTCCGGCGGAGATCATGGTGCGACCCTCGGTGCGCCGCCCGTCGGCGATGACTACGCCGAAGCGGCGGATGCAACGTGAGGTCACCGATCATGCCGGCCAACTGCACCAGTTCGTCTGACGAACAAGACCCGAAGTCTTTCGCTCGGAGGCGTTCCTCGGCGCTCAGCGTCATCTCGACCGACTCACTCGCACGGTCGCCGTCGCCTTCATCAGAACCCGATCCTTCATGCGCCGGTACTGCACGAGGCCCGAGACCATTGGCCGGCGGCGGCCCCGACGTCTTACTCCGGCTCGGTCTCGACCCGGGCTCGATACCCGAGGGGATGAGGGGTGCATGACTTGCACCACGAGTCACATCGTCGATGTGCCCAAGAAACACCTCATCGAAAACGGCGTCGAGCACGCTGCGCTGCGCCCTGCTCCCGATCAAGGTAATGCGGGCTATCCATCGCAGTTCGTCGGTCGTGGTCGGCCGTAGATCGACGATCGCCCCTGCGAACCGGGCCACGCGATCGGGCGCCGTGGGCACCCCGGCGGCGTCGAGCAACGCGCCGAATCGGGCGCATACGCCGGCGAGGTCACCGCCCGGACCCTCCGTCGCGGTGCGACTCAGCCCACCAGCCACGCCAGGCCCTTCTGTCGGACCACCTCGAGATCCTCGTGGTACTTGACGACCGTGGCCAGAGTCGCCGCCGCCGAAGTCTCGTCGAGCCGGGCGAACCCGAGAACATCGAGTGCGCTCGTCCAACTGATCGCCTCAGCGATACCGGGTGGCTTTTGCAGTTCGAGGGTCCGCACGCGCGCCACCGCGGCGGCAACGTATTCGGCCATCGCGACGGCCGAGGCCGGAACCCGTAGTCGCACGATGGCCGCCGCCCGATCGACAGACGGAAAGTCGATCCAGTGGTAGAGGCAGCGCCGCTTCAGCGCGTCGTGCAGGTCGCGGGTGCGATTCGACGTGAGCACGACGATGGGAGGATGTACCGCGCGAATGGTGCCGAGTTCGGGGATCGTCACCGACGATTCGGCCAACATCTCGAGCAGGAACGCTTCGAATTCGTCGTCGGCGCGATCGACTTCGTCGATCAGCAGAATCGCCGGCCGGGGCCCAACGTGGCGCAGCGCCTGCAGCACCGGGCGGGCGACGAGGTAATCGGAGGTGAACAAATCGGTGTCGGAGAGTCGGTCGTGCGAAACCTCGGCGAGGCGGATGGCCAAGAGCTGGCGCGGATAGTTCCACTCGTAGAGCGCGTCCGAAAGTTCGACACCCTCATAGCATTGCAAACGGATCAACGGCGTATTCAACGCCGTTGACAGACTCTTGGCCGCCTCGGTCTTGCCGACGCCGGCTTCGCCCTCGAGCAGCAACGGCTGACGCAGCCGAACCGCCAACGTGAGCGCGGTGGCCAAACCGGAATCGACCAGATACCCGGCGGCCGCCAGCCGTGCGGTCAAATCGGCGACGCCGCCAATCAGAGGCTCCAAGGGTTGCTCAGACATAGTCTCCGGGGGCTCACACGGTGGCTGAGACATAGTCCCCGGGCGAGGCCGCGAAAGCGCGCAGGCAGCCGCTTCCGCAGAACCACCAGCGCGTCCCATCCTGGTCGAGGTGAAGCGAAGCGTCGACCATGGCCACCGTCATCGCGCACACCGGGTCTTTCGCCAAGCCCGGAGCGGCGACTGCGCCGTCGGCCCCCGAGGCATTCGACTCGGCGATCGCTCTCCCCGTCGGCCGCGGCCGCCGGCTCACGATCTCGGCCAGGATCGACAAAGCGATCTCGTCGGGCGTGCGGGCGCCGATGTCGAGTCCTGCCGGCGTCGAGACCCGAGAGGTGTGCGACGGGCACATCCCGAGTGAGGCCAGTACCGAAGGGCCACGCTTGGCGCTCGCCACGAGGCCGATGTACTCGACGCCGGCATCGAGCGCGGCGCGCAGGGCCTCCTCCTCATCGCGTCCGTGCGAAGCGACCACGACCGCCGTCGCACCGGTCGCCGAGTTGGGCCCGGTACTCGCAACCTCACAGCCCCCAATGCCGCGACCCCCAACCTCGTAACTCCCCACTTGGTAACCCATGGCTCGGCCCAGAACCGTCAGCGATCGGGCGATCGGCGTGTCTCCGACGATCACCAGAACCGGAGCCGGACGCACCGGTTCGAGAAAGATCTCGAGGGTGCCACCCGACAGGCAGGGGTTGTGCACTGTGATGCGACCGGCGCCCGGCCCCACCGCGCCGGGCCCGGGGGCGGCCCCTGTCGACTCGTCGGGAGAGGTCGCCGCATCGAGAGACGGAGCGGGGGCGGGAGTGATGCGCAGAAGCAGCGAGTCGCCGGAATCGAGCAGGGCCAGCGCCTGAGCGCGAACCGTCGATTCGGCGCACGCCCCGCCCACGAAGCCCTCGATGGTGCCGTCGGGCAGCACGATGGCCTGGTCGCCGGGCTTGGCCGAAGTGGGCCGTTCGGCCGCAACCACACGGGCCCGTACGAACGGAACACGCTGCGCGGCCAACTCGGCGACCCGTCGCTCGATCATCGTGTCGACCTCACACCTGCTTCACGGGGCCGGTCACTCGATGGCCAGGTCGGTGCGCAACGGCCGGCCTTGCATGGCCCGCCACACCTGGGCCGGCGTCAGCGGCATGTCGGCGTGGCGCACTCCGATGGCGTCCATCACGGCGTTGACCACGGCCGGAGGCGACCCCACGGTGGCCGACTCGCCCACCCCCTTGCAGCCGAGGGGATGATGCGGTGACGGAGTCACCGTCTCGCCGAGTTCGAAGCTAGGCACCTCCATGGTGGTCGGCAGCAGATAGTCCATGAACGAGCCGCCGAGACAGTTGCCGGCATCGTCGAATGCAATCACCTCCATGAGCGCCATGCCGATGCCGTCGACGAGTCCGCCGTGCACCTGGCCCTCCACGATCATCGGGTTGATGCGCGGCCCGCAGTCGTCGACGGCGATGAACCGGCGCACCTTCACCTGTCCCGTCCCCGCGTCGACATCAACAACGCAGATATAGGCCCCGAACGGATAAGTGAGATTGGGCGGGTTGTACACCGCCTGCGCGTCGAGATGGCCCTCGACTCCATCGGGCAACTCCAGCGACGAATGCGACAGCATGGCGATCTCCTGGATCGTCTTGCCCTGCGACGGATCACCCTTGACCGACCAACGGTCACGGTTCCACTCAAGATCATCGGGTGAGCATTCGAGCGCAACGGCGGCGATGATACGGGCCTTGTCGCGTACGCGCCGGGCGACGACCGCGGCCGCGGCACCCGACACCGGCGTCGAACGCGACCCGTAGGTGCCGAGACCAAACGGGGTGTTGTCGGTGTCGCCGTTGATCACCTCGACGTCTTCGGGCGGGATGCCGACCTCCTGCGCCACAATTTGCGCGAACGTCGTCTCGTGCCCTTGACCCTGGCTCTGCACCGACAAGCGCAGTTGAGCTTTGCCGGTTGGATGTACTCGTAGCTCGCAGCCGTCGGCCATGCCGAGACCGAGGATGTCCATGTGCTTTCGAGGCCCGGCCCCGACACCCTCGGTGAAGAACGAGAGCCCTATGCCCATCAACTCACCGCGGGCCCGCTTTTCGGCCTGTTCTTTACGTAACTCGGCGTAGCCGGCGATGTCCAACGCCATCTGCAGCGCCCGGGGATAGTCGCCCGAGTCGTACTCCCAACCCGTCGGTGTCGTATAAGGAAACTGCTCGGGTCGCAGCAGGTTCTTCATTCGGAGTTCCGCGGGATCCATCTTCAGTTCCGCGGCGAGGCAATCGACGATGCGCTCGACGAGGTACACGGCTTCGGTGATCCGGAAAGAGCAGGCATAGGCCACGCCCCCCGGCGCCTTGTTCGAATAGACGCCGGTAACTTTGCAATGCGCGGCACCGTAATCGTAAGAACCGGTGAAAATGTGGAAAAACCCAGCCGGGTAATTCGTCGGCTGGGCGGTCGCATTGAACGCGCCATGATCAGCGAGCACGTCGACGCGCAGGCCCACAATTTTGCCGTCCCTCGTCGCCGCGATTTCACCCTTCATGTGGTAATCACGAGCGAACCCGGTGGACATGAGGTTCTCGGATCGATCTTCGATCCATTTGACCGGTTTGCCCGTCACGATCGACCCGACAATCGAACATACATAGCCCGGATAGATCGGTACCTTGTTGCCGAAGCCCCCTCCGATATCAGGACAGATCACCTGAATTTTGTGCTCGGGGAGGCCGGCCACGAGCGCGTACACCGTCCGGTGGGCGTGGGGGGCCTGCGTGTTCGACCAAAGGGTGAGCTTGCCCGACACCGGGTTCATCTCGGCCACCATGCCGCACGTTTCCATGGGCGCGGGATGCGAGCGCGGATAGAGCATCGCCTGCGCGACCACGACTTCGGCCGATGCAAAAGCGGCATCAGTGGCTTCTTTGCTGCCCGACTCCCAATCAAAGATGTGGTTGTCGGTCTTGCCCTCCTTGTCGTCACGGATGACCGGCGCGCCAGGATCGAGCGCTTTCCGGGCGTCCATGACAACCTCCAGCGGCTCATAGTCGACGACGATCAGCTCGAGGGCATCCTTGGCCGAATAGCGGTCGTCAGCCACCACGAAAGCCACTTCCTGACCCTGGAAGCGCACCTTGTCGGTGGCGAGCACGGCTTGCGTGTCATACGACATTGTCGGCATCCACGCCAACTTCAGCCCTTCGAGGGTGGCCCCGGTAATCACCGCCCGCACCTTCGGGTGGGCCTCCGCCGCACTGGTGTCGATCGAGACAATTCGGGCGTGCGCATACGGGCTGCGCAGGATGGCACCGTGCAGCATTCCGGGCCGCTTCACATCGTCGATGTAGTTGCCCTTGCCGCGCACGAAGCGCACGTCTTCTTTGCGCAGCATGCGGCCGAAGCCCATCGGATTGCCGCCAGGGCTCAGCGCCGCGGTGTCGGTTGCGGTTGCGGTGGTGGAGGTCGCGGTGGTGGAGGTCGTTTCTTCGATGATCGTCATGTCGAGGCTCCAACGGTTGCGGGGTGAGCGGCGGCCCACTGGACGGACTTCACGATGTTGTGATAGCCGGTGCACCGACACAGCTGCCCCGACAAAGCTTCGCGGATCTCGAGTTCCGACGGATTGGGGTTGTGGTCGAGCAGCCAGCGCGCCGTCATCATCATCCCTGGTGTGCAGAAGCCGCATTGCAGCCCGTGGCACTCCATGAACCCTTGTTGCACAGGATCGAGCACGCCACCGACGGCCAATCCTTCGATTGTGGTGACGCGATGCTTGTCGGCCATCACCGCCAGCACGGTGCAACTCTTCACCGGCACATCGTCGAGCCACACGACGCAGGCGCCGCAGTTCGACGTGTCGCAACCCCAATGCGTGCCGGTTTCGCCGGCCACATCTCGGATGTAGTGGACGAGCAGCAGTCGCGGCTCGACATCGTGGCTCTGTTCGGTACCATTGAGATTCACATTTATCTGCATGGTTGGTCAGTTCCTTCCCAGGGCCCTGGCGACGGCGCGAGTAATGGCCCGTTGTGTGAGGATGTCGGCGAGATGGCGCTTGTAGTCGGAGGGTCCGCGCTGATCGGTCGGCGGGTTGGTGATCGAAGCCGCCGCGGCGCCGGCGGCGGCAATCACTTCGGCCGTCGGGGCGTGGCCAATCAGTACGGCCTCGGCTTCGGGAGAGCAGAAATGGGCCACGCCGAGCGCCGTGAGCCCGATGCCGGCGTCGGCCACGGTATCGCCCGACATTTGCACCCAAGCGCCCGAGGCGGCCACCGCCCAGTCGCCGACGCGCCGCTCGACCTTCTCGTAAGCGCTCCCCGATCCTGCTCGGATTGCGATACGCACCTCGGTGAGCATTTCGGCCGGGCCCACAGCGGTCTCGTAGGGGCCGACGTGAAGGTCTCTCGCCGAAATCAGCCGTTCGCCCGTACCGGAGCGGATGAGCACCGATGCCTTCAAAGCCGCAAACGCGGCACTCAGATCTTCGGACGGATCGGCCTGGCAGATCGAGCCCCCGATGGTGCCGCGGTTGCGCACGATCGGGTCGGCGATCACCTTCTCGGCGTCGGTGAGAATGGCGAAATGCTCAGCGATGATCGGTGAGGCGAGCAGTTCGGCGTGGCGGGTCATGGCTCCGATCCGCACCTCGTTGCCCTCGACTCGTACGTAGGACAGATCGGCGACGAGCGGATTGATGTCGATCAGATGTTCGGGCGCGGCGAGTCGCAGTTTCATCATCGGGAGGAGACTGTGACCGCCCGCCACCAGTCGGGCTTCGGGACCGAGGCGTTCCAGGAGTGCTATGGCGTGGTCGACACTGGTCGCACGTTCGTATTCGAACGATCGTGGTGTTTGCATGGAACCTCCTCGTGAGGCCCTGATGGGCCGCTGCATGGGCGGGGAGCGGTTCCCCGTCGGGCAGTATGCGACAAAGGTCACGTCCCGGAAAGGGGTTCCTAACCAAAACCTTAGGATCGGCTCAAGACACGGCTCGACCACCGTACGATCGCCTTCCGTGACCCTCACCGAAGTCCGTTCGTGACCCTCACCCAGCTCAAGGTGTTCGTCCTCGTGACGCGCCTAGGGTCGGTCAAAGCCGCCGCTTCAACACTGGGGGTGAGCGAACCGGCTGTCTCGCAGGCTCTGGCTGCACTACGCCAACATCTGGGAGATCCGCTGATCGTCCGTGCCGGGTCGGCAATGGCGCTCACTGCGGCCGGACAACGTGTTGTGGGAATCGCGTCGCAGATGGTGAGCCTCGCCGTCGACGCCGAACAGGCGGCGCGGGCCAGCACGAACGCCCCCGAGCTGCTACGCGTGGTGGCGTCCAGTTCGATCGCCGACTCGATCGGACCCACGGTCCTGCACAGCTTCACGTCAAGGGTGGCGCAGGTGGAAATCAACCTCGGCGTCGCGACCACTCAGCAGATGACGGCGCTGTTACATGAGCGTCTGGCCGATGTGGCCCTCGGACCTTTGCCGCTCAGCGATACCCGTGGGCTCCATGTCCAGCCGCTGCTGCGCTGGCGGATGGTGATCGTGGGCCCAACGGATCACCGCCACGGCGACCGTGAGATCGAAGCGTCGGACCTTGCGTACGAACGCTGGCTAACCGATCCGTCGGGCCGCGACCCTGCATCGGTCGTGGCCAAAATGCTCGATCGGCTCCGCGTTCCCGATGACCGTATTAGGGTGTTTGCGAACCAGGACGCGGCCCTTGCGGCGGCGTCGCGGGGCGAGGGCGTTGTGGCTACGATCGAACATCTACTGGCTCCGGACTTGGCCACGCACGGCTTGACCCGCCTCCGGGTCCGGGGCACGCCGATCGATCAAATGTGGCAGGCCATGACTTTGCCCCCGGATCGACGCTCCCCGATGTCGGCCCGACTTCTGCGCTTCCTGGCCAGCCCTGACGCCCTCATGGAGATGCATCGCGCCGGGTCCGGCGTCCCGGCGACGCGTTTTCGTCCGCCCGTTTACGTCACGATCTGGAGCTGACCGGCAGCCGCACCTCAGGCCGAGAGGAGTCCGTCCATAGCCTCGAACAGACCGTCGAAGTCGGTCTTACCGATCGGCGTCAGATCGAGGGTCGCCGCCTCCGCCTCGAGTTCGGGCGTGAGATACGCCGAATAGAGAAATATCGGGCCGTGATGACCGGAGTGGCGAAGCCGGCGAGCAACGCTCATCCCGCTCATTCCTGGCATGCGATGGTCGAGCACGATGATCTTCGCAGGGTCGTCGCGACAAGCCTCCAGCGCGCCATCGCCGTCGACCGCCTCCGACACCAACCAGCCGCGCTGGTCGAACAGGACCCAAAGGGTCAGGCGCACGTCGGACTCGTCGTCGACGATCAGCACCTCTCGAGTGCGGGAACCGGCGCCATCTTCGACGACCGCACGATACCGGTTGAGCAAGTCGCCGAGGGTTCGCCGCTGATCGACCATACTGGCCGCCGAACGGCGCAACACCTCCTCACCCTCGCTGGTCAAGGAGTACCGCCGCCGCGCCGGGCCCTTCTCGGATGGCAACCATCTCGAAAGCACGAGGTCCTCACGCTCCATGGCGCGAAGGACCCGGTACAACCCGCCGGGATCGGTGTCGCTGACCCCGAGCTCGCGGAGTCGTTCGATGAGTTCGTAGCCGTAGCCGTCCTGCTGTTTGAGCAGAAGGAGCACCGCGGGTCGCAGGATGGTGCGCAGTCGTCCCTCATCGGCGCCGATCGAGGTCATTCGTTCAGCCACGCCCGTGCATCGGTCGTCAGTAGTGCCATACCGGAGACGATAGGGCGATTCACGGGGATGGACACCGTGAACGTCGTCCCGTGGCCGACGCGCGTGTCGCATCGGATCGTGCCGCCGTGCGCATCGACAATCGCCTTGGTCAGATAGAGACCGAGGCCGGCACCGTCCGTCGCACCCGCAACTCCGCCCCGGCGGAACTGCTCGAACAGTCGTGCTTGATCGGCCGGTTCGATTCCGGGGCCGTGATCGCGCACGGCGAACTTCACGTGTTGCGCGTCGTCGGAAAGGACGGCCGAAATCACAATCGGAAACACGGCCGAGGCGTACTTCGTGGCGTTCGAGACGAGGTTGGCCAAGATCTGAGTCAAGCGCTCGTGGTCGCACCATAACGTCGGGAGATCGGCCCCGACGGTCACCTCGTAATGACGTCCTGGATGGTTGGAAATCACCGACGCGATCACGTCGGCGACGTTCGTCGGCTCACTGGTCATGGTCAGCGGATGACCGGCTTCGAGACGGGCGAAATCGAGGAGTTGGCCGACCAGACGATCGAGTCGCCGCGCTTGCCGGTGCAGCAGCTCGTACATCTGCTCGGCCCGTTTCGGTGCCATCGATCCATATCGCAGCGCTTGAATCGAACCCAGAATCGAGGCCAGCGGCGTCTTCATGTCATGTGACAGCGCAGCCGCGATGTGGCGGCGAAACTCGGTTGCCGTGTGTCGAGCCTCGGCTTGCGTAAGTGAACGCCGAAGCCTGGCATTGGCTATCGCCAAACCGACGCGGTTGGCGACCTCCTGAGCGAGTTCCGCAGTCTGGTCGGGGAAGGCCCCGACGATGTCGCGGTGCAGTACGAGCGCGCCGACGACCTCTGCTCCCGCGTGTAACGGCGCCAACAGGGCGGAACCGTGGCGAAGGTCGAAACCGACCGGATAGCCTTCGATCTGCGCGACATCGATCGTGCGACCTTCATTGATCACGGCGTACAACGCGGTGCGGGGCAGGACCACCAGGGCGTCCACGGTCGCGTCACGCGACGGTGAAGCAGTCGCGTCCGACGGTGAAGCAGTCGCGTAAGGCGGCGGTGAAGGGGCCGGCTCGGATCCCGTCAGCGATGCGCCGTAGCGGGTGACGGTGCCCTCGTCGACCACCAGCACTTGCGCCTCCATGTCAAGGGCGCGCTCGAGTTCGCCGCAAACCCCCCGCAGAACGGCGCTCGTGTCGAGCGAGGACGCCAGCACGTCATTCACGAGAGCGAGCAGTTTCCATCGCGATTCAGCCTCGCGGACGGCGACCAGCAGTCGATGAGTGGCGCTGAGATCGCGCGCCGCCAATACCGCTCCCACCACTTTGGCGTGCGGATCGCGGATCACGTTCGATGAGACGCTGAGCGGAAGCTCCGAATGCTGCGGGGTCGTGATCGTCACCTCGCGGGTGTGCGAACCGTCCGGGCTATGGCGAAGGATTTCCCACGCCGTTTCAAAGATCGATCCTGGTTCTGACGAACCCGCCGCGGACGCATGGGCGGCGGTCGGATTCGGCCCCAGCATGGCCAGTGCGGCTCGGTTCTGGCGGCGGACCCTTCCTGCTGGATCGGTCACGACCACGGCATCGGTCATGGCGTCCAGAACGTCATCGAACAGTGCCTCGACCTCGATGCGCAGCAGGCGTTCGCGGTCGAGTTCGAGCTGCACTGTCGACAACTCGACCAGCGCCTGGTTCAGCCGCTGGGCATCCTCGCTCATGGCACGCTCGAGCACTGGCAGGTGGTCGCGTCGCGGATGATCGTGCCGGTGCCGGTGTGAAGGTGGACGGCACACGGCAGGCACGGATCGAAGCTCCGGATCGCCCGGAGGATATCGATCCCGACGAAGTCATGCTCGTCATCGCACTCCTCGAGCAGCGGCGTCGCCGCAACCGCCTCCTCATAGGGCCCGGGCACGCCCCACGGATCACGGGGCGAGGCCATCCAGGTTGAGGGCGTCAGGATCTGGTAATTGGCGAGGCGCCCATCCTCGATACGGCAGTAGTGTGACAGGGCGCCGCGTCCGCCTTCCCAGAACCCGACGCCCATGCCGTCACGTATCTCGAAGGGTCGTCGCATCTCGGTCTCACCCCGACGCAGATAGTCGAATCCGTCGAGCAGGTAGCCGTACGCCACCATGAGGCAGTAGCCGATGTGGACGGAACGGGCGCGGTTGCGCTCGAGCGCGTTGACCACGGGTGGCGTGCGCCATTCTATGACAACCTCCGGCAGCTGCCCGGCCGGGATGCGAACCGACAGCGCACCACCGCCGCTGGTGATGAAGTCGGTGTCGACAAGGCCGGCCGTCGCGGTGATCCATTGCCGGGCGAGCGGCCCCGCCTCCATCGCTTGGTGGTCCCAGCGCGGCGCAGTGGACCACGAGTAGCGCTCCTTCCACCGGCTCGGCTCAGGCCGAGGCAGCGTTTGCTTGTTGAATGGATGGAACGGCGACAGTGGCGAACCATCGGGCGAGCGCGACGGCCGACTCATGTCGGCCCACTGTTCATAGAACGAGTGATCGACGAACTCCTCGATGCCTGTGTCGATTTGGCGCAGCGCGGTGGTGCGCAGCGTTCCATCGACGACGGCGCCCGGCGTCGAGAGCCGCCGGCGCCCCCAGTTGTCCGCACCGGCGTACTTCGCGTCGTAGGCGACCGGGTCGTCCCACATGCCGAAGGAAAGCAGGTTGGCCCGCCGCACGCCGACCTCCCGGTAGGCGGGGTCGGCGGCGTAGAAGAACTCGACGAGGTCGTCCCAGACCGCCACCGCCTGCTTGGCGAAATCGAGTAGTCGCACGATCCTCGCCAACACTTGGTTGAGGGTCGATCGATCGAAGCTGGTGCCAAGCCCCGCCGGTCCGACGGCTGAAGGGTGCGGGTACTTGCCGAGGGTCAGCGCCACGATCTCTCGCCCTGATCTGGTCACTTCGAGAGCTTGGCGATAGAGAGCACCCTCCATTGGGTTCAATGCCGCCATGAGGTCGCCGATCGTGAGGTGCCCGTGGGTAGCCGCATTCGGCGCGGCGGTGCGCTCGGCCCGTCGCCATAGGGACGGGTTGGTGCGACTCACCATCGCCGCGGAGTAGTCGGGACCGGCGAGCAGGAAGAGATGAAGGCTGTGGTCATACAGCAGCTCGGCCGCCTCACCGAGGTTGCGGGCGAGGATGGCCAGCGGGGGCGGCGCTACCCCGAACGCCATCTCGAGCGCCATCGAGGCGCACACCGAGTGCACGCCCCCGCACACGCCGCACGCCCGCGACGAGATGTCGACGGCTTCGAGAGGGGCGCGTCCCTTCAGGATGAGTTCGTAGCCTCGGAACTGAAGTGCTTCTGCGTACGCCTCGGTCACGACCCGATTCTTGAGATCGACGGTCGTGTGCACCGCGAGCGTACCCGCGACACGAGTCACCGGGTCGATGTCAAATCGGCGGCCGGTCGTCAGCGGCTCCGCGGTCCCTGGGTGCGCGGCGCGCGCCGGTAGCGAGAACGAGTCCGGGCGGAACGAACCGTCGACCAGCCGGGCCCGCCCTTCTTCGTCGAACACGATCGGCAGTTGCTCGAAGCACATCAGGCGGGCACCCCGTGCGGGCGGGCGGTAAGATCAAAGGGAAGGTCGGGAAAGTCCGGACGGGTGCACCCTATGCACGCCCCGCCGACGGACGCGCAGCCGCCGATCCGGTTGATCCATCCACGCGCCGGCACCGCGCAATCCGCCACCAGCGTATGGCGGCGGGCGCCGATCGTGACCGGAGTCCGTTCGTCGAACAGCCAACGCGGCCGACCGAACTCGTCGAGGTCGAGAGGAACCTTCCCGCCGAGATGCAGGAACACATAGGTCAGCGCTTCGATGAAAGCATCGCCTTGCGGCGCACAGCCCGGAACCGAGACGATCGGAAGGCCACCGCGCGAGCGAAAACTCGAGCCCAAGAACGTCTCGAGACTCATCGCGCCGGTGACCGAGCCTTGGGCTGCCGGCACCCCTCCCGCGGTCGCACACGTGCCTATGGCCATGACGGCCGCGGCCCCGGGAGCCAGCGATTCGATCCAAGTCTCCGGCGCTCGCGGCCCGAGGCGATTGAAGAACCCCGTCCCGGCGCGGCTGAGATCGAGAGGCGCGCCCTCGACCACGAGCACGAACGGATCGAGATCGCCGCGTTCGGCCGCTTCGAGTCGAGCGATGAACCCATGTCCAGCGTCGAAGGCCAGGAGCGAATGAACCAGGTCGATCGACGGGATGTGCGTGAGGGAGCCGGCCAGCAGCTCTTCGATCCTGGGCGCGGTCGCCCCCAACATCGCCATGGTGCAGCCTTCGCATCCACTGGTCGAGATCCACACGATCGCGGCATTCTCACCGCGGTGCTCAGTCACGCCGTCAGGCTATGCCCAATGACTCGCTCGACGACGCGAACCCAGACCACTCAGCGGCGAATGATGACGTCGGCGAGCGCGTCTCCGAGAAGGTTCAGCGACAGAACAGTGAACGCGATGCAGGCCCCGGGGAATACGGGCAGCCACCACGCGACGCGCAGGAACCGTTGTGCTTCGCCCGCCAGTTGACCCCAACTCACGGTGTTTGGGTCGCCCAAGCCAAGGAATCCGATGCCGGCTTCGACCAGGAGGGCCTGGGCCACGACTAGGCCGAGGTACGCGAACGCCGTGGGGACTACATTCGGAAGAATCTCCCGGGTGAGGACCCGCCGGCGCGACGAGCCCAGCGCTCGGGCGGCCGTCACGAAGTCTCGTTCCGTCAGGGTCTGTGTCTCCGCTCGAACGATGCGGGCCAGCGTCGGCCAGCTCGTGAATCCCAGTAGCAGCGCGAGCCGCGTCGTGCCGGCGCCGAACATGGCGCTCACGAGCAGCGCGAGGAAGAAGCGGGGAATGATCTGCACGACCTCCGTGACGCGCATCAGGAGATCATCGAGCCACGCCCGACCCGAGCCGGCGACCAGCCCCACGACGATACCGATGATCAGAACCAGCGCGCTCACAACCGCGGCCATGAACAACGAACTTCTCGCCCCGTGGATCACTTGCGAAAGCAAGTCATGACCCAGTGCGTCGCTGCCCATCCAGAACGCCCGCGACGGCGCCGCGAGAGGAGGGGCCACGAGCGCGAACGGTTTGTTCGGGGCCAGGACGGGTGCGGCGACACCCACCGAGACGACCAACAACGTGCCGATCAATCCGACCAACCCCGTCGGATGACGAGCGAGACGAGACAACCAACTGGCCACGATCAGCGTCGGTCATTTCGCCCAAGCGCGATCCGCGGGTCGATGCGCGCGCTGGCCAAGTCGACAAGCAGGTTCGCCACAATCACGGTCGTCGCAGTGAGCAGGAACACACCGAGCACCACCGGAACGTCGCGATTCTGCATGGCGCTCAGCAGCAACCGGCCGACGCCCGGCCAGCCGAAGACGATCTCGATGACGACGGTTCCCGACAGAATCTGGCCCAAGCGACTGCCGATCACAGCCAGCACCGGGAGGAGCGGTCGACGCAGGGCGTGACGCAAATAGACGCGGCGTTCGGGCAATCCCTTCGCCCTAGCCATGAGGACGTGCGCGCTCTCCAACTCGGTCAGCACTCCGGTGCGCAGCAAGCGGGCGACGGCCGCCACCTCTTGCGCGGCGAGCACCGCAACGGGTAGCGCAAGGTGGTGCGTGACGTCGATCGCGGCGCGCCACCCGGTGTTGACCACGCGGGCATTGGTCATGCCTTGAACCGGAAACCAGCCCGTCCGCAGTGCGAACCAGATGATGGTCAGCTGGCCGAGCCAGAACGCGGGCGTGGCGAGCACGAGGACGGCGATCGAACTCACGAACACATCGCCGCCTCGACCGTGGCGAGAGGCAGCGAACAACCCCAAGGCGATCCCGATGACCGTCGAGAGGAACAAGGCCGTACCGGTGAGCAGCAGGGTAGCCGGAAGACGCTCCGCGATCATGGCGCGCACCGGCCGACCCTGAAGATACGAACGCCCCAGATCGCCACGTAGGAGCCGGCCGAGATACGACAGGAATTGTCGCCCAATGGGACGGTCGAGCCCGAAGCGGGCCCGCGTCTCGGCGTAGTACGCGGCGTCGCCGCCGTCTCCCGCGATCGCCGTCACGGGATCGCCGGGGGCGGCATGGATAAGTACGAACGACAGAACCACGACCGCGAAAACCGTCGGGATGGCCAACCCGAGGCGCCGGGCGGCGAAGCGCAACCCGGCATGCGTCATCGCCCGTCGCTCACGGGGTTACTTTTTGCAACTCGCGGCCTCGGCGAAGTGCCCGGCATCGGTAATACCCGTACAAGAGCTCCGGAAGGCGCGGACACCGGTGGTCTCCACGAGCCAGATGTAAGGCAAATCACTGACCAGAGTCTCCTGGATTTTTCGATAAATCGCGGCCCGAGTGTCGAGATTGTCACGCGTCGACGCATCTTCGAATTGCTGTGACACCAGCGGATTGCGGTAGGCCGATGAATTCGAAAAGGCGATGGGACCGATCTGCTTGAGGTCATACATTCGACGGACCCCGATTTCGGGGTCGGTGCCGTTGCAATAGCTGATCACGTTGGTATCGAAGTCGCGGCGCACAAAGACGCGATCGGCGAACGGCGTCGGGTCGAGCGTCTCCAACTGCACATCGATGCCCACCTCGCCGAGCTGCGACTTGATCAATTGACCGTACTGGGCAAACGTCGGGAAGGACAAGAACCGAAAGCGCAGCGCCGACCCGTCGGCTACACCCTTGACGCCGTCGGCCGTGCGGGTGCCCGAGCCCGTACGTTTCCAGCCGGCATCGTCGAGCAGTCGGGCGGCGGCGGCGCGGTCGAACCCCGGCATAGCCAGATCCTTGGCGTAGCCGAACGGGATTCCGCTGGCGATCGGCCCGGTCGCAACCTTGCCCTGACCGAACAGGATCCGGTCGAGGAACTGCTTTCGGTCAAGGGACTGCAACACGGCCTGGCGCGTGCGCTGATCACCGAATATCGGCTTGTCGAGATTGAAACTCACCGTCATGATGCAGTTCGATCCACCGGGATTGTTGAGCGTCTCGAGCGTGGCGAGCGACTTGTTGGCCTGTATTCTCGGGAGGTCAGGGCCGTTTACACCGTAGATGAAATCCACCTCACCGGCTTCCAGCGCGATCGCTTGATTCGACGCGTCGGGAATCACTCGGAGCACTACGCCATCCAAGTATGGGAGCCCAGGTTTGAAGTAACTCTTGTTGGCGGTAAGACGTAGCTCAGCGCCGGGACGATAGGACTCGAACTTGAACGGCCCCGTTCCGATCGGCTTCAGATTGGCGGGGTTGGTCGACGGATCAGTCCCACGATAGATGTGCGCCGGAAGGATGGGCGCCTCGGTCACGTTGAGCTGCTGGAGGAACGGCGAGTACGGCTTGAAGAAGCGAAACACCACCGTGAGCGGATCGGGTGTCTCGATCTTGTAAATGGCGTCGCCGACCGAGGCCCGGGTGCGGGCGTGCAGCTTCGTGAGCACCTCCTCGAACGTGTACTTGACATCGTCGGACGTGAACGGCTGCCCATCGTGCCACAGCACGCCCCTGCGGAGCTTGAAGGTGTAGTCGCCGCTGTTCACGGTCCAACTTTCGGCCAGTTCGGGTACGAGGCGGCCCTTGGCGTCGATCTCCACCAATCCGTTGAACATCAACTCCGACGCGCTGTGGACGGCGCCACTGGTCGTGATCGCAGGATTCAACTGGCCGGGGTCGGAAGAGATGGCGGCGACCAGGACGCCACCTCGAGGAACCGCCGTCGTCGGTGGCGCGGTGACGGGCGGGGTGGTAGTGGCCGGCGCCGTCGTGGATGCGGCCGTGGGCGGGGCCGTGGTGGGCGCGGCCGTCGTAGGGGGCGCCGCCGTGGTGTTCGGTTTCGTCGTAGTCCTCCTGAGCGCGGTCGCCCTCTTCGTCGGGGCAACCTTTTTCACGACGGTCTTGTGGGCCGCAGCTGAACTGCTCGGCGCCAGGCCGGCAAAGAGCAGGGTGGCGAGACCCGCTCCAACCAGCGCGCCGAACCGCTTCAGCGGTGATGGTCGGTGCTTCGTCATTAGCGTGCTCCTTAGGTCGAGCGGGCACCCCGGTGGGCCCTACCCGACCGAGAAGGGTACTCAGCGCCCTCCGCCGCTATATGCAGCTGACATATAGTGGCACGGCGAGGGCCCCGTAACTTGTGCTTACATCTTTCCTGTCTGCAACAGGGTGATCTGGGGCATCGTGGGCATTGTCTGAGCGGGTTTCACGTCTGCGGTGATCATCACCTCGGAGACCAACGGCAGTGTCACGGTCCCGTCTGCGGTGTAGTCACCGGCGTTGCGACCGGCTTTGAGCGTCAGCACACTCATGTTCTTCATGTCCTTGCCGTTGATGATCCACGCCAGGTAGGTGCGACGGACGTTCTTGGACTTCAGCGTGGCAGGCTTGGGAAGACCGTGGGCGTCGACGTGAATGGCGAACTGGCCGGCGCCGGCCGCCTTGACGGTCACCGCACCGGTCGCTTTCGGTGTGACCTTGGTGGGATGCAGATCCATCGTTGATGGCGTGAGAGGGGTGGTGGTGCTCTGGGCGAAGGCTGTGAGCGGGGTGAACAGGCTGATTCCGGCGATGGATACCGCGGCGATCATCTTGCGCATGGGTTTCTTCTTTCATTGAGGTGAAGTCCGCCCGATCGATTCAGGCAGGGAGGAAACCCGCCTCAACAGCCCGCTATTTCAACATCTTGAGAATTCAGCGGTCGTGCGTGCCCCTGTTGTCAGGGCCGTTGGAGAGGCGTTGGCCGAACTCGTGCAGTCGGGCAATCGACTCAGCGGGTACTTGGCCGCGACGCTCAACCAATGCGACCCGGATCCGCTCGTAGGTCTCCACCTCGAGCCCACATCGGCGACAGTCGTCGAGATGCTCGACGATGTGTCTGGTCCTTTCGGCATCGAGTTCTCCATCGAGGTAGCGCTGCAGCAGTCTGCCCACCTCGGGGCACGACATCGGGGCTCGGAAACGCCGACCGAACACGTTGAGCAGACGATACGCCCGATTCATGAGCGACTCTTTGGGGCGAGGCCGGCGCGGTCGAGACGTTGTCGGATTCGGGTTCTGGCGCGGTGCAAGCGGCTCATTACCGTTCCCACCGGCACACCAAGCACCTCTGCTGCTTCCGCGTACGTCAACCCGTTGATGTCAACCAGTTCCATCACCCGACGGAACGGTTCAGACAGAGACCGCAGGGCACGGTCGATCTCGACATCGAACATGGCCTCCACGCCGGCATCAGGTGCGTCACTGGCCGGGGCAGCGACCTGGGCCTGGGCTTGTGGCTCTCGCAGCAGCTCGGGGCGGCGACGACGGTTCCGGTTGATGTGTGTGTTCCGGAGAATGGTCAGCAGCCAGGACCGGGGGTAACGACCATCGAAGTTGTCGATGCTACGAAACGCCCGCAACAACGTGTCCTGCACCAAGTCCTCCGCGTCGGCTGGGTTGCGGGTCAGCGAACCCGCAACTCGAAGGAGCAGTTCGATCTCGGGCAAGACGAAACACTCGAAGGCGTCGCTGCTGGTGGATAGACCGGACACGCCACAGGAACCCGGTCCGGTACGCACCGTATTCCCACCACTGAGGACGAACACCCGCCCCTTTGCGCGGCGTTCAAAAAGTCGGAGAGTCGGGAAGGATCGACGACGGAAGCGGGTTCTTCGCGACGTGTCCATGATCGCGCACATCCGCTACCGCCGCATGCTCGACGCTTTCGTCGATGGCGAACTCAACGACGCACGGGCGGCCCGGGTCGAGCGTCACATCCGGTCGTGTCCGATGTGCGGACCCGACGCCGACATCACGGTGCGAGTGAAAGCGGCACTGGCCCTTCACAGCGCCTTCGATACTCGGGCTGCGCAAAGGCTACGAACGTGGGCTCGCGGGTATAGGCCGTAAGCAACTGAGACGGCTCCCCCGCCGGCGCTGTGTTCGGCGCCTGACTCGATCGCGGCTCGGCGATCACCATGACCGGACGGGGGGGCGGGGCTCCCGTCGCGTCGATAGCGCCCTCGCCTACGAAAAAGGCGATGATTCGACAATGCCCGATTCGACAATGCCCGATTCGCCCGTCGCACTGATCACCTTTGCCGGCGATTACGTCGGCCCCCCGCTGGCGCGGTTGTTGGCCCGCAGCGGACATCGACTGGTGCTTCATCAACCGTCGAGCGAGTTCGTCGAAGAACTCCGCGACGGCGGCGCCGAAGTCGCCGCCGTCGGAACGGCCGGCGACGGGTTCATGGCCGGCACCGGCGGGCTCGGCACCGCCGCCGGCAACGAGCAACTCGTTCACGAGGCCATGCGTGCTTTCGGGCGGCTCGACGCGGCGTGCCTCGTGACCGGTAAGATCGTCCTCGGCCGCTTCCTTGAAGCAACGCAAGACGAGTGGGACACCGTAAAGAGCGCCAACCTCGACATGGTCTTCCACGGCCTACGCGCCGTGCTGCCCCCGATGCTCGCTCAACAACGCGGCCAAATCGTCGTGTTCACGAGCGCCACCGGCGCCCGTCCCGAGCCGGGGGTGTCGCTGTACTCCTCCACTAGAGCAGGGGCCAACGCACTCGTGCGGAGCGTCGGCCTCGAGCACGCGGCCGACGGCGTCACGGTGAACGCCATCGGTACCAACTACATGGACTTCCCCGGGTTCCTTCGCGCCACCGGCGCGGCCGCCAACCCCGAACGGCGGGCGCGGATCGAAGCACAGGTGCCGATGCGCCGGCTCGGTTCGCTGGCAGAACTCGCGGAATTCACCGCCGTTCTCCTCGACGGTCGGAGTCGATTCCAGACAGGCCAGTTCTTCTCGTTCTCCGGCGGGTGGTCGACCTGAACCAGAGATGCATAGCGCCGGTTCCGGTGTCCCGACGATGCGCCTTCCCGTCCGCCCGTGCACGTCACGATCTGGCGCTGAACTTCCGTTCTGTCAGTGGGTTGGGCTCAGGTCGTCGCGGGCGAAACCGAATCCGAGGAGACCGGCCACGATGAGCATGGCGCCGCCGAAGCCGTAAACCGTTCGGATGCCGATGGCGTCGGCCAGGACGCCGCCGAGGCCGATGCTCGCCAGTCGGCTGGTTTGCCAGACGACGTCGTAAAAGGCAAAGACCCGTCCTCGAACCGCTTCGGGCACGACTGTCTGAATGACCGAGTTGTAGGTCACGTTGCCGGTGGAGGTCCCGAGGCCGTACGCGCCGAGTGCGATGACGGCGACGCCGAACCGGGCCGAGGCAGCGAGCACGAGGTCGACAATTCCTCGCACCAAATAAGGACCGAAGAGCCATCCGGGGCGGCGCACATCGCGGACGAGGCGGTGCAGCACGAGAGGTCCGAGGCCGGCGCCGACACCGATGGCGGCGATGAGCAGGCCGTATCTGCCGGGCCCCACATGGAGATGACGTTCGGCCAACACAACGAGCAATGCCGAAGTTGCGCCGGCCGATAGCGCAGCGAGAGCTTGCACGGCGGCGAGCGTCGACAGAAAAGGGCTTTGGCGGATTGTTCGCAGTCCTACGGCGATATCTGCGAGTGGGCGACTCGGCGTTGGCCTCGGGCGCGCGGGCAACTCGAGCCCGGAGATAAGGAGGGCCGATACAACGAAGGACGCGGCGTTGATGGCGAAGGCGGGCCCGGCGCCGGCGAACACAACCAGGGCTCCCGCCACCGGGGCCAGCGCGATTTGGGAGATGACCGCCGCTGACCAGAGGGCTGAGTTCGCGGTGACCACGTCGTCGGGCCCGACCAAATCAGGCAGGGCGCTTTGGGCTGCAGGGTTGAAGAACACCGAAAAGCACGACAGCGTGAAGGCGGCCGCGTAGACGACACCCAGGTGCTGACTCAGCCCGGCGAGCGCGACCGCAACGGCGGCTCGGCCCAGGTCGGCGATCACCATGACTCGCCGGCGGGGGGCTCGGTCGACGACGGTGCCGGCGAAGAGTCCCAACGCGAGTACGGGAACGATCTCGAACACCACCGTCTCGGCGACCTTGACACCGGACCCTGTGAGACGGAACACGACAATCACAAGGGCGACCGAATTGAAGGTGTCGCCCCATTGGCTGATGGTGCGAGCGCTGAGAAACCGTCGAAACGGCGGGCCGCGCAGCGCCCGCCGCAGCGCCGACGGCGTCATCGATCGGTCGTTGCGGCCGGCGGTTGGGGCGGGTCGGGTTCGGTTGGTGTCGATACCGGTCAGGGTATTGGAGTGGAGGCGGCGGCGGGCGCCGACTCCCGTCGCCTTGCCTGGTCGCCGGTGTGGCTGGAGCGCTTGTGAAGCGGCTCACAAAGCGCTTCCGTTGAAGCGCTTTTCTGTGAATGCGAGCGTGGAACGTTTTCGGGCTACGGCTCGGGGCCTTGCACAGAGCCCGTTTTGGCTCGGTCACTACTGCACCGGCTTTCGTCAATTTCTAGGGTCAAGCAGTGCGACCTCATAGGCCAACAGATCCTCTGGGCGGGGATCGTCGAAACCGGTCATGTCTATTTTTCCGCGTAAAGCTCCGATGAGTGCCTGAGGCGCGGGGCGTCGACCCTCACCAGACGAGCAACGGGTGTTCAGCCCGGTTGATCATGACCTCGTCGCCCGCCTCGACCCGCGCCAAAAGTCGGGAAAGGTGGGTTTTCGCCTCGTGGACGCTCACATTCACACTCGTGAACCTATGTTAGTCATCGGCTTGACGCAGTCAGCTCGAAGCGGTCGACATGAACCGTTCGAGTTCGCGGCTGATGTCCTCTCCGGCCGGTTGGTAGACCAGCTCTGTCACGCCCTGTTCGCCCAGACCCTGGAGGCGACGGAGAACGACGTCGGCTGTGCCGGTCATCGTGACCTGCTCGACGATGGCCGCGCCACCGGCGTCCCACGCAGCCAGATCGGCTGCGTTCAGGCCGACGCAGTGCTCAACGTGCACGCCGAGGTGCCGTTGGTCCTCGGGTTTGCGGTCGATGACGGCAAGCCAGTCGCGACCACCGGGGATCTCCATCACGGCGGTGCGCCCCCCCAACTCGTACCCGGCGTGATACGCGAGGGCCCAACCAGGGCCGGCCGCCGCTTTGGCGCGCGGCGACGTCGCCGGCTCACCGTCGTCGAGCACGGTGCCGTAGAACAGGAGCGAAACCCAGTCGAAGCCCGCGACTTCGTCGTCGACGCTCAACGCGACGAACAGTCCGTCACCGATGTCGTGAGCGATCCGTCGACCCTTCGGCCCGAGAGCGCCGATGAGTATCGGGACGTCGATCGGGCGCGGCGGCGCGTGCCGAGTGGGGTGCAGCATCTGCATCTTGGCGCCCTCCCATTCGATGATCTCACCTCTCAACAAGCCGCGATAGGCAGCGATGTAGCGCTGCATGAAGCCCCACGTGATGGCGCCATATCCCATTGCCCGGCGGCCCGTGAAGCCGGTCCCGAAGGCGATCACGACCCGATCGGGGGCCAACGCCGCGAGCGTGGCGGTGGCGGAGGCGTTGACCATCGGATGGCGCAAGCTGGGGACGAGCACTCCTGGGCCGAGGGCGATGCGGCTGGTTCGCACGGCGGCGAGCGCGAGCGTCATCCATACGTCGGGGCTCTGCTGCGGTGTGTCGTAGATCCAGGCTCGCTTGTAGCCGAGCTCCTCGGCGATGACGATGTGGTCGGGCGTATCGAGAGTGGTCGGAAACGCGCAGGAAATCTCCATTGGCCTGACGCTAGCCCCGTTCGGTATCGGCGGGGGGTGAGGGTCGAGACTTCCACAGAAGTGCCCTACTGATGCGGGATGCTGGGTGCAACAGGTCGATCTGTTCGGGGTGGTCCAGGTTATCGATATCGACGCGACCCTCCGGTTGTGGGCCTCGGCCCGGGGTGGGTTTCGTACATGCGAAACGCGGCGACGAGGCCGGAGGCGGCAGTGAGGGCGGCGACGGCGTAGATGGCGGCGGGGATGGAGATTGCGTCGGCGAGAATGCCGGCGAGGAGTGCCCCGACGGCGAAGACGCCGTCGCGCCAGAGGCGGTAGACCCCGATGGACCTTGCGCGCCAGGCGGGGTGGGCGACGTCGCCGATTGCGGCGAGGAGGGTTGGGTAGACCATGGCGGTGCCGGCGCCGAGGAGGATCGCTCCGGCCGCCCAGGCGGCAAAGGTATGGGTGGCGCCGATCCAGGCGATGGCGGCCCCTTGGATCAGCATTCCGGCGACGATGAGCGGTTTGCGGCCGACGCGGTCGGACAGTCCGCCGGTGTAGAGCTGCCCGACGCCCCATACCGCGGGGTACAGCGCGGCGAGGACACCGATACGCCCGACGGACAGGCCGGCGCTGGCGAACAAGATCGGGAACAGGCCCCAAGCGAGTCCGTCGTTGAGGTTGTTGACAAGCCCGGCCTGCGAGCATGAGGAGAGTGCCTTGTCGCGGAAGGAGGTGAGCCGGAAGATCTCGGCCGTGCTGAGGGCCTCGCGATGTTGCTCATTGCTGACGGAGTGGCCGGCGGCTTCCTGCTGGGCATGTCCGCGGGTTTCACGGACGAAGACGGTGGAGAGGCCGAGACCCAACGCGGCGTAGGCGAGGCCGAGGAAGAACGGTGCGGGGCGGAGCCCGGCGTGCTCGGCGATGAAGCCGGTCGCGAGCGCGGTGACGGCGACGGCGCCGTAACCGGCGGCTTCGTTGAGGCCCATGGCGAACCCTCGGCGGGCGGGTCCGACGAGGTCGATCTTCATGATGACGGTGGTTGACCAGGTGAGGCCTTGGTTGACACCGAGGAGGACGTTAGCGAAGACGATCCATCCCCAGGTTGGTGCCCACATCAGCAGGATCGGGACAGGTGTGCCGATGATCCAGCCGGCGACGAGGACGGGTTTGCGTCCGTACCGGTCAGAGAGCGTGCCGGCGAAGAAGTTCGTTACGGCTTTCACTGCGCCGAACGCGGCGATGAACGTCAGTGTCGCGGTGAACGCGGTGAGCCCGAACACCTCTTTGGCGAGGAGCGGGAGTACAGTGCGTTCCTGGCCGATCATGCCGCCGACGAGCGCGTTGACACCGACGAGCAACGCGAACTGGGCCAGGTTCTCTTTCAGCCCGAGACGGACCACCGCGGCGATGTCGGGGCCCGGGTCGGTGGCGGTCATTGTCCGGCGAGCAGTGGCTGGCCCGTCGCGGCAGCCCAGGTCTCGGGTCCGCCATCAAGGACGCGAACATGTCGATGTCCCCGCCGAGTGAGAAGGCTCGCCGCAGTCATGGCCCGTTCGCCGTGACCGCACATCAACGTCACCATGGCGTCTGATAGCACAGCGGTCGCGATCGAGCCGAGTTCGACATTCCAGGCGCCGGGCAGGTGACCACCGATGTACTCGTTGGCCTGGCGAACATCGACCACGGTTCCCTCGATCTCGTACGGCGCGGTCAAGGGGATCGTTGCGATGCCACGGCCGGACCCGGTCCAGGCATCGATTCCTCCGTCGAGTTCCCCCGTGATGCGCTCGTGGCCGACGTCGAGACATTGGCGGACCAGTTCGCCGCGGTCCTGGTCCGGGTCGAGCACAAACACGACCGGCCGGGAGGGGTCGATCAGCCAACCGAGCCAACTGGCGAACACGGGGCGCAACGCGTTGGAGACCGAACCCGGTACGTGACCAGCTGCGAATCGTGCGATCGGCCGGACATCGATGACGATGCCTCCGGTCTCGAGGTGGCGGTCAAATTCGACGACGCCGAGCTTTGGCAGAAACGGGATGGTGTCGTACCGGCGAGGTCCGAGCCGGTTGAGTTCCGGGAGCCGAGAGAAATACGTCGGGAACGTACCGAATCCCTCAAGCAGCTCCTCGACGAAGGCGGTTTCGTCGCGGATGGCAAAGAGCCGGTTGGTGGCACGTTCGCGGCCGAGGGTGGTGGTCCGTTCCGTCGCACCGGGAGCGGAGCAGAACGAGCCGGCGCCGTGGGTCGGGCAGACGGCGAGGTCGTCGGGCAGGTCGTCGAATCGGCGCAGTGAGCGAAACATCTCGTGGGCGAGTGGCTCGGCCAGCTCGGGTCCGCAGAGGTCGGTGCGTCCGACCGCGCCGACCATCAGTGACCCGCCCGTGAACAACGCGAGCGGCCGCCCTTCGCTCCCGACGAGGTAAGCATGATGATCGGGGGTGTGACCGGGCGTGGCCAGCGCGGTGAGCTGCACTCCGGTCGCTAGTGCGACGTGTTGGCCGTCAATGACAGCCCGGTGCGCGGTGGCGAGATTGGACGCGGCGGGCGCGATGAACACGCTTCCGCGGTCGGCCAATGCAGGACTGCCGGTGACGTAGTCAGCGTGTGAGTGGGTGTCGAGCGTCCACGCCAAACGCAGCCCGTGGGTGTCGGCCAGGCGCTCGTGGTCGGCGGGGAAGCGAGGAGGATCAACCACCGCGGCCGTCCCGTCGCCGAGATCGAGCACATACGACGAGTGACCAAGACCCTCATCGACGAATGCATGAACTCGCATGCTCAACTCCTCATCCTCTCGAGATCGCGGCGCAACACAATGATGCGTTGGTCCGAGGCAATTTGTCAAGATATCATTTGAATACTTGACAAAGTCGTCTGTAGGGGCGCATGATGCGACCATGGGTCACAGGGCAGCCAAGGACGCTCTCTACGACGGGTTCGCCGAAGTCGCCAAGGCACTGGCCAGTGGCCGCCGGGCCGAGATCGTGGACCTGCTGGCTCAGGGCGAACGGTCGGTGGAGGACATCTCGCTCGAAATCGACCAGAGCGTCGCCAACACGTCACATCATCTGCGCAGCATGGCCCGAGCGGGTCTGCTGAGCACCCGCCGCGACGGTGTGCGTATCTATTACTCGCTGGCCGGCGAACGCGTCGCCGAACTGTGGTCGGCCATGCGTGACGTGGCCGGCGCCCACGTCGCCGGGCTGGAGCGACTGGCGGGCGCGTACCTCGGCGACCGAGACGGTGTCGAGCTGATCGACCGCAAGGAACTGGCCGCCCGGCTCAAGCGACGCGAGGTAATGGTGGTGCTCGACGTTCGTCCGGCCACGGAGTACGCCTCCGGCCACATCGCCGGTGCGCGTTCGGTGCCGATCAGCGAACTGCGACGCCACCTCCGAGCACTTTCCAATGACGGCGACGTGGTCGCGTACTGCCGTGGCCCGTACTGCGTGTACGCCGACGAAGCGGTGCGAGAACTGAACCGTCGGGGGTTTCGGGCGCGCCGACTCATCGACGGATTCCCAGAATGGAAACGAGCCGGGCTGCCCGTGGCAGTCGGGAAAGGAACGTGAAACCAATGGCTGCCAACCTCCTCGTCGACGCCGACGCACTCCGCGAACAGGTCCGCCACAAGTACCGCGAAGTGGCAGTTGACCCGCACGGCGTGTTTCATTTCCACACCGGCCGGCCGCTGGCTGCCCGCCTCGGCTCCGAGGCCGCCGCCGTCGACGCGCTGCCTGATCGCGCCGTCGAGTCGTTTGGCGGTGTCGGCAATCCGTTCTCGCTGCGGCGAATGGTCCGGGGTGAGCGGGTCGTCGATATCGGCTCCGGTGCGGGGTTCGACTCGTTCATCGCGGCCGGCCAAGTCGGACCCGGCGGATACGTCGCCGGTGTCGACATGACTGCCGAGATGCTGACGAAGTCCCGCGAGACGGCGGCCGCGCTTGGCCTCGGGCACGTCGACTTCCGCGAAGGCTTCGCCGAGGCCCTACCCGTCGAAGAGGCCTGGGCCGACGTCGTGATCTCCAACGGTGTCATCAACCTGTGCGCGGACAAGCGCGCCGTGTTCGAGGAGATCCGCCGCGTGCTCAAGCCCGGTGGTCGACTCCAGTTCGCCGACATCGCCAACGGCCGGCCCGTGCCGGAGGAGGCGATGCGCGACGTCGACTTGTGGACCGGCTGAATTGCCGGTGGGCTGCCCCGTGTGGGCTGGCAGAAGATGCTGGAAGAAACTGGATTCGTGGACGTTCACATCGGCGAAGCGGTCGACACGTTTGGCGGCGCCACCGGCGAAGAGAAGGCCCGAGCGTTCGACGTGTACGGCTACGCATTCCTCGCGAGACGGCCATGACCTTGCCAATAGTTTGCGTCAACGCTTAGGAGCGCTCACATGACAGGCGATCGCCGTTCCGGTTTTAGGCGCCGGTCACGGACGGCGCCGACGCGGATCTGATCGACGTCGCCGGTCGGCAGTGCCCGTCCGACGGATTCGCTGAGAAGTGTGGCCACGGCCCGACCGAGAACCGCTCGATTTCGACGCAGGAAGTCGAGGCGCTCCTGGGCCGGATCAATACGGCCGAGAGTCGCGGCGATGCTCTGCCCGAGTCGCTCGAGCGACGAGCGCAGCATCTGATGCAGGGCGATCGCATCGGTTGCGGCGACGCCGTGCTCGACGAGATCGGCGACCAAGATGAGAGCAGACTCACTGCACACGACCCAACCGGTTCCTGACTCGGACGACGTGGCGATGAGACCTGAGGTAATCGCCGCCTTGCGGACCTTGGCGTTCGATAGCGACGGCATCGCCGCCATGAGCTGTGCTTCGTCGACCAGGACCGGGGCCTCATCGGCCGCAGGACCGGGATTGGCAGACTCCGCCCCGATGACATGCCGGAGGCCACGTCCGCGTTCCCATGCGTCGAACAGGTCACGCATTCCGGCGAGCGAGTAGCCGCGCTCCTGGAGGCGGCGAATCGCCTCCAGGCGTTCCAAATGACTGGCGGCGTACAGGCCGATGCGACCTTTGCGTGTCGGAGGATCCACGAGCCCGGCGGTCTGATACTGGCGGATCGTGCGGGACGCCATGCGGGCCCGTGCGGCCAGTACGTCGATGGTGAACATCTCATCCATGACGCAATCATAGATGACATTGACATTGAAGACTGTTACAGTGTTTACTGTAGCATTATGGGGCAATCGGACGAAGTCGCGCGGGCGCTCCTTGAGGCCCTGTCCGCCGAAACGGGCCACAAGATTTCGTTCCGGAGGGCGCCCCAGCGGATCGGTGGCGGCTTCTGGGCGCAGATCTACGGATTCGAACTCGATCATGCACCTGCCGCGTTCGTTGGGCCGCTGGTGCTGCGCGTGATGCCCGACGCTGTCGCCGGGCGGCGGGAGACGATCGTGCAGCGATGGCTGGCCGACACGGGCTACCGGACTCCGAGCGTCCTGGCGTCGGGAACTGCGCCCGGGTTGGGCGCCGCTTTCATGGTCATGCCCCTCGCCGAAGGGCGTTCGCCCCTAACCGGTCTCCGGCTCGGGCCCGCCCTGTTCAGGTTGCGCCCCATTCTGAAGACACTGCCAGCCATTCTGGTCGACGCCGCGCTCCAGTTGCACGCGTGCGAACCCGCCGGGTTGCGAGTCCTGCTCGACGACGCCGGTGTCGAAGCGTCTGAACTGGGCGCAGCCCCCTATCTCGCCGCCCTCGAGGGAGCTACCTCCAATCAGTCCTCCGGATTCGATCTGCTGCGGTCATGGTTCGACGATCATCGGCCAACCCCGGCGAACGCCGTCGTGTGCCACGGTGACCTGCACCCGTTCAACTTGCTCATCGACGACAGGGGGACGGTCACGGTGCTCGACTGGACCAGCGCCACCCTTGCGCCGCGGGAGATGGACATCGGGTTCACCGCCGCGCTGCTGCGCTGCGCCCCGATCGGCGTACCCGGACCGCTGCGCCCGATCATCGCCCGCATCACCACCCACCTCGCGACTTCCTTCATCGACTCCTACCGAAACACCACCGAAATCGACGCGCCCGCAGTTGAGTGGTGGGAAGCCCTGCAGCATGCCCGGTGCCTGGCCGACCTGGCTCACGGTCGACTCACCCCCGGCTCGGTCGTCGGCCCGCTCCATCCGTTCGAGACATCTGCTCGCGCCATGACTGACCGCACCCGACGATTGACGGGCATCGCGGTCGTGCTCCCAGAACGGGTCAGGATCGGGATGTGACGACCCTTGGCGGCAAGAACCGACCCGATTCGGTTCGGGCGCCGGGATTGGCGGTAGGTAGGCGGAGCGGCGTCCACGTCTACGACGTAGTGTCGGAGGCCGGAACCGGTGCCGCCACGGCGGTGGGCGCCGGGAGGCGGAGCCGCTTGAGGAGGAGCGCGTTGACGGCGACCAGAAGGCTGGAACCCGACATCGTCAGTGCCGCGATTTCGGGGCG